>CANGJE010000004.1 GCA_947454305.1 Oxalobacteraceae bacterium
ACTCGCGCCATGGTTGAGCAAATTACGCGACCAATGGTTGGCACAGAAGAATGCCCAATACCTGGCATTCCCAATCCCGATACCGCTAAACACAAATAAATAATGCAGACTGCCGCAGTCATTCCAGCCACTCGTATCGATCGCGAACCTTACTATCTTCCGGTTCACGATGAAGTCGCGCAGTTCGAAGCCGCGTATGCGGCTCGACTGCCGGTGATGATTAAAGGGCCTACTGGCTGCGGCAAAACGCGATTTATTGAACACATGGCTTGGCGTTTAAGCCGCCAGCTAATTACGGTCGCCTGTAATGAAGATACGAGTGCCAGTGATTTAATTGGCCGCTTTTTGCTGAATGCTGAAGGCACGTATTGGCAAGATGGTCCGCTCACTCGCGCTGCTCGCACAGGAGCCATTTGCTATCTGGATGAAATCGTTGAAGCGCGACAGGATACGGTGGTTGCAATTCACCCACTGACTGATTCACGCCGATCACTGCCTATCGATCGCCGTAATGAAATCGTCAATGCTCATACTGATTTCCAATTGGTGATTTCGTATAACCCAGGTTATCAGCGACTGTTAAAAGATCTGAAGCCATCGACCAAGCAGCGCTTTGTCGCGATTGATTTTCACTACCCCCTACCCGAACTCGAAGCTGAAATCATCGTGCATGAAAGTGGTGTCGATAGCGCCATGAGTAAAACATTGGTGGAAATCGGAACGCGTATGCGCCGTTTAAAAGGTCATGGTCTGGATGAAGGCGCTTCTACGCGCATGCTAGTTTACGCAGGCGCACTGATCGTTGGCGGTATCGCTCCGGAAGCGGCCTGTCGTATGGCTTTAGTTCAACCCATCAGCGATGATGCCGACATGCTGGAAGCACTTTCTGGAATCGTACAGAGCTGCTTGCGATGAACCCCATCAGCAGTACCGAATTACCACGACAGGGATTTGATAGCGCCGCAGGACATCTACGTCCATATTTGCATGGATTGTGGGATCAAGAATTTTCTCTCTGGCCAGTCGTCGGTGATAGCCCCCTGCAACGCCCCTTCATCTCAGAACTAGGCATTCATCTTCCGCGTCATTACGCTTCGCATCAGGGTGGCGCCTTACGAGATTTGTACCGCGCTGCTGCTGCTCATGCTGCGGCCCATTGTGTTTTCTCAACACAGCAATTTGAACGCAAAAAACTTAAGCCTGTGCAAATGGCGATTATTTCTTTGCTTGAGGATGCACGGATTGAACAACTCGCTATTCAAGAAATGCCGGGCCTGCGCCGATTATGGCGACAATTTTTTAGTGTTCACTCTGCTAATGAATCCAATCTCACTGCTAACGCATTATTGCTACGACTATCGTTAGCATTACTCGATACATCGGTTGAAGATACCAATCCCTGGATTATTAAAGCGCGGCAGTTATATCGCGAATCACAACAATCACACAGCGATCCGCAGGCATTGCGTGATATCGGATCGCTTTTAGGGAATGATTTAGGACAGATGCGCTTACGCTTTGATGCTAAGTCGTATGTGATCGAGCCGGTTTATCGTGATGACAATCTGTTTCTTTGGGATAGTGATGCGCCGCCCGAAGAAACACGGTCCGAACTCAGTGCGCAAGCTCAACCCAACGAGCAAGATGAAACGGTGCCGCGCATGGATAACAACGCCACGCAGGAATTGCGTGTGCGCACACTACCCATCGCTAAGACGGCTGAAGAAGCGCCTCCTAGTGCCTACACTACGGTAGCGCGCTATGACGAGTGGGATGATCGAATCGGTCTCTACCGTCGTCAATGGTGCACTCTGATTGAAGAAATTCCACAGCAAGCAGATTCATCCCACTTGACGGCTATGCTAGCGGCTCAATTAAAACAATCCACTCGTCTTGCGCAATTACTGCAGGCACGTAAGCAAGGGCAGCGTCAACGACCTGCACGGCATACCGAAGGCGATGATCTTGAACTCGACGCGATGGTTAAAGCGCAAATCGCTTTGCGCTCGGGTCACGATCCTGATGCAGCGCTGTTCCAGCGTGCCCACAAACAAAAACCCGATCTATCGGTGTTAGTGCTGATGGATTTATCGGTATCGACTTCACGCCCTACTGCCGACGGTACCAGCATGCTGGATTTAATGCGACGAGCCAGCCTCTTGCTAGGTAGTGCGATTGAACATAGCCGCGATCAATGGGCGATTCATGGTTTTCGCTCAAACGGACGGCATCAAGTGCATTACCTGCGCTTGAAAGAATTTAATCAACCACTCGACGATCAGGTTTTGCAAGGAATGGCGGCATTGGAAGGTGAATGGTCAACTCGTATGGGAGCTGCTATACGGCATGCCAGTCAATTGATGCATCAAGCAAAAACGCAGCAGCGTTTGATTTTATTATTAACTGATGGTGAGCCGCATGACATTGACATGCCCTGGCCGACTATGCTGACCAAAGATGCGGCGCGTGCGGTTGCACAATCGACAGCCGAGGGAACGCCCGTTTTTTGCGTTTCTGTCGATAGCGCCGGCGATGATTACCTAAAAGAGATCTTTGGTTCGCATCGCTATCGCGTGATCGATAACTTGGAACAATTACCGATTACATTGCCTGAACTGTATCTGCAGCTGAGTGCATAAGGTAAAGAAAAGCATAGGCGATGATTTTTTGCTATCGCACCAAAAGTAAGCACGGTTAAAACAGTACGCTTAGATTGTTTTGATGGCATGCAAACTGCTATGCTTTGCATGATGAGAATTTCGACTGCTGAATCTGATAACACACGCGTCACGCAAGCAGAGAACGAACGCGCGCATTTGCTGGCCACGCTGGAATTAGGCTTTCGACGTGATGGTGATTGCACACGATTGATTCACCGCTTACACAGTGGCCCACTGCGCGTACAAAAGCCGCTGTATCCCGAGGGTGAGGCAACGTGTCATGTCGTGATCGTGCACCCACCAGGGGGTGTGGTGGGTGGTGATGAATTGCGTGTGCAGGCTGAATTAGAAAACGGTGCACGGGCTTTACTATCTACACCCGGTGCTGCGAAGTGGTATCGCGCGAATGGTCATGTATCAAAGCAGCAGTTAAAACTACAACTAGCGCCGAGTGCGGTAGTGGAATGGCTGCCACAAGAAACTATTTTTTTTAATGGTGCGGATGTCGTTTTAGATAGTGAGATAGCACTAGAGGCCGATGCACAGTATCTCGGTTGTGAAATATTATGTTTTGGTCGTACCGCCCACGGTGAACGTTTTACTCACGGTCGTTTGCGTCAACGACTCATGATTACGCGTGATGACAAACCCATTTGGTTTGAACAAGGCGATCTCCGGGCAGATAGTCGAATGATGACTTCGCCTCTGGGTTTAGCGGGCTATACCGTGTGTGCCACGTTAATCGTTGCGGGTGCGAATGCTCCTGCGGCGGGTTGTTTAGACGAAGTACGGGCGCGCTGTGAACCGATAGCTGTTGAAGGTCAGTTCGGAGCGAGTCAATTAAAATCTGTCGTAGTAGTGCGCTATCTTTGTAACAGTAGTGAAGTAGCGCGTGAACTGATGCTCACCGCGTGGTCTGTGTTGCGACCTGCTCTGCTCGGGCAAGTGGCGCATGTGCCGCGTATATGGAATACCTGAACTATCCATCACAACGAGGGAGACGATGGAACTCACACCTAGAGAAAAAGATAAATTGCTGATTTTTACGGCGGCACTAGTTGCCGAACGTCGGCGTGCGCGTGGATTAAAGCTGAATTATCCCGAATCAATTGCGCTGATTACCGCGGCCATCATGGAAGGTGCGCGTGATGGTCGCAGTGTGGCTGAACTCATGAGTGAAGGAACAAAAATTCTGACGCGTAATGATGTGATGGAAGGCGTGGCTGAAATGATTCCAGATATTCAGGTGGAAGCGACCTTCCCCGACGGTACCAAACTGGTAACCGTTCATAACCCTATACCCTAATCGCTTACTAGGAGCACAAGATGATCCCAGGCGAAATGCTCATCGAAGATGGCGACATTGAATTGAACGTCGGTCGTGCAACGGCCAGCGTCAAAGTCGCTAATACAGGCGATCGACCGATTCAGGTTGGATCGCATTTTCATTTTTACGAAACTAATCCTGCACTCGAATTTGATCGTGCTGTTTCGTACGGTATGCGTCTCAATATCACGGCAGGAACAGCGGTGCGCTTTGAACCTGGTCAACATCGTACGGTTGAATTAGTCGCACTCGCCGGTTCCCGCAAAGTCTATGGCTTCAATGGCAAAGTCATGGGAGCACTGAAAGAGAAAAAAGCATGAGCAAGATTACTCGCAAAGCGTATGCAGAAATGTTCGGGCCGACTACTGGCGATCGCATACGTTTAGCTGATACCGAACTCTTTATTGAAGTTGAAAAAGACCACACCACGTATGGCGAAGAAGTTAAATTCGGCGGTGGCAAAGTCATTCGCGATGGCATGGGTCAATCGCAACGTGCTTACAAAGATGTAATGGACACCGTCATCACCAATGCGTTGATTATGGATCATTGGGGTATCGTCAAAGCAGATATTGGCATCAAGTCAGGCCGCATTGCTGCGATAGGCAAAGCAGGTAATCCCGATATTCAACCCGATGTGACTATGGCCATTGGTGGCGCGACTGAAATCATCGCTGGTGAAGGCATGATCGTAACGGCGGGCGGCATTGATACTCACATTCATTTCATCTGCCCGCAACAAATTGAAGAAGCATTGATGTCGGGCGTGACAACGATGATCGGTGGTGGTACGGGCCCTGCTGTCGGCACTGCTGCAACTACCTGTACACCGGGCCCGTGGCATATTCAATCCATGCTCGCTGCGGCCGATGCCTTTCCTATGAATTTAGGCTTTTTAGGTAAAGGTAATGTGAGTTTGCCTAAGCCACTGGAAGAACAAGTACAGGCCGGTGCGATTGGTTTGAAGCTTCATGAAGACTGGGGCACAACACCTGCAGCGATTGATAATTGCTTGTCGGTTGCAGATCGCATGGATGTGCAGGTAGCGATTCACACCGACACATTAAATGAAGCGGGCTTTTTAGAACACACTCTCGCTGCCTTTAAAGATAGAACGATTCATACCTTTCATACCGAAGGTGCCGGTGGTGGCCATGCGCCAGACATTATTGCCGCTGTAGGTCAAGGCAATGTGTTGCCCTCTTCGACTAATCCAACACGTCCGTATACGGTTAATACGTTGGATGAACATTTGGATATGCTGATGGTCTGCCATCATCTCGACCCAGCCATCACTGAAGATATTGCATTTGCTGAATCACGTATTCGTCGCGAAACGATTGCGGCTGAAGATATTTTGCATGACCTCGGTGCGATCTCGATGATGTCATCTGATTCGCAAGCCATGGGTCGCGTGGGTGAAGTCATCATGCGTACCTGGCAAACTGCACATAAGATGAAAACTCAACGCGGTGCGCTAAAAGAAGACAGCTCGCGTAATGATAATTCCCGCGCCAAGCGCTATATCGCTAAGTACACCATCAATCCGGCCATTACGCATGGCGTATCGCATTTAGTCGGCTCGATTGAAACAGGAAAACTGGCTGATCTGGTGTTGTGGAAACCTGCCTTCTTTGGTGTGAAACCATCGATGATCTTAAAAAGCGGAATGATCGCAGCCGCACCTATGGGTGATCCGAATGCTTCTATACCCACGCCACAACCGGTGCACTATCGCATGATGTTTGGTGCGTATGGCGGCGCGCTACGTACATCGCTGACGTTTGTTTCTCAAGCAGCTTTTGATTCAGGTGTGGGTCAAACACTTAAACTGAATAAGTCGATTGAAGCAGTAAAAAATATGCGTCATCTGCGCAAGCAAGACATGATTCATAACGGCTATACGCCCACCATGGAAGTCGATCCTGAAACCTATGAAGTACGCGCTAATGGTGAACTACTCGTCTGCGAGCCGGCAAAAATTTTGCCGATGGCACAACGCTACTTCTTATTCTGATTTTATTTTTTAACGACCCCATGCTCACGCTTAACACTAAAGTTAGTCATGCCGATGCGATTGCTGGCGAATTGGTACTGCCGTATGAATTACGCGAAAAAAGTCGGCTGCGCGCCAAATTAGCATCAGGCGAAGAAGTGGCCGTTTTTACGGTGCGCGGAACGGTGCTACGTCACGACGATCTCATTAAAGGTGATGATGGTCGTGTGATTCGTGTTGTGGCTGCAGCAGAGGCAACCTATAAAGTAGAGTGCGCATCGCCGCAAGCTTTATTGCGTTGCGCTTTTCATTTGGGCAATCGCCACACGCAAGCGCAGGTAGGTGATGGCTTTCTTCGGATACGCCGCGACCCGGTACTCAAAGATATGTTGGCAGGACTAGGCGCCAATGTCGTCGAAGAACAAGCGCCCTTCGAACCCGAATCGGGTGCCTACGGTGGCGGCCATCATCATGATGATGGCCATTCCCATTTACTTGCGCCGATACCACTACGTCAAAAAATTCATCGCCCGGGTGATCCGGCATGAGCATAAATGCAGCAGCGCTAGTGCGACTGCTACAAATTTGCAGCCCATCACTACCGGTTGGAGCCTACAGCTATTCTCAATGCTTGGAAGCAGCCATGGTGCAAGGTTTGGTGCATGACGAAGCAAGCGCACGGCATTGGATTGTCGATATGCTGGACGATGTCGTAGCACGCTTTGAAGCACCGATGTGCTGGCGTTTGATGCAAGCGTTCTCGGCAGGTGATGCGTCGACTATTCATACATTGAATGACTGTTTTTTAGCCGCGCGTGATACCGCAGAATTTCGTGCTGAGACAGTGCAGATGGGTTACTCCTTGTCCAAACTACTGCAAGAACTCACGCCTGAACGTAAAGACATCACTCAGATTATTAGCTCACTACCTGAAGTCGCCTTCCCCACAGCTTTTGCTGCAGCGTGTGCCGCACTCAACATCCCATCTGATGAAGCACTGATAGGCCTGTTATTTTCATGGGCTGAAAATCAAGTGATCGCCTGCGTGAAATCTGTGCCGCTCGGTCAAGTCAGTGGTCAGCGATTACTGCTATCGCTTGAGCCAGCGCTAGCAGCAGCTTCGCTCACAGCACGCGGTTTGAAGGATGATGAACTCTCGAATTGGTCGCCCGGTCTGTCACTGCTATCGATGCAGCATGAAGTGCAGTACAGCCGACTCTATCGCTCCTGATTTTTTATATAGAAAGACATTAACATGACTACACCTAATCCACTGCGCGTCGGTATTGGTGGCCCGGTAGGCTCCGGCAAAACAGCGCTGTGCGAGATGCTCTGCAAAAAAATGCGTGATGACTACGACATGGCCGTCATCACCAACGATATCTACACGCGCGAAGATATGGAAATTTTATTGCGTGCCGATGCTCTTCCTGCGAACCGACTCATGGGCGTAGAAACCGGTGGTTGCCCACACACGGCTATTCGTGAAGATGCTTCGATTAATCTGGAAGCAATTGCACGTATGAGTGCAGAGTTTCCTGATTTAGATCTGATACTGGTCGAATCAGGTGGTGATAACTTAGCGGCTACTTTTAGCCCAGAGCTGTCTGACCTGACGATTTATGTGATTGATGTTGCGGGCGGCGAAAAAATCCCCCGCAAAGGTGGTCCTGGCATTACACGATCGGATCTGCTGATTATTAACAAAACTGATCTCGCCCCACACGTTGGCGCCAATCTGGACATCATGGCCAGCGATGCTAAAAAAATGCGCGGAGATAGACCCTTTGTATTCACCAACTTACGCAAGGGCGATGGCGTAGACACGGTGATTGACTTTATACGTACCCAGGGCTTGCTGGACCAATAGGTCCGAAGGGGCTACTCAGGGCTACGGACCCTATTGAGCGCGCTCCATCTCACACGTCCTACTACGTAGGGGCTACGTCAATCAACGTATGGTGGCTACGAGCTTGCTGGCAGATAATTAAGTCGTAGATTGCAGGCAGCGGAAGAAAGGTGGCGCTGGGATGACATGATCCCCCGCTTTTCAGATTGCAGGCAATCAGTGAATTTTGTCTGTCTCCTCGGATTGATACGTCTCCTCTGTATCGCTTCCTTTGAATGCCACGATGTCTTACGACTCGTGGCATTTTTTTATACTCAGCGAAAGCAACGGCCTTATGCCGTCGCTAGACTAGCGTGCAAGTCTAGGTTGTGGCGCTTACTAGTCAACACCCCGTCAGTGATCTCGTGAACCAGATAGCCCGGATTATCACGGCACAATTGATCAACATTGCTCTCATTCAAATTCGCTGGATACGCAAAGGCGGTACTTGGGCACACCTGAACGGGAATCGTACCAAACGCATCAGTAATTTCACGATGAATATGACCGCAAAAAATCCGATTAACGTTTTTATGTTTTTGCAAGACGGCAGACAAGTCCGACTGATTCACCAAGTTCATTTTGTTCATCATGGAATTGCCAACATCAATCATCGGGTGGTGCATTGCCAGCAGCACACTCTTTTCTCGGTGCCGCTCCAAGGTGCGATCAAGCCAAATCAGCTTGTCGGCACTTAAATAACCGGCATCGCGTCCTTCTTTGAGCGTATCCAACACAACCAATGCGTGAGTGTCATTCAATGTCACTGAATACTGAACGCCCCATGAATTATTTGCTTGGTTGATGAAAGGATAATCTCTGAACAAACCAAGAAAATTATCCCGCACATCATGGTTGCCCAGCATCAGATACACCGGCTTCAAACCCATGAGCGGGTCGAGTATGTTTCTTAGCTCGAAGTATTCGTATATTTCACCGCGCTCAACCAGATCGCCAGATAACAGCACTGCATCAATATCATCGGCTTTGATCAGTTGATAAACTGCTGCTCGCAAAGCGTGGTTACTATCAACACCATTGCTTAACACCGAATGTTTTCTGACGACGTGAGTGTCTGAGAGCTGCGCTAATTTGAACGATGCCATGTGTCTCCATCCTAAAACCCATCTCAACAAAAGCTGATTAACCACCCTAGCCATTTGCCGAACTATTTATATCCTGCGAAATTACCCTGCTTCTGTGACCACTCCATGAAAAATCGACAGAAATGTAGAATTTTTATCAGTTATAGTATTTACAATGTATGACTTATTCTCATCCCCGGGACGTGATATGCCGACGGAGTGGCCTGTTAGACAGGGAATGGGTATAAATAGTTTTCGCAACGCAACAAATTAATCGCCTCACTCATCAACATAAGGAAGTCTCATGCCGCGCCACGTCTTAGATGAATTTTGGATACATCCCGCAGCCCGTAGTACGATCGCTTCCAGCCATAGAGATATCGTCGAAGAGGTTCAAGCCTGCGTTGCGGATAATCGCGTGGTGATCATAGGCATGGCCACCAACCCCATGGTCTCGGGCGCACGCAAGCTGCTGGACAAACTTAGTGTGAATTATCGTTATCTGGAATACGGCAACTATCTCTCGCAATGGCGTCGCCGTAATGCCCTAAAAATGTGGACCGGTTGGCCCACCTTTCCAATGATCTTTGTCGATGGCATGCTGATCGGTGGTTTTCAAGATTTGAAAGCCTTAACCGACTCGGGCGAACTGATGACGTTGTTAAACGCTGAACGCATTTTGTAATCGCACCACCCAAAACAGTAACTAATTACGTGAGCATGTCAGACTGCGTTGCCACCAACTGATCCCAGATGGGTTGGAAATGTAGCCAACCAATGTATTCACTACCGACATGCTCACGGCTGTATACCGCACGATCATGTGGCACATGCACTGGCTTGTGACCACCGGCTTCTATCATTAGCTGCTGCTTGCAACAACGCTCAAGCGCGATAAACCAAAACGCTGCCGCTTCTATGCTGTGACGACTCACGGTAAGCAAGCCATGATTTTGATGAATGGCGGCTCTGACACCTGCAAACAAAGGAGCGATGCTATTACCTGCGCTGGTTTCTACTGCTACCTGCCCTGCTTCTTCACGAATAACGACATGGTCTTCATAAAACGCACAAGCATCCTGGCTGATAGGATCTAAGGGGCGTCCCAAAGACGCGAACGCCGTGCCGTATTCAGTATGGGCATGACACATAGCGACAATATCCGGATGTGCTTCATGAACCGCAGCGTGCAGCACATAGCCCGCACGATTAATAGCGTAATCACCTTCAACCACGTTACCTTCGTGATCAGCCAATATAAGATTAGATACTTTAACGCGTGAGAAATGCACGCACATAGGATTAGTCCAGTACAAATGCGGATGTTCTGGATCACGCACCGTCAGATGCCCCGCAAATCCATAATCTAGATTGTGCAAGGCAAACGCACGACAAGCGGCGACTAAACGCTGCTTCAGGTAAGCCCTGTGCTCGGCATATGAACTAAATTCAGGAATACGGGGGAAAACTCTATCGGCTTGCTCAGGCTCATAAATAGAAACACGCTCGGTGAGCAAGGTCTGAGATTTTTGATGGAGCGGCTTGTCATGCGCAGACATGGTTTTCCCTTAACAAAAGCGACAAATAATGCGGATGTTGCCGGGATAATTTAGCGACTGCAACTGATATCTGTTCACGTTTAATTGAAAAAGCTTGTCGATTATGCGTTTGTTTTAATTTTTAAAACATAATTGACCCAGGACCTTGTGACATCAAAAAAAAGAGCTGCCAAAGCAGCTCTTTTACATTGCGCTGATAACTATCAGGCAGCGGATTTTTTCGACTTTGCAGCCTTCGTTGCGGTCGTTGAAAACTGATTACCCGCTGAATGCAACTGCTCTTGGAAATTATCAAAAGCGGTTTGACTTACTTTTACGAACTGCTCGTAAGCGGCGTTCGAGTTAGCGATACCGGCTTTCATAACACTAACAAATGCTTCTGACCCTGCTGGTGCTTTTTGGGTCAAGTCATCGATCAAACCATTCACGTGACGCGCTGTCTCAGCAACGCGCTCTTGTGTTGACTTGGCGATTTCACCCTGAGTGCGACTAGCGATCGATGCCAAATGACGGCCATACGATGCAGCTTTTTCTGCGCTAGGCTGGGCTTGTGCTTGAACTAAATGAAAAGCTTCTTGCGCATCAGCAGCGCCGAGGATCTGTTGAACAACGGCAGAGGTCTCTTCGAATGATGCTTTAGCAGTAGCCATATTGAGTTCGACGAGCTCAGAGACGCCTTGGAGTGCTTTTTCAGCCAGCTCCGTCATAGCGTGAAGTTGAACTTCCATGGATGTCTTTGTTGCTTGGGAAAGCTGGTTGACTGCAGGATTCACGGCGATTCTCCTTGCTTACTTATTTAATATTAGATACTGCGACTATGTTGTTGCATGGTGCGACGCAACAGCGGTCATTTTAGAGGCGAGTAAACACAAGTCAAGATATTTTTGTGCAGTCCAACATATTTCTTGATGGGACTCACAAGTCATTTTTTAGTCCCAAAGTATGAATTACTGTCTTTTCCAACAGAACTCGACTATGGTCTGTATTGCAGCCAATGTTTTGGCCAAAAACACATAACTATTAAATAACTCCTCAAACGGAGGAGGACTATGGGCAAAAGCACCCAACACTGGACAAAAACGGAAGAAGACTTTAATCGACTGAAATTACTGATTGAAGGTTTAGTGCATTTCCGCTTCATGGATCAGTCCAAACTCGAACTGATCGAGCTAATACTTCAGGCTATTTACGCCGAAGGCTTAAATTTTCATGGCCTCGATGAGCCGTCTGAATATTCAATCTACGAAATGTATCTAAAAACAAAAGATAAATTCCAATTCATGCAAGACTTTAGAAATGCCGTCGATCAGTGCATGAGCGACAGCCCAGACGACTTATCCCTAAGTGAAATCGTCTTGGATGTGATCGCGCAAAGACACAATCAAAGCTACGGGGACTATGCGTCTATGATGTAGCCAGCCTGGCCATCAGGCTTTTTTGTATATCGTGCAAACCACACCCTCACTAGCAAGCCGTTGCCCTGCATACGAATTATGATCGCTCAATCGACAATCGCTCAAAAGCGACTTTGGGTTAGCTTAATGGGGATGGTTATGGTGGCGCCCCTCACGGCGTGCTCAACTTTGAAGGCAAGCGCGAATCCGAACGCTTTGTCTTACACCTACAGCACCTTTAATTTTTCTGGTACTGGATGGGAGCAAGTAAAAAACTACTGCGCGGCGCGAAATAAGCAAGCCAGGCATGTAGTCACCGAATGTGGATTCTGGATGTGCACCAGCCAGGTTGAATGTAACGACTAAACCCGTTCAAACCACGCTAATTGCGACAAAAAATGCCAGTGTATTGCACCAATTGCAAGCAAAATCCGCGTACATTTTAGTTATAAAATCCGAGGTGATGCCATGAAATCGTCACACCCCATGCCGTTCGTTATGTATCCCAGAGAATTTGCATCGCTGTGCTTTGCGATAATCCTCTTTTGCCTACTGCCGGTAGCAGATACCCATGCAGAGTGGTTGATGGTTGAGCCCAACAGCAGTGCACCTGATCCGTTTGTGGTGTTTGTCGATTCTGAATCGATCGCCACCAAACGCGATCGCATGACGGTCAGAGTGCTACTGAATATGCGGCATAAAACCGATGATGGCGTCGCTTCCGTCATTGCAATTGATGAATACGATTGCCGAGCTGAACGTATGCGAACTCACTCCATGAGCAGCTATGCCGAAATCGATGGCAAAGGTGCGCTAGTGCGAGAATTTAAAACGATAGGCGATTGGGTAAAAATAGGAACGGGAAAAATTAACGAAGCTGTACTGGACAGTGTTTGTCCAGAGTACGCGCCTAAATGAGTTTAGCCCGCGCACATCGATGTTTAATTACGAATAACATCTGTGCGTGATTTTTGTAACTGAAGAGTGAATTATTAATGAAAGGTGAATCGCCATGGTATACGGAATTTTTTCCTTAATTTTTATTAGCTTAGTTCTCGTATTGAGCAACACGCTACGCCAAACAGAAAACTGGCACTCAAAGCGCTAATCACCGCATCAGTTCGGGCAGACCATAGCGTCTGCCCGCTTCGCTCTCAACTCAGGCGAGATACATCATCAAGAAAATCGCGGCGCACAACGCGAACACTGTAATACCACCATAAAAATACACCTGAATCAGAATACTCTGACGCGATTCACGAAAGCGCTCGAGCAAAACTTTTTCAGGGTTCTCGATCTGATTTGGTAGTTGCGACGACGTAGCAATTGAATCATCGCCATCTTTAGTTGCGTGATGCTCTGTGCTATGCGTAGGTTCATGCTGCATGGTTGACCTCTCGATCCTATAAATTAATTTTCACTAATTATTTGATGACGCGGCTTCGAGACATCAGATAACTTTGATGGCATTGATTATTCAGGCAGTAAGGTTCTATCAAGTCATCCATCTGCTTACGCAGTGCCTGAATTTTTTCCGGCCTTGCTGCTAAGTCTTGCAGTGCCTGACGCATAGGACCAAAAGAACGCTCAAACGCTAACCGCCGATGCGACTTACTGAGTGCCGGTGTGAGCATAACGCCGCGCTCAAAAAACGGCGCCTCAAAAAAATTCGCTAAGCGTTGAGTAATGATGTGCGTATCGCCCCAGAGCTGAGGCGCAGCATCGTGAGAAGTAGGGCTAGCCGCATACGTATCAACTAAGGCAAATACCCGCCCCATCAGATGCTCAGGAGGCCAGCTGGCAAACGCGAATAGACCGCCCGGCATTAGTACACGATGCACTTCACGCACAACCACATCAGCACGGGGCGCGAACATATGACCGAACTGGCTGATAACGATATCAAAACTATTGTCTGGATAAGGGAGGTTTTCTGCGTCACCCTCTATCCAATGAATACCCGCTTGCTCGGCGATGGCCGCATCTTGCTTGGCTTGCTCTAGCAATTCAGGCGTCAAATCAAGTGCTGAGACCTCGGCACCCACTCGGGCGGCCGTAATCGCTGCGACACCCGTACCCGTCCCGACATCAAGCACACGCTGACCCGCGCGTATGCCTGCAAAGGCAACCAAATTCGCTGCGACCGGCGTGGTGAAAATTGCCGACGGCGCAAAGGATGACCACATTTCGCGCTGCTGTTGCTTAAACCCGGCCAGTGAATCAGTAGACATAGAGTGAGTGATGAAAAAAACGATGGAAAAACACACTGATTAAGTTAAGCATAAAGCCACTGACCAATCAAAACATCGATTCTACTGAAGCCTGATATCATCGCACCCGATTACCAGCCCACACTGCAAAATTATAGGGTTAAGGAGCATGGTGATCATCTCAGGCTTGTAGCTGGCGTCATGGTAAGGTTAAGGCTGCAGTGCTCAACAGATTCCCGATAATTATTTCAATGATAATTGAGGTTGCTTATGTCAAAAAAAGCGAAACGTGAACAGAAACCCACGCCAGTTGGTGAGTCAGTCGCCGCTGAAATGGAAACCCGAGTGGCCTACCAGAACCTGATTCAGTCCTTCACAACGGACCAAGATGAGCTGGAAGCCAAAATCAAAGAGATCGAGCAAGCTAAGGCCGATCATTCGCATGATCATTCATCGGATCATTCCGCTGATCACACCCCATCCCAAGGCTCAGATCACTCTTCAAATTGAGTTTGTTTTCAATTTGACAGCGGCGTAGAAGCCCTAGCGCTTCTGCCCCAGATCTTTGTAGACCGCATCCAGCAAGCCTTTGCCGATGCGGTCTTCCATTTTCTTATGCACCGGTAGCAGTACCTGTCGCCACTGATCCATTTCTTGGCTAGTCGGCTTATAAATTGTCGTCATGCCTGTCTTACGAATCGCTTCCATGGCTTCTGCGCTCTCGCGCTGAGAATTTGAATTATTAAACCGTGTCGCCTCCACCAAGGCCGTATCAAGTTTTTTGCGAAGATCCGGTGGCAGTCCATCCCAGAATTTTTTATTCGCGATTACCGCAAAACCCATGTAGCCGTGGTTGGTTAAGGTCAGGTGTTTTTGCACCTCGTAGACTTTTTGCGAGTAAAAATTCAGTGGTGGATTCTCAGCGCCATCGACCACACCCGATTGGAGGGCCTGAGTCATTTCAGAAAATGACATAACTTGGGGGTTGGCTCCCAAAGTACGCATCTGCTCATCAATCACTTTCGAGCCTTGAATACGTATTTTTAAACCACGCATATCAGCGGGAACATGAATAGGCTTATTCGCCGACATCATTTTGAAACCATTATCCCAGTATGCGAGTCCCTTGATACCTTTGCTTTCTAGACCGGCAAATAATTGTTTACCTATAGGTCCCTCGAGCACATGATCAACAGCGGCATGATCAGCAAACAGAAACGGCAAATCAAATAGCTCAAATTCTTTGATACCCAGCGAACCAAATTTTGACAAGGTTGGCGCCAACATCTGTACCGCACCCATCTGCAAAGCTTCGAGTTCTTCTTTATCTTTGTAGAGCGTGCTGTTGGGATAAACATCGACCCGCACCGCACCCTCGGTACTGGTTTCAACTAATTGCTTGAAGCGTTCAACCGCACGACTTTTTGGCGTGCCTATGGCAGCCACATGACTAAATTTAATAACGATGGGTGTTGTCGCAGACTGTACTGAGGTGATTGCAAAAGCACTTGAGAGCACCCCCAACAGAGTGACTCGCCATAAAAATCGAGAACCTTGATTTGTATTCATAATCACTCTGTAATTAAATTATTGACCGTCGTGTTTCAAAGCCACTGCCTTCGTTACATCGGGTGGCTGCGCAAGAAACGTCGAATCTCAGCTAAAGTTTTTGCAGGCGCTTCTTCGGGAATGAAATGCCCACAATCGATTGCGCGGCCGGTCACATTCTCAGCCACTTCACGCCAATCTTCTAAGCAATTAAACATTTTATGAATCACACCATGCTTCCCCCACAGCGCCATGACGGGCATGCGTAATTTTTTATGCAGATCGCGACGATCATGCACAAGATCGATCGTACCTGCGGCACGATAATCTTCACAGCTAGCGTGTATGGCTTTAGGATCTTTAAAAGCATTTACGTATTCGCGAATAGCGGCCTTGTTAAAGGCTGACAAATCCAACTCTGAACGACCCACGCGACCCAAAATATTAAAGGGCACAATGCCTTGCAACATTTTCTCGGGTAAAGGTGCAGGCTGCAGCATTTGAAACCAGTGATAGTAGGCCGTCGCAAACGCTAGGTTCGTACTTTCAAACATTTTTAGTGTCGGCGAAATATCGAGCACCGTTAGTGTATGAACACGTTTGGCATGATCGCGCGCTAATCGATGCGCCACACGACCCCCACGGTCATGACCCACCAAATGAAATTTTTCATGACCCAATGCGCTCATCAACTCCACCATATCAAGTGCCATAGCGCGCTTGGAGTAGTTGCCGTGATCAGGCAATCCCTTGGGCTTAGATGAGCCACCATAGCCACGCAAATCAGCACAGATCACGGTATATTTTTTAGCCAGCTCAGGTGCTAACTCATGCCAGCACGCCATAGTTTGCGGATAACCGTGCAAAAGTAATACCGGCTCACCGCTTCCTGCGCTGACGGCATTGATGGTGGCGCCACTGGTGCGAATACGATGCTTTTTAAAACCGGAAAAAAATGCCATGGTAAGTGCCTCTTAGTTGTTGTTGTGGGCGTTACTAGATCACGCTGCCAACGCAGCAGGAATTCCAGTGCAGATTATCATGATCATGACTATATGCTGTCAATCATGTTATCAATCAGAAAGCCGCTGACGACTCAGCCGCAAAGCACCATCGTCAATGCGTGAATAGCGTATCGTTAATAAATCCAATAAATAATTCTGATACAGCCTCCACGGTTTTGTATCACCTTGTTTTGGTAACTGCTTGGCCGCGCGCTGCACGTAGCCTGACGTAAAATCTAAAAAAGCACGTGGCTTAACCGAAGAGTGAGGTTCAGGAATCGCCGTATCTAAAGTGTGTTTTTGCATATACTGAATTAAGCGACAGAGATATTCCGCCGTCAGATCCGCTTTTAACGTCCACGACGCATTCGTATAACCGAAGGTATAAATCAGATTCGGCACACCGCTAAACATCATGCCTTTATAAGCCATCGTTTCTGATGGGTCGATCTTTTTGCCATCAACATGAATAACGATGTCACCCATCAAACTGAGCTCAAGTCCCGTCGCAGTCACTATGATGTCTGCATTCAGATCCTGACCCGAAGAAAGACGAACACCGTCCGATATGAAGCGCTCAATAGTATCGGTGATTACTGATGCACTTCCGTTTCGCACTGCCTTGAATAAATCACCGTCTGGTATAACGCATAATCGCTGATCCCACGGGCGATAGTTGGGCGAAAAATGTTTTGCTAATTTTTCTGAGCCTAGCTGTCGTGCTGCCAATCCAACTAAATGCGTTTTGATTGCCTCTGGCCAGCGCTTAGACAACTTAAAGAAAAACATATTGGTTGCGATATTTTTAAATCGCACTAATCGATAAGCCCACATAGCTGGTAACCACGATTTCAACCATCGCCCTATTTTGTCTTGCGATGGCAATGAAATTACATACGTAGGCGAGCGCTGCAGCATGGTGACATGCGCCGCAGAGCGTGCGAGTTCAGGCACTAGCGTGACGGCCGTAGCACCACTACCTATCACCACGATGTGTTGGTTATTGACATCCAAATCAGCCGGCCAAAATTGAGGATGAACTACTGTACCTTTAAACGCTGATTCATCTGTAAACTCAGGCCGATACGCTCTATCGTAACGATAATAGCCGCAGCACATGTGAAGTAATTTGCAGCGAATCGTTTTGCGTTCGCGTTTTTCACCTACTTCCAGCGTCAATATCCAACGCGCATCAGGCGTTGACCAGTTAGCTTCTATCACTCGATGCTGATAACGAATCAAATAATTCAAGCCACGCTCAGTCGCTGTATCGTTCACGTAATTCAGGATAGCTGAACCTTCAGCGATCGCTGCGGTATCGCCCCATGGTCGAAATCGATAACCCATGGTGTGCATATCCGAATCAGAGCGTATGCCCGGGTAGCGAAACAAATCCCAAGTGCCACCCATCACGCTTCGGCTTTCCAGTATCGCTAAGGATTGCTGTGGACACTGTTGCTGCAACATAGACGCCGCACCGATACCTGATAGACCTGCACCTACAATCACCACATCGATATCTTCGGGCTGTTGATCTGATAGCACGCGAGCATCACGTAAAAAATCGGATGCTTGCTGGACTGATTGTTTTGCCTCGGGCAATTGCCAAAGTAATTGCCACACATGAGATACACCGGGCCAAACTTGGGCTCTGACATGCACACCCTGTGCAATTGCTTTTTCTACCAATCGCAAACTATCGTCACGTAAAACTTCATCAGCACCCACATGCACAAGCAGCGGAGGTAAACCGTTTAAATCACCCATCAAGGGAGACGCTAATGGATCTTCAGGGTCATGTCCCTGCAAATACGCGATCACTAATTGCTGCAACGCTGCGCCATGAAACATGGCATCGCTATCGGTATTGGTTTGTAATGAAGGACTTTGACCGGTCATGTCAGTCCCCGGCGAAAAAAGGGCTGCTGCATCCGGTAGACGACGACCCGCCGATTTTTCATGCAGCATTAAGGACAAAGACAAATTACCACCCGCACTATCACCAGCAACAACCAATCGTTGATCTGGGATGGTTTGAGACAGTTCGCGCCACACCGCAACCGCATCTTCAACCGCTGCCGGAAAAGGATGCTCGGGTGCGAGACGATAATCTGGAACAAAAACGCGCCAGCCTTTTAATGCCAACGCAACGGTAAGCGCGCGATGCGTCACCGACGAGCAACCAATAAAACCACCTCCATGTAAATACAGCAGGGTACCTAACGAAGTATTTTTACTTTTAGCCGTCACCCACTCACCACTGACACCTGCCACGGTGGCCGGCGTGAACTGACCGCCAGGAGGTGTGGGCAACGGTTGCCCGAATATTTTTCGTACGTAGTGAAGGTTAGACATATCGCCCAAACGCGGCTTGATGCGTCGACGGATGATGAAACTTGCTAATCGGGCCTGCCAGCTTGGCATAGTCATGTCTAAAGAATGTTATTTGAAAATTCTGAACTAATCTGAGTTTGCCAAGACTACCAATCTAACGCGGCGATTAAGTAGGTTTTTAAAGGTTAATTATCAGGACTATACTATGCTGTAGCTAATATTATGACTACCGCCACAATGGCACACTAGCTTGCGTATTGAAAGTGGAGATTTTTTTGTTATGAGCCCATCGACCAAGCTTCTTTCGCTGTGTTCTCTGATTGCTTTGTTCTGCATATGCCCTCAAGTCGTCGCTCAAGAGTCGCGATTTGAAACGCAAGCTGGACGCTGTTCTGCGATTTTTTTTATGTTGAGCGAAACGCATAAAGACAATGACGCTTCTGCTACTGATTTTCAGCATTTTGTGAACGTGTTTGAAAATCTGTATGTCACAGAGAAGAAAGAGCGCACAGGCAATGCTACTCGTGATGATGGAATAGAACGTCGAAAATCAGTGCTACAAGAATTTAAAGAAACCTATAGCGGTCGACACGCCACACTCAAAGAAGAAGTGGTTTTGTGTGGTGCGTGGGCTGAGGGATATCGAATCCAAGGGAAAAATTATTCCTACGTACCCATCATTCCCAAATTGATCCCAGCTGCCGTTAGAAGTGAATACGAAGCATTGGCTGAGGTAAGTTGGCAGAAATGGCTAGCGAATTAATCCATTCAATGACGTAATCATACTTTCAGCCTCACTCCTACAAAATCATTGCAAAAATCTAAGCTGCATATGAATGAAATTTTCGGTAAGCTACAGCACTATGGAACAAACATTATTTGATAAATACGGTGGCGTGCCAACGGTTACAGTCATTGTTAGGGACTTCTATAAGCGCGTCATGAAACGCCCCAATTTAAGGCGTTATTTTGATGGCACTGATATGGAACACCTAATCATGCATCAAGTCGCTTTTGTCGCCATGGCCATGGGCAAAACACCCGCTGAGTATGCGGGTCGTAATATGAGCGACGCCCATGGCGGTTTAAATATCACGGCGACCTCGTTTGATCTCACTGCTGAGCTTCTTCGTGATTCTCTGTTAGCGGCGAAAGTTGAACCCGCTGACATCGATGCCATCATCGCCAAAGTGAATAGCCTTAAACAAGATATCGTAGGGCGTTAGTCATACTCTTGGCTATCCGCGCCAACTCCTATTGCCCCGCTGTTTTTAGTGCCCAATTCTTAGCTAACTACTAATTTTTTATCTCTTTTCGCTTTAAACCGGCCCTTCCTTTGCGCTGCCTTTTGCTCATCAGCTAAACGAGACTGACTAAGAATAACTGTACTTCGATTCACTTCATTTAGAATAAGGATCAGGACTTGTGTTTTTCGCATTGAAAGGAGACGAGATGAAAACAATAAAATTAGTAGCCAGTATGTTTGCATTACTCTTGAGCTGCGCTGCACAGGCTGAAGGAGTAGATTTCATTCAACCCAAAGACGGCGACACGGTAACTTCGACATTCACTGCTAAATTTTCAGTTGATGGGAAAACGCTCGCTAAATCTAATACTGAAACACCTGGCACAGGACATTTTCATTTGCTGATTAATGCCACCGATGTTCCCGAGAATCACACCATACCCAGAAACGATCAGTACAAACACTACGACAAAGGTCAGTCTGAAACTGTAGTATTTCTACCTCCGGGTAAATTCAAACTAACGCTTCAGCTAGGTGACGGTGCTCATCGGTCCTTTGGTGAAAAATATCGCAAGACGATAGAAATTACCGTTGTACCTGACAAGGACTGAAGAATCACAATGAGAACTAGCGACCAATGAATCTGATCGTTCAGTCCATTGTCGGCTATATCGGATTGCTGG
Source organism: Oxalobacteraceae bacterium (assembly GCA_947454305.1). GTDB lineage: Bacteria > Pseudomonadota > Gammaproteobacteria > Burkholderiales > Burkholderiaceae_D > Pernthalerella. Next base: position 20,935 of record CANGJE010000004.1, read on the forward strand.
GCATCGCTTGGCTGATCTGCAAAGACAAATCTCACATACAGTGGCGCACTGCGATTTGTGGTGCGCTACTGCAGTGGGTGTTAGCGCTACTAATTCTCAAACTTCCCGCTGCACAATCGCTATTTGCTTCGTTCAATCAGCTCATGCTCTCGATTGAGCAAGCCACTCGTGAAGGCACGTCGCTCGTGTTCGGCTATCTCGGAGGTGCAGCACCACCTTTCGCCGTGAATGCAGGTAGCTCAACGTTCATACTTGCGTTTCAGGCTTTGCCCATCGTGCTGGTTATGAGCGCTCTTTCCGCTTTGCTGTTTTATTGGCGAGTGCTGCCTTGGCTGGTGTCACACATGAGTACGCTGCTGGAGCGTGTGATGGGCGTCGGCGGTGCTGTTAGCTTGTCGACCGCAGCGAATGTTTTTCTGGGCATGGTTGAAGCGCCGCTGGTAGTCAAACCCTACCTTGAGAAAGTCTCACGCGGCGAAATGTTCGTTATCCTCACCGCCGGTATGGCAGGCGTTGCAGGCAGCGTGATGGGGCTGTACGCCGCCATCCTCGGCCCTCTGGTACCGAATGCACTGGGTCACATACTGGCGGCCTCGTTCATTAGTGCACCTGCCGCCATCATGTTTGCCAGCCTAATGATTCCACATCAGGGCCACGGCACGGGCAGTGAGCAGATCGCTATTGAATCAGACTATAGCGCCATGTCGGCTATCTACCGAGGCACTGCTGAAGGCCTGCAGCTACTGTTAAACATTATTGCGTGTTTGATTGTCGCGGTAGCCCTACTGGCGATCATTAATCAACTTCTGGGCTGGGTACCCCATGACGGTTCTGCTTGGTCATTACAACGCCTTCTGGGGCTGTTATTGATGCCTATTGCATGGCTAGCGGGCATTCCTTGGGCTGAGGCCGGCACCGCCGGTGCCCTACTGGGTACCAAAACGATTTTGAATGAATTAGTTGCCTATATTGATCTGGCCAGACTGCCCGCTGAGAGTCTATCTCCGCGCAGCCGCCTGATCATGACCTACGCCTTGTGCGGCTTTGCCAATATCGGCAGTCTGGGGATCATGATCGGTGGATTAACCACGATGATCCCCAGCCGTCGCCAAGATATTCTTGAACTCGCCCCCAAGACCCTTATTTCAGGAACACTGGCCACTCTATCGTGCGGCGCGGTGGTGGGGTTCATTGATTTATTGAGTCAGACATAAAAAGTGGCTTCTGATTTTTTTAAAAACAAATCATGTTAGCCAATTAAAAACCCCGCTAGGTCTTACAACCTAGCGGGGTTTTATTTAAACGATTAACTTGGTTACTTCTGTATGGTTTCTAGGAATCCAATAATGCGCTTGATGTCATCATCCGAAATCGTTCCACCCCAGGTTGGCATACCCATGTCTGGGCGTCCCTTAGTAATTGTGGTGTGAGCCACTTCTTGCCATTTATCAGCATAGCGAATTTTTAGCTTACGTAAATCACGTTCTTGCTGCGGGCTTGCGCCGTTTTGTCCATGGCAATGTGAGCAGCGGCTATTAAACATCGATTTAGTTTCTTCGATGTTCGTATCGCTAACTTTTACCATGTTCAAACGAAGATCAACCGCCTCAGAATGAGCGTGTGAAAGTGTTGGCTTATCCGCAAATTTTATGGTGCCTGCAGGAGCATGACCACCTGCCACTTGCTGCGTTGTCGTCAACCATGAAGCTTTCGCATCCAGCATTACCGGCGCCGCTTGCGGGAAACCATATTTCTGCTGAAGCTTTTTAATCTCAGGCTGCAATTCAGTCAGCGCTTGATCAATCTTTTCTTTTAACTCAGGTTTGTTTTTGGAGACCGCCACGGCGATCTGACCATTTAAGCCCTGACCTGCCACTGGGGTAATCTTCCAACGGTTATTTTGTGTCGTCTTATTTTCAAATCCAGCACTCGGACCCCACAAAATTGCGAGCTCTACTTCGCCTGCAGCCAGTGCAGCGAATACATCTTCCTGAGTGCGGTAATTACGTGGCTCGAAGCCAGTTTCTGACGACAGCAATACATGCGGAGGTGATCCGTGCAGCACACCTACACGTATTCCTTTTAAATCATCCAATGCACTTAATTTAAACGACGCTGGTCCGACAATCGCGTAACCAACATCTAAAAATGCATGAGTTCTTTCTGCACCTCTGACTTTGTAGTCAGCGGTTGCTGGCAATGCAAAGTAAGCATCGCAGCTGTCCATCGTATTTCGGACAGCGCGACGCTGGTTGTGTGTCAACCACCACACGTATTCAACGGAGGTGCCCAAGCGCTTACCCACCATTTCAGCAAGCTCGATATACAGACCCTTATCGGATCCTTCGGACTTACTGAACGGCATATTGTCAGGGTCTGAACAAACCTTTAACGGGTCTGCACAGGCCAGTGACATCGACAACATACCGGCAACAATCAACGCAGTCTTCAACGCAGATCTGCATGGCGTGATAAACGACTTGGGCATTACATCAACTCCGTATTAGTTAAGAGCAAAAACAAACATCGTGCCGCCTTCTGGGCTAGCGTTAACCATCTTCTCGCCAAGCTCGCCGAAGAAAGCTGGGATCGATTGGGTACGGCCTGAAACAACAGCCACGTATTGTTTGCCATCGATTACATACGTCATCGGAGCAGCAGTGATACCGGAACCGGTATTGAACTGCCAGAGGACCTTGCCAGTTTTTGCATCAAATGCACGGAACATGCCTTGGATGTCACCAGCAAATACCAGACCCGATGCCGTAGTCATCGTGCCGCCATTAAATGGCAGGGAGTTTTTCTGGAACCAGACTTCTTTTTGCTTCACTGGATCCCAAGCTTTCAGTCCACCACCGTGACCGCCAGGGCCCATCTTGCCGAGATCAAAGTTCACGGAGAGATAGAACTGACCGCGCTTGTAATCTTCCTGAATGCCTTCCATGTCCATGCAAAGGTTGATCGTTGGAATATAAACAAGACCAGTCTGCTTGTTGTAGCTCATAGGCATCCAGTTTTTGCCACCGATCAGATTCGGGCAAACATTCGATGCTTTACGCTTCAAACCAGGACGCTTGCTGTTACCTGGAGCTTCGATAGGCGAACCTGTTTTCAGGTCAATGCCAGTCGCCCAGTTAACACCGTCAACGAACTGCTTAGCTGACAGCAATTTGCCGTTAGCGCGATCGATAACGTAGAAGAAACCATTACGGTTAGCTTGCATGATGACTGGAGTTGTCTTGCCTTCGATAGGCAGATCAGCAAACACCAGTTCATTTACACCGTCGTAGTCCCATGCATCATGTGGTGTGAACTGATAGTGCCACTGGATGTTGCCAGTGTCAGGATTCAGAGCCACTACAGAAGCGGTGTACAGGTTTGAGAACTTGCCCACGTCGGAGCTGTCGTTACCACGAATAACAGCTGACCAAGGAGCTGGGTTCGATGTGCCGTAGTAAACGAGGTTCAACTTAGGATCGTAAGAACCGATGAACCAAGCTGCGCCGCCGCCATGCTTAGCGGAGTCACCCTTCCATGTGTCGGCATTCTTTTCACCGGCTTGTGGCACGGTGTTAGTACGCCAAACTTCTTTACCTGTGTTCTGATCATAAGCAACCAGAGCACCAACTACGCCGTACTCACCACCACCGAAACCAGTGATCACCAAGTTTTTGGCGATTGTAGGAGGCGAAGTGATCACAGTACCTTGGGTGTAATCGACAACTGTCGATGTCCACAGTTCTTTACCAGTTTTTGCATCCAGAGCTGTCAGCTTAGCGTCTAGGCGACCAAAGAAGATCTTGCCGTTAGCGTGAGCTACACCGCGGCTGTTAACGTCGCAGCAAGCAAACTGATCAACGTTCTTTGGCATCTCTGGCGAATGACGCCATTTGACTTCACCCGTTTTTGCATTCACTGCGAACACGTTCTTAGGACCAAACGATGATGTGACATACATCGTGTCGCCAACCAGAATCGGTGTCGATTCTTGCGAGCGGTTAGTACCGAGTTGAAGTGCCCACTTAACTTGCAGGTTGTTGACGTTAGCTGCAGTAACTTGTTTGGCCTCGCTGTAACGCGTATTGCCAGTGTCACCACCGTAGACGCCCCAACCTTCAGCTGCGTTTGCCAGCTGAGCCGAAGCCAGCATGACGGCTGCTGTCATGAGTTTTTTTGATAGTTTCATTTTGTCTCCATCCAGTTCGTTCATTAAAACGAATCGACATTTTAAATATGACAAGACCCCAACTGACTCCTTGCCATCTCATACACAACCCTTACTTAAGTGCTTTTTTAGAAACAACCACCAATTTATCAAAAAGCACCTATCAGGCCAGCGGATAATACAAGTAATCATGAAAAAATCAACCAATACATAGCCAAAAAATTCAGCTATTTGCAAAATAAATCTGCAAAAAATTCAGTACCAATATTAAAAAATAAATCGTGTAATTTCCGAGTAAGTTTCACGCAAATTTAGCGACTAAAATCGCAAAAAAAATGTAAATTACTCGTAAGTCTTTATTCATCCTGACCGGAAATAATCGTGCGAACGCACGCTCAGTTTTTTGCGGTACAGCATATGAGGTTTACACACATCAGAATGACATTTTAAGAGGCAGGGACGCTGTTCAACAGGGCGCTATTTGAGGCTGGCAAGGCGCCAGATTTTGATTAGTGGTAGGGTAGGCCTTAGTCCAAACACGCGGAATAAAATCCGTTAATCCCGTTTCTTCGCGCTCGAGTAAAACTGGTCCATCAACGATGGGTAATTGAGGGGTCAATCCAGAGACATCCACACGACTCAATCTCTGCATCCAAAAAATATTAATCGTGCCTGAGTCTAGTGATTGCGAAAAAATTAAATCCAGCATTTTTTTAGCTTGTAGATGACCTAAATCAGCGGCTTTTCTGTAAAGACGAATCGCCTCAACATAGTTAATAGGTATACCTTCACCTCGGTGATAACGGCGAGCTTGCAGCCAACTGGATTCAGCCAATTCATTGCGATCTAAACCAGATTGCGGTCGTGCAGCAATAGATTTCGCATCAATAATTTCTGCTCTAATGTGGCTAGCATTATTCGATACGATGCTGGAGTTTTGCTCGGCAAAGACAAAATGCTGCAGCGCTTCATTCAACTGATTTTTTGCAGCACTCTCTATCCCCAGCTCTATGTGAGCATGGATGTCGCCGGCATTAGCCGCTTCAACTAGTAATTTGTGGTGTGGGATTTGGTCGATGGCGGACTTAGCATCCGCGTCATTCTGTAAGTCTAGCGGTGCCGATTTCGTTCGTGCTAGCCATTCGAAATACAGCGCCCGTCCGCGATTCACTTTAGACAGTTGAGTTCGCCAGTAGCGCGCCTTCGCCAAATCGGGCGGCATACCGCACCCGACCATCTCGCACCACGCGAGACCCGCGCTCGCCATTTTTTCACCCTGCTGCCACGCAATTTGAAACCATGACTTAGCGCGCTTCACGTCGGCCGGTAAACCTCGACCGTGTAAAGTCAGTAAACCCATAATCCAGGCCGCATTCGCCTGCTCGGGCTTGGATAGTTTTGAGGCTTTGTTCGCATTTTCAGCTTGCGCAGCCAATACCGACAATCGATCCAACTCGATTTTTTGCGCTGTCGAGATCGGGTCCCTATCAATATCAGCAACCTCAGGCCCTGATGAGCGTGCAGGCGTATCTAGCAGAGGAACATTAAAAGCGAGTTCAGAGCACTCTTTGGTGCTTTCCCACTGCGCGTCATTACTATTCAGATCGGTACAGGCATAGGGTGTATTCGATAACGGTGTATTTGCAATCGCACTCGATACCGCGCTCATGAAGAAAAAAACGATGAGTAGAAGTTCACGAAAAATACTTTTCTCGTCAAATAAACTCATGGCAAGCAATGAAGGGGTTAACGTGACCTGCCATTTCATTTGGCAGGCTTAGTCGTTTTCTTAGGAATCACATCCCAATAAATCGCCGAATAACTAAATTGGTCATTTAATTTACTGGTATATCGCTGCAATAAATCTGGCAAGCCCGCCACATTCGGCAGTGGGGTTAATCCAGCCACTTGCAAATCTTCACCTAACTTGGGATACACATCCTCATCCGTCGCGATACATAGCAAGCCCTCTTTACCCGGAGCAGCAGCATCAATCGCATAACCCGGGTTGGGACTCATCCAATCCGGCATACGCAAGGTCTGCCCGGCCGACAGCACGGCCCTTGGAGAGATGGCGTTCGGCAGTAATCGCATGACTGAACCAGACGAATTACTTAGGTAGCAGTACAAGTAAGAGGAACGAGAGACAGTCGCAGAGAGAAAAATTTGCTCTCCCACTTCGAATTTAGTTCGTCCCATTAAAATATTTTCTATTTGCAGATCAATGGTGCGCTTTTCTTCACTTTCACCAAATGATTTTCCTGAGCTTGAGGACTGTGCCACCACATTCACTGATTTGGCTTTTGCTTTGCTCGGCGCCCAACCATAACTCACCAAATTACCTTTTCTATCCAAGGACACATAGTCCCGCAGTACGCGCTCGTACGTAGTGAAATCAACGGCACCCGTCACTACCATGCCATGGTCAGCTTGAAATTTACCTAAGGCTCGACGAAAACTCATATCGCTAATGTCACCATCACCTGATTTTTTATCTAAATAGCCTTTAGACATTAAGGAAGTTTGTATCAAATTACGATGAATCGCAGCATCGCCTTCGTCATACCAATCACGTAATTGTCTTTGAAAACTAGGATGATTTTGCTCCAGCGTTAAACACTGCCAGTAAGGCACCCTTGCCCACTTGCCGGTAAGTTCAATGACAGCTAATTCAACCAATGTTCTCACCGCCGCACCTGAACCTTGAGCGTAATCGCGGCCCACATTAAATTGCAAACCATAGTCCCTAATTCGGCCCGCCAAATCTAAACCTTGCCCGCCCGTACCCATGATGACTTCATTAGCTGAATCCAATCCGGGGATTAAGGTTCGCGTACGAAAATCGCCAAGATGCAATTCCAAACCAATGATCGATGCATTTCTATTTTGGCTGTAACCCGCATCAAAATTGGTGTCTGAAATACCGGCCTGATTACGATTAATCAGAACGTTTTGATCTAAAAAGGCAATCGCTCCAGAGATGTACAGTGACGGCCGCTGTAACTGAATTTGATTGTTATTGAGAAGGATGTTGGTTAAATTTTGTACGGTGTCTTGGCGAATAAGTTCGACTTCATAATCAACATAGCGAAATGTATTACTGGTTCGCGACATTTGCAGCAACGCCGTAATGATCATATCCTTGGTCGCAACTGGTGCGCGTGTTGAATAATCAGGAATGATTTTGCTAGTAATTAAGGTCGACGGCACTTCTGCATCGCGTAGCATTTTGTCCATGCAATCAAGTGAATCTGAAAAACTCGACATTGATCGCACGGGCCTAACCGTTGGACGACCATTCACATTGGCATAACTTTGGAACGACGCGTCTTTGCGCGCATCCATAGGAGTACTACATGAAATCAGAAATAAAACTGAGGCAACTGAAGCAATCGTGAGAAGTCGTTGAAGAATAGGTTGTTGGCTAGCTGTCGATGGTTGTTGTTTTACTTTATTCATGCGTAGAACTTCCAATTATTATTGTTGAATAATCTAGCGGCAAATATTTACCAGATCACCTTTCAACACCACAATTTGATCTTGCGGCATGGCTCCAAATTTGCCCGCTGAATTCGATGCGGCCGCAATCGTGCTACCCACATCTTGGATACACGTCTTTCTAAAGCCATCAGTAATGGTGGTGGTCTTTACATCTTTATCTGTAAATATTCCCGTGGTATCAATCGAATAGGCCTTTGCCTCGTATCTCGCTATTCGCGCGTCCATCCATGCCGGGACTCCCGTTGAATTCTGTAACGGTGTTGATCGCATCGTATTATTTAGTGGAAGCATGTTAACGACGACTTTTTCATTTAAATGCACAGGATCTTCTCCCGGTGCTAACTGAGCGTTGGCAAGAATCGGCGCTAGCAAAAGAAAGGATAATTTCACTGCCAAATGATTAAGCTGCATTTACATATCCTTTCAATAGATGGCGAAGTCACCACGATTAACGCAGTAACCTCGCCATAGAACTTCAAGAGAAATTAATGATGCGAATCCGACATAGAATTAAGGCAGGTAATGCAGTTGGTATTCGAGGCAAAATTTTGTATTGCCTGAGCTCCATTTGTTGCACTGTTAATTGCGCCTGAATTAGTAAAAACAGCGAGTTGGTATGTTGTGGTGTACAAACCGGGGCCACCCGCGTTGGAGGCCATATTTTGCGTCGCATGACCGCCATGGCTGCTGTGGTTCGAAATATAAGAATTTGTCGCACTGAAAGTTTGGTCTTGTGTATTTGAGCTAGTAAACGTACCTGCATTGGTTGCGAAGTTTTGCTCCGATGCGCTGCCCATTCCATCACTGGTATTCATAGTTGAGGTATTTACAGTGATTGTGGTTTGGGACGTTGGATTGCCACCGCCACTGCCACCACCACCGCCGCCACCGCCACCACTGCCATTTGCTAGCGCGATTGAACTCATAGCGACCAATCCGATCATTACTAATGCTTTCATGTCATTTCCCTTCAGAAAAGTTTTGTCGAAGTAAATTTGTTTTATCGTCCATGCCTGAGTGAGCCATTAACCTTCGAACCGATTCATCATGCGAGGTCCCCCGATCAACAACACGGTGCAAATTTACTAACTTTTTTTAGGTAATTACGAGCAATGAATCGTTCTGTGATTAATATCAATCTGCACGAATGGAAAGCCCAATTTCGGTGAGATAACAACCAATGCACTATTGTTTTTTGACCAAAGCTCGTCAGAAAAAAAACGTAGCCCGGACAGGTGCCGGAAAAAACGGGAGTGGAATACTGCAGAAGATGGAGTATGCGAAGCGTCTTCAGCTACGCATACCAAGAATGAAAACCAGCTTAGTTAAGCTTAGTTAAGCTTACTTACTTAAACTCGGTCAGGGTCATACGCAGCACTCCACCTTGAAAGAAACGCGCTGTCGTCGGTTCTTTGCGCTCGAGCTGAACTAATCCAACACCGGGGCAATACCACTCACGACTTTCAATCGGAATGGGTTTGTACGTCATTTCGCTTTCTACCCAAAGATTGATAGGAGCGATTCCCTTAGTGATCAAGCAGCCACTGAAATCGCCCGCTGGAGTTTTTACGGCCTGACCGGTAGCTTCAATTACAAAATCCATTGTCAGGTTGCGGAATTTATCCACGTATTTGAATTCAGGCGGCCATTCACTGCGACGTTTTAAAAAATAGGGCATCGTTGGAATAGACCATTTTTCTTCTGGACTCAGCTTTGCAGGAATCACGGTGCGTGGCGCAGCATCCAGAATTGCGGTTTTTGAAGCTGGGCCGCGGCTAGCGATTCGATACACCCCTTTTTCGTCCGAGCGCAACCAGTACTCATTACCCGAATCACTGCGTCGACGCCAGGCTTCTGTGCCATTAATATCGTGGCGACCACGATTAGTGATGGTGAGCGTCGATACATCGACAAAACCCTCGGGATCATCGAAACGCGTCTCGACCTTATATACCCAGCGCAGCCCATCGGCTAATGGGAAAAAAGAATTTTCACGCGCTGGCTTTTCACAAGCACTCAACACCAGCAACGCCGCTACTCCTATTAATAGTCGTCGCATATTATTTTTCCGGCGCTTGCGGTGTAGGTAAATCAAGAATCTTGATCTCTTGTTCATCAGCGCCAGGGTTAATAAAGCTTGAACCTTTACCATTACCGGCTTTAATTTCAGCCGTACCCATCTGAGCAATTCCTTGGCGACCTTTCTTCATACCCTCATTAATTTTTTCATGAACTGCTCGCATGTAAGGCAATTTATAAGCGCGTGGTTGTAATTGATCTTTGCCTTCTTCTATCGGCGTCACCCACATATAGATCGCCCCAGGGAACTTGGGACGAGGCTCGTCAACCACTGCCGCAATCAATAAAAAGCGACTCGGCAAGGCATCGGGGCTTGGATTACCTAACAAGCTAAACACCGCCGTATAACCATAAAAATAGAAAGCAGCAACGCCCAGTGTCAGCACCGCTTTTAACCAGCTAGGCCAGCCAGAAAAAATAATGGCTAATGCAAATAGAAATACGAATATCGCAAAAGCGATGATGAGAGTCAGTGTCATGTGATCGATTTCACTAAAGATTTTGGAATGGTATTGATATTGTTGACTGAGCCGTCCGGCGCGACGGTGAAGCGCAACAGCGTTGTTTCTTTGCCGCGACCTTCGAGTACCGCCTGCCCATAAAAAATCACTTCTGCTTTGGGATTGACTTTAATGACAGTCAGTGTGGCCTCTACTGGGCCACCTGCTTTCGGTTCGTTCGGATCGATCTCTTTGGTTTCATAATAATGAACGTTCGCCACATACTCACCTGGAATAATGCTCCGTATCGTAGTGACTTCTTGACGCAGTGGATTTACCACCTTCTTGCCATTGATGACCAGAGTGTTGTTGGAAGTGCCGCGATCATCACGATCTAAGTGCATCAAACCTGCTTCACGATTTCTAAACCACACCACTTCACCTGAGGGACCTTGCGTCCATAAATCCAAATCATTCGGATCATTGTCGGGCCAAGAGAGCGTAATAATAAATTCAGCTTTGGCCGGTATATCACCCGACTTATTTGCCTTGGGATTAATCGACAAAAAAGCAATAATGAAGCAAAAGACGAAGGCGATGAGCATGTTGAATAACATGTCGTACATAGGATCGACCTCGGGCTCCCGCGATTTTTTTCGATTACGCATCCGGAAGTCTCTAGTCTTTAGCTTTAATCTTTAAACCATGCAGCTGAGCTTGCACGATGAATTCATCAGCAAACCGATCGAGTCGTGTTAACTGCAAGCCCAAAAAAATATTTGCAACCAAACCCACCATAGTCGTTAGAAGTGCAATACCCAGACCTGAAGTGAGCTCACGCAGCATATCTTGCGCTTGTGACTGATCAAAATTCTGCATGTGTCCAATTTGCATCGCCAAAATAGAAAAGCCAATTACCTTACCCAGTAAACCTAATTTCAACTGCAAGCTATTCACCCACCACGCTGTGGAATGAATGCCATGCGTACGTTCGGAGAGCACATCCATAGGCGCACCCGAATCTCTGGGATTTGCGCGCAGCGCTTCCCAATACTCATACGCCCAACTATCTTGCGGTGGTGGACTGCCCGGATTGGTTTTTTGGTATTCAAGACTTTGACGTTGACGATGTAATTCGCGGCTACGCGTACCACACCAAATCGTCGCAATACAAAACATGATGATAATGATCATTGTGATGCCGGTAGGATCGGAATGAAGCAAAAGACTCCACACACCACGGATACCCAACAGCCATCCAGCAAAGATGAACATACCAATCAGCGTGAACCATTCAAAAAGAATGGGTTCAATTTTTTTCTGAGATCCCGATGCCAGCATGCGGGAAAGACTGATTTTCACAACAACTCCCTTGTCTCTTATTCTTATGTGCGGTCAGTTTGCACTACCGTTTACCGCATTTTATATGCGAAGCGCGACTCACTGCGTGAATAGATTCCCTATCTGGTAAAACTAAATTTTATGGTTTTGCTAAAAAAGTAACGGCATTGCTACAACAACACCTAAGTTTTCGGACCTAATTGCGGCTCAAAACCACACGCCAAAATAAAAATAGCTTCTTGCGGCGTATCCTCAGCCGGTGTCTCCCACTCCCCAGTCGACCTATCCATACTGAGCGCCTCACCTATACCCATACGGAATGGATGCGACGAAAACATCTTGGAACGCATTTGACTATGAACGCAATCGACTTCCCACAAAATTTTGGCTGATAAGTTTCCAAACTTATTCGGCACCTTGTATTCGACTAACTCCCAAATGGCGACAGTACGACCCGGCTCAAAAAAATCATCCACAAAAAAAGCGGCATCCTCTGTTGTGTCGATCAACTTCCATTCGGCCTGCACTACTGGCGACAGAAAGAAACATACACAACCTATAAGAGATGAAAGAATTTTTTTCATGTCAGGTCTGACTTGCCCACGACGATCACACCTGACGTGCGATGGATTGGATAGGAATCATCGTTGATCCTCGCTTACGTTCTTGTATCAATGGCAAACAATGTGCGTCGTCCTGATAAATAGACACGCAATCTAGACACTGGAAACACTCGCTGTAATCGACTTTACCCACGGGCGAGATCGCTTGATACTCACAACGATGACGGCAGGTCTGGCATGGTGTGCCACATTCCTCGCGACGTGCAATCCAACCCCAACGACGCAAAGGATTCAACGCTGCCAGCGCCGCACCTAAGGGACAAATGTAACGACAATAGCCACGATAAACAAAAACGCTCAGCACCAGCAAACTCACCGCCCACACTACATACGGCCAATCGCGCACAAAATATAAACTGATCGCCGTCTTAAATGGCTCAACCTCAATCGCTAATTCCGTCGAATTCGGCAAAACCCAAATTGAACTGATCACTGCCGCTAGAACAACATATTTAATCCATTTCAACTTAGCGTCGACTGCACTACGAAAACGTCGTGGTTTCACACCTAATTTTTGAACCACCACACTCACTAATTCTTGAAAAGCGCCGAATGGACACAGCCAACCACAAAAAGTGCCGCGACCCCACACCAGCAAAGTAATAGCGACAAAGATCCAGAGAATCACCGTCATCGGATCCGTCAATAAAAAACTCAAGTCATTGCCAGTTGCAATGGCATCCAGTGACGCCGTGATATTAACTATGCTCAGCTGCCCTTGAAACATCCAACCAATCACAATTAAAGTGAATAATAAGTACGCAATGCGGAACACACTTAAACGCGAAGCATTAGCGGATGTTGCACGTTGACGAATTAAGGCAACGCTCAGTATTACCAAGCCAGAAATCAATACCGCAATATCGATCCAACGCTTAGACCAAATATCAACCCACTCCGCATCTAACAAAGCCGAGACACTTGCGCGCCAACCATGAAATGCATACGACAAAGGAAACTCTACGTAGGTAAACTGATTCGGGAACGATCCAAAGCGTCGGCCCAGTTTGAATGACAGATCAAATGGCTTGGATGGATTGAGAGGCGTAGCAGTATCGACAATTAAAAAATGAGCACGCGTGGCCGTTGGGTAACCAGGTACCTTAAGACCTTTGTCATAAGCCATAGAGCGTAATTTGATTGTTTTACCTTCCTGCTGCAAAACAAAAGGAATGTCGTCAGCAATACGCTGGCTTTCATACAAAACTTTGGATAGCGGACCGCTCTCGGTAATCATTAAGGCCTGACCATCGCGTCGATTTGCACCCACTAAACGCCAGCCTTCATCATCTAGCAAGTTACGACCTATCGATGGCAAACTAATTAAGGCCACATGAAACTGTATGGCGACTTCGTCAGGCTGATTCGCTGCTTGTTTGTCAGCACCCGCCGCTTTTGTGCCTGCAAATGCTTTTTCAATTTGGGCACGTGTCAACGACATAGCCTCGACCATTCCACGTCCTTGTACTTGAGCCCAGCTTAGTGGCTTAACAGGCGCGTCATTTAGTAAGCCTTTGCTCAGAGAGATCGCATTTCCTTCACCAACGATCGTTCCATTTTTTACTGCCTCCAAATGCGCACGTGCTACCGATGTGGCTGATTGAATAATCGTTCGATCAATTGCACGAACCGAAACCGTACCAGCCTGAACACCATGCAAAGCTGCATACTTATCATCGCGCGCTGTCTTTGCTTTGAAGTCGTAAATTTGAATATCGTGATGAATCGATAGCCCAGTATATTGAGCAGCAAATCCTGAGAGTTTGGCTATACCCGCTTCGGAGCGAAACAGGGGTTCACGATGATCCAGCAATCGCACTTCTATGAATGCACCTTTGGTATCGATACACACCAAGATGTTGATAGGTTTGCCGCCATAACCACGTACCGGTTCGAAATCCACCGATTCGAATGCATAACCAAATAACACCGGTTTTTGATTCTCATCGGCGGCATCACGCACAAACAGAGGCCAGACAGGTACATCGGGATTGATATCACCGACGATGTACTTGTTAGCTAAGTAGGTTTCGACATCCGATTTTTTTAGTGTGATGGCATTGACTTGAGAACACAACATCAATGACAAAAGCAACCATCGCAAAAGTGAAACAAGCCATTTTTTCATTAGACCGCACTTCTCTCGTTTAATTTTTATAGGTAGTCGAGGTGAAATAGCAGTCAGGAGGCTTGTCAAAAAACCATCCGAGGCTATGCTACTGCGACACGTCGCATGGTAAAGCGATAGTGAATGGAGTGAGAAGCATACCCCTACATAACTAGGGGTTATGCAAAACCACTAATACGTCTCAACGTGAAAGCGACCTTCAGCCACCATCGTTGAATGCAAATGAGTCCAGTCAAGATTCGCAGCACGACACATATCACTCAGCGCTTCCATTACTCCCGCCTCCATACCTTTTAAACCGCAGATATAGATATACGTATCGCCTTGTAATAACTCGGTGACTGATTTGTAAGCTTCACGTAATTTATCTTGCACGTAAACACGTGGTTCACCATCGACACGAGAAAATGCCAGATGCTGTTCAATAAAGCTGGCCGGTAATTTGCGCAGAGGACCAAAATAAGGAAGTTCAGCCGGACTACGAGCGCCGAAGAACAACATTAATTTGCCATCGACTGGCTTTGAATGCATCTGCAAACGACGGCGATATTCTGTCATCGCTCGCATAGGAGCGGCACCCGTTCCCGTACAAATCATCAGTAAGTTAGAACCAGAATGATTCGGCATTAAAAAGCGATCACCAAACGGACCCGTCACTTGGACCTTGTCACCTTTTTGCAGGTCACACAGGTAATTTGATGCCACACCTTTGATTTGCTTACCCTCTTCTTCCAGCAAGACTCGTTTCACTGTGAGGGCTAGATTGTTATAACCCGCGCGCTCACCATCACGTGCACTCGCTACTGAGTACATACGCAAGTAATGCGGCTTACCTGAAGCATCGGTACCGGGTGGAATCACACCGATAGACTGCCCCTCCAATACGGGAAAAATCTGATTACCAAAATCTAAGACTATATGTCTAACATCGCTCTCGGCTTGCGCATCGGTTAATCGATAATTTCCGGTCACAGTAGCGATTACCGGATGGCGAATATCAAACAAATTCAACTGCGGTTTTTCTGCAGAATGCGGCGGTATTAATGACGTCGCTGAGACGGCAGCGTTATGTTGAGGTACCGCCTCAATTACAGCAGTCGCTAACGATTCTTCGGGGATGTCTTGTTGCGCAGGGAGTTCATCCCACGTTAGTTGATCCGCCACTGAGTAAGCAGCGACCTTAGGAATCATGCGCCAATGATCGATAGAACCTGTGGGACACGGTGGCACACAGGCATTACAGCCGTTGCAAATCGCGGGATCAACCACATAGTTGCGATCATCATGCGTGATCGCATCAATCGGACAGGTCTCTTCACAGGTATTGCACCGTATGCAAACCTCGGGATCAATCAGGTGCTGACGTATCAGCACCCGGACATCATTGGCGCTCATTCTTCGATCAGTTAAAGCGCACGTAGTCAAAATCAATCGGCTGACGATTGATACCGACAGGTGGAGGTGCAATCCAATTAGCCATCTTGCCTGGCTCAATCACACGCCCCATCAGTGAAGCCACATACACGCGATCTTCTTCAGTTGGCAACCAAGTACGCACATTCGCTTGCCACTCGGCTTCAGAAATCACCCGACCATCAGGTGAAACACGCATACCCGCAAAACTTCCAATGTGACGATTGAATGCTTTGTGCGGTGCTTGCAAGCGGAATGACAAACCCGCTTTTTCAATCACTTTATTCCAGCGACCAATACCGGCAATGGAATCTTTAATGTAATCGTCACGCAAAACTTCATTCAATGAATTTAACATCGGCACTTCTTTTTCTACTAGCTTGCCGTTTTGAACTTCGAGAATACGATAGTGCTCACCCTTGAGCATGTGATCATCATCACGCTTAGTTTCTTCGTAGCGACCTTTTAAACCAGAACTATAGAAAGTCGCTGCATTCGACGACTGATCAGCACCAAACAAATCGATGGTGACACTAAAGTGGAAATTCAAATAACGCTGCAGGGTAGGCAAATCAATCACACCTTGCTGACGGACTTGCTCAGGATCTTCAATGCCATGCTCTTTCATGATTTGGCAGGTACGTTGAATCGTGCGCGAAATACCTGATTCACCCACAAACATGTGATGTGCTTCTTCGGTCAACATAAAACGGCACGTGCGCGCCAACGGATCAAAGCCTGATTCTGCTAATGCGCATAATTGAAATTTACCGTCACGGTCAGTGAAGTACGTGAACATATAAAACGCCAACCAATCGGGAGTCTCTTCATTGAAGGCTTCCAAAATACGCGGGTTATCTTGATCGCCTGAATTACGATGCAACAGTGCTTCAGCTTCCTCGCGACCATCACGACCGAAGTATTTATGCAGCAGATACACCATTGCCCACAAGTGACGTCCCTCTTCCACATTAATTTGAAAGAGATTGCGTAAATCGTATTGTGAAGGTGCAGTTAAGCCGAGATGACGCTGCTGTTCAACGGACGCAGGCTCGGTATCACCTTGGGTCACGATAATGCGGCGCAAATTCGCGCGGTGCTCACCAGGCACATCTTGCCAAGCCGCTTCGCCTTTATGTTCGCCGAAATGCACCTGACGATTTTCGTCTTGCGCTGCTAGAAAAATACCCCAACGGTAGTCAGGCATTTTTACATGACCGAAGTGTGCCCAGCCTTCGGGCGTCGTGCTCACCGCAGTACGCAAATACACATCAAAACCGTGCGAGCCATCCGGCCCCATATCCTGCCACCATTGTAAATAATTAGGCTGCCAATGTTCCAACGCACGCTGCAAAGTACGATCCTCAGAGAGGTTGACATTGTTAGGAATTTTTTCACTGTAATTAATGGAACTCACGACCGCTCCTTGAGAAGATAAATAAATTTTTTACACACGTTCGAAATCAAATTTGGCTTTGTTACCGCTGCCATATACTTTCAGCGCACCCAACTCACCGACTGCATTGGGGCGATTAAAAATCCAGTTCTGCCAAGCAGAGAGACGACCGAACACGCGCGTGGCCATATTTTCTTTGCCATTAAAACGAAGATTTGCTTCCAAGCCTGTCAGTGCATCGGGTGACATGCTGGCGCGCTCTTCGAGTGCCATGCGAATTTCATCGGCCCAATCGATATCGTCGGGATTCGAGGTGATCAATCCCAACGCCATAGCTGCATCTGCATCCAGTGCTTGTCCTATGCTGGCGCGCGCTGCTGCGATTTCTGTTTCGTTGTCATAAAAGCGGCGAGCCAGACGCGACTGGCCCGTGATCATGGGCAGTGGCCCAAAATTCATTGCAGATAACTGCAAGTGCGGTGCTGTTTCTGGTGCATCGGGCAAGGCCAGCATGTAACTGCGATCGGCTGCGAATGCCAACTCGGCCAAGGTGCCTGCGAAGCAGCTTGATTCATCAATTAATGCAAACAAGCTGCGTGAAGAAACATCGATGCGCGCCAAAGTGCGTCGTAACAAGCCTATGGTTTCACGTACCAACCAATGAGACTGATGCGCCATCAACACGTCATCACAGGCCAACACTGCTTTAGCATCGCCGGCTGTTTTTAATAACCAGGTACCGATATCTATTTCATTCGTGCGCAAATGCAAAATAGCGTCGTCAAGTTCGCGAGCCATTTGCAACGGCCACCAATGTACTCCGGCTGCTTCAATCGCTTGAATGTTAGTAGGTTGTGACGTGGTTGGTGCAGATACGGTGACAGTTGCAGTACGTGCATGACGATCAATCACTATCTTCACAAATTCATACTCCACGCCATGCTCTGACATCTGCCGTGCTAGTGGCGATAGCTTGACGCCTTTGCCATCGGCGGGGCGATCACTCTGTGAGGCTAATGCTAAAGCGCGCTCTTGAATCGCTTGCGCAAACACGGCGGGCTTTGCGATCGCATCAACTAATTTCCAGTCTTTGGCTTTTTGTCCGCGCACACCTTCGGAGGTGGTGCAAAAAATATCGGCATGATCATGTCGCACTTTGCGTTTGTCGGTAAGCCGTGTAAGACCACCCGTACCCGGAAGTACGCCAAGCAAAGGCACTTCCGGCAAACTGACTGCCGACGAGCGATCATCTACCAAAATAATTTCATCGCAGGCAGCGGCTAACTCATAACCACCGCCAGCGCAGGCACCATTAACAGCCGCTATAAATTTAAGACCAGAGTGTTGACTGGAATCTTCCAAACCATTGCGCGTCTCATTGGTGAACTTACAAAAATTCACTTTCCATGCGTGTGAAGATTTACCGAGCATGAAAATATTCGCGCCCGAACAAAAGATGCGATCACGTCCACCGGTGATAACAACGGTTCTAACTGCGGGATGCTCAAAACGTATGCGTTGAACGGCGTCGTACAACTCGATGTCCACACCCAAATCGTAAGAATTTAATTTGAGCTTGTAGCCTTCGCGCAGACCACCGTCTTCATCGACCTTCATGGTCAGTGTCGCCACCGGACCATCCGTGCTCAAAGTCCAATGCCGATAATGTTCTGGCGAGGTCGCGTAATCGACAGCAAGTACTTGGCTCATGGGTCACCCGATTGCAATATGGTGCATTAATGCACGAAAAACGCATTATATTGCATTTCAGCAAGGCCGCCAAACAAAATGAGCCCGTCGCTGCTGGGCTGGCGGGTGTTTCTTGGGTCAGGCTTGAGGCGCTGAGCTTGCCCTACCAAGGAATGTGTTGCCCCGCATGGTCAACGAAGTGAGCGCGACCGTTGGCAGGCAGACCACTTAAAACAGCCATCAGCTTGCTAACGGACAGTTCGGGTGCCATTGCCTGATTAGCCGGTACAAAGGAGGACGATAAACGGGACTGCACTGTGCCCGGCTGTAAAGCGGCAAACACTGCCAGCGGGCGCTTACGAGCAAGCTCGATGGCGGCTGTTTGCAACAGCATATTGCGTGCGGCTTTGGCGGCACGGTAGCCATACCAACCGCCTTTGTGATTATCTTGAATACTGCCCACGCGCGCAGATAGGGTGGCGTACACCGCCCGTTCATTGGTGGCCAACAAAGTCGAAAAATGTTTCATTAACAGCGCAGGACCCACTGCATTGATTTCAAATTGCTTGAGCAAGTGCTGAGCGTTCAATGCGTCGATTCGTTTTTCTGGTCCAACGCCATCGATGGTTAATGCGCCGGTCGCATCAATAATCCATTGGAATGCGGCCGAACCCTGAGAGGAGCTATCGCTGCGCAGCGCGGCGGCGCAGCTAGCCATGCTGTCCTCATTTTGTAAATCAAATGCGGGTGAGCTACTGCGTGATAAACCCACTGCGAGACGGCAATTGGGATCGGATTGAAAGTACGCTAACCAAGCTTGTCCTATCGCTCCGGTAGAACCAAGTACTAAGGCTTGGTAGGCATTCATGTCTGCTTCGCTTTATTTGAAACGAGATAAGCGTCGCATTACAGCGCTTGCTCGACTAATCGTGTGAATGCTTGCTGCTCTGATAAACCGCTGGTATCCAAAACCTTATCTGCTTTCGAATAAAACTGAGCACGACTTTCTAGGATGCGCTTGAGATCGTCCATCGCTTCGCGATTACCTGACATCGGTCGCTTATCACCTTGTGCGAGTACGCGCGCCATGTGTTCTTCCGGCGATGCTTTCAACCACACGGTGTAGCAATGCGAGAGCAGCAAATTAAAGGTCGCGGGTTCGGACACCATACCTCCGGGCGTGGCAATAACGGCATGCGTGTGCTGAGCAATCACCGCTTCGAGCGCGCGCTGCTCATAACGGCGATAGGCCGTTTGCCCATACAACGCATGAATCTCTGCGATGCTGCAGCCGGCCAGCGTCTCTATCTGAGCAGACAGCTCGATGAACGGTACGTTCCATTGATCGGCTAACTGCTTGCCTAAACTGGATTTACCGGCACCGCGCAAACCGATGAGTGCAATCCGCTGGCGACGTGAGTTTTCACTCGCAGGAGAATCAAATAATTCGCCCAATAAAGCTCGAGCCTTGGCTAACTCAACATCGGTTCGGCCGCGAAGAATTTCGCGAATCATCAACCAGTCTGGTGAGGAAGCGGTTTCATCGCCTGTCATCTCTGCCAGCGAGCAATTAAGTACTGAGCTTAATTGTCGTAAAAACTGTATCGATGCATTACCCACTCCCGACTCAACGTTGGCAACATGGCGCTCGGAGACTTCAGCCATCTGCGCCAAGGCTTTGCGTGTCAGACCACGTCGGGCGCGCAAAAGCTTGAGGCGCTCTCCGAGAGAAATCAAAAAGGGATCTTTGTCGGTATCGTCAGAATCACTGGTCATAATCGGCGGTTCGGGTTGACGCTTGCAAGATATTGCATTTAGTATCGTGTGAAATGCATTATAAGTTATTGAGGAGATGCTGATTTATCGGGTGTTTTATGGCGAGCCAGCGTAGCTGTGCGACGTGGGCCCAAGCAAATCAATAGCTTAGCCTCCGTAAATTATCCGAGAAATATCCGGTTTTTATATAAACAGTGCCTCCTTAGTCGAAAAAGCAATGAACACACACTCAAGCCTATGCTCCGGGCTTTCATTAAACATCACAGGACTCTGAACGCATGACACCGTTTCTAAATAATTACTTACATGGCCAATGGCAGCCAGAAGCTCCGGTAGCACACACCCTGCTCGATCCTGTCACTGGCGAGGCGTTGGCGCGCACTGGTGGCGCAGCGCAGGGTTTGAATGATGCTTTCGCATTTGCTCGTAATGAGGGCCGGCTCGCATTACAAGCTATGAGTTACGGCCAACGTGCCGCGATGCTGGCAGAGACTGTAAAAGTACTGCAAGCAAATCGCGATGAGTACTACGCCATCTCATTAGCGAATTCAGGCACCGTGAAAAATGATTCAGCGGTCGATATCGAAGGTGGGCTGTTCACGTTAGGTTTTTACGCGAAGCTGGGCGCTGCATTAGGTGATGCACGCACCCTAACCGATGGCGCTGCAGGCATACTCTCTAAAGATCAGTTGTTTCAGTCACAGCATGTGATGGTGCCAATTAAAGGAATCGCACTCTTCATCAATGCCTTTAATTTTCCTAGTTGGGGTTTGTGGGAAAAAGCGGCACCGGCCCTGCTCTCTGGCGTACCCGTCGTCATCAAACCAGCAACCGTCACCGCATGGCTCACCCACCGCATGGTGAGTGATGTCATTAATGCTGGTGTACTACCCAAAGGTGCGTTGTCTATCGTGTGCGGTAACTCAACAGGCTTATTAGATGCGCTCACACCATTTGATGTTCTATCGTTTACCGGTTCAGCCGATACAGCGACAACGATACGATCACACACTGCGATTGCGCGCGACTCGGTACGCGCCAATATTGAAGCCGATAGTTTGAATGTCACTATCCTCGGTGAAGACGCTACACCCGGCAGTGCCGCATTTGATTTGTATGTCGATAATTTAGCACGTGACATGACAATTAAAAGTGGTCAGCGTTGTACCGCTCCGCGTCGTGCACTGGTTCCTAAAGCGTATATGCATGCAGTGGCTGAAGCAGTGGCAGGCAAACTCGCTGCCATACGCGTTGGTAATCCGCGCAATCCAGAAACGGCCATGGGTGCGTTAGTCAGCCGCGATCAATTCAATAGTGTGCAAGAAGGTCTACATCACCTTGCGTCAGAAAGCAGCGTGCTATTCGATGGTGCGGCTCAGCCACTGCTTGATGCCGATGCAAGGTCTGCGTGCGTTGCACCCACATTACTCGGTGTGCGCGATGCTGATGCAGCGGTTGAAGTTCATAGACATGAAGTATTTGGTCCCGTGTCGTCATTAATCGGCTATCGCGATGCACATCATGCAACCGATATCGCACATCGCGGTCAAGGCTCGCTCGTAGCATCCATCTATAGCGCTGACAATGCATGGATGGCTGACGTCGCAGAACCGTTAGCTGCCTCGCACGGCCGTGTCCATGTGGTGAGCCCAGAGGTTGGAAAAACACAAACCGGCCATGGCAATGTGATGCCCGGTTCGATACACGGCGGCCCTGGGCGTGCCGGTGGTGGTGAAGAACTTGGTGGATTACGTGCACTGAATTTTTATCACCGTAAAAGCGCGATACAAGGCCCAGCATCAGTTATCGAACTCATGACTAAGCACAGCACAGGATTTAATGTATAGGCGAGATGAATAAAAATAAAGGCTAAAAAATTAACCTTTATTCGAATGCAGATTCAAAGCTAGGCACATAAAAAATAACGCCGGCTGGAGGAGACAAACGCATGACCACACAGCACGCTGATTTACCGCAGCGCTTTAATTTTGCGCATCATATTCTGACGCTTAATCAGGGCAGAAAAAATAAACTCGCCTTTCGCGATGATCATCGCGAATTGAGTTATGGCGAACTTGATCTGAAAGTTCGCCAGTTTGCCGCTGGTCTATTGGCTCATGGTATACAACCTGAACAACGCATTCTGCTGGTCATGCACGACAGCATTGATATGCCGGTCGCATTTTTAGGTGCGCTGTTTGCAGGAGTGATTCCTGTTCCCGTCAACACGCTGCTACCTGCTGATAACTATGCTTACATGATGAAGCATAGCGAGGCAAAGATGATCGTTGTCTCTGAAGCTTTACTCCCTACGGTGAAAGAAGCGTTAACACTAGCGAATCAGACGACTCCCGTCGTGGTAACAGGTCAGGCAGTAACCAGGGCCGAAATTTCTTTCAGCGATCTACTTGATGCTAATCCACTGGCTATCGATCAACACGCTGATACGCATGCTGATCAATTTGCTTTTTGGTTGTATTCCAGCGGTTCGACAGGTCAACCCAAAGGGGCTGTGCATACGCATGCCAATTTGTACTGGACAGCTGAGTTGTATGGCAAACCTGTGCTGGGCTTAACAGAAGATGATGTCGTTTTTTCTGCTGCAAAATTATTTTTTGCGTATGGCCTGGGTAACGCGCTGACCTTCCCACTCTCTGTCGGTGCATCCACGCTATTAATGGCTGAACGTGCAACACCGGCTTCCGTGTTTGAGCGCTTAGTCAACCATCGACCCACTATTTTTTACGGCGTACCGACGTTGTATGTCGCCATGCTAGCCGCTGCCGATTTACCTAAACAATCTGACGTCGCTCTGCGACTATGTGCATCAGCGGGTGAAGCGCTACCACGCGAGATCGGTGAAAAATTCAGCGCGCATTTTGGTTGCGATGTCTTGGATGGTCTCGGCTCAACTGAAATGCTGCACATCTTTTTATCGAATCGATCAGGCAAAGTACGTTACGGTACGACGGGCACACCCGTTCCTGGTTATGAAATGGAATTGCGCGATGAGTTAGGTCATGCCGTATCGGTGGGTAATGTCGGCGATCTATATATTAAAGGTCCCAGCGCTGCGCACTTGTATTGGACAGATCGCACTAAATCAATCGCCACCTTTCAAGGGCCGTGGGTAAAGAGTGGTGATAAATATAGTATCGATGAAGAAGGCTACTACACCTATGCTGGACGTAGTGACGACATGCTCAAAGTTAGTGGCCAGTATGTCTCACCGATAGAAGTCGAATCTGCACTGATGGGTCATGACGCCGTGTTGGAATGCGCGGTCGTTGGTAAATCCGATGGGCAAGGCTTAATCAAAACGATTGCTTATGTAGTGCTACGCGATAAAAATCATGATGTCAGCACCATGGAGGTTGAATTAAAAACCTTTGTGAAAACTCGCCTCACACCGCACAAATATCCACGCGAAATTGTATTTGTTGATGATCTACCCAAAACAGCCACAGGCAAGATACAACGCTTCCGATTACGTGAATTATAAAATTGCTGGATTTATCTATGCATGCAGCGCTACGCTGGAACGATCGCGACATCCGCGTTGAATATCAATGGGTAGGTGATACCAATCCGTCTGCACCCGTCATGGTTTTTCTCCACGAAGGTTTAGGTTCGGTCGCACTGTGGAAAGAATTTCCTGACACCTTATGCCACCGCTTACAGTTGCGCGGATTAGTGTATTCCCGCCCTGGTTATGGCTCATCAACACCGCGAGCTTCTGACGAACACTGGGGTAAGGATTTCATGCATCAACAAGCATGGGATGTTTTGCCTGGTCTACTATCGACGCTGAATGTAAAAAAGCCTTGGTTATTTGGTCACAGTGATGGTGGCTCGATTGCTTTGCTATACGCATCTAAATTTACAACTGAATGCGCGGGCATGATTGTTGTCGCACCCCACATCATGGTGGAGGACATCAGCATTAGCAGCATTACTGAAGCACGTCAGACTTATCAGCACGCCGGACTACGCGAGAAACTCGCGCGCTATCATGGCGATGTAGATTCTGCTTTTTATGGATGGAATGATGCCTGGCTCAGTCCTGCATTTCGCGACTGGTCAATTGAATCAAGCTTATCATCGATACGTTGCCCACTACTAGCTATTCAGGGTGAACAAGATGAGTATGGAACTCTGCGCCAAATTCGTGACATAAAAGTTCACTTACCCCATACCGCTGTGCTCGCGTTAGCTGATTGCGGACACTCACCTCATCGCGATCAACCTGAAGCGTTAATCAAAGCGGTATCGCAATTTATCGCGCAGCATTAATCAAACTTCGTACCGCTAGCTACCTTGCGTCGAATTAAAGGCGAGACGCGATAGCGATCTTCACCGTACTCTGCCGCTAAATTTTGCAGCACGCGCATCACAAGAGTAAGTCCTATGCGCTCTGCCCATGCCAGCGGTCCGATAGGATAGTTAACTCCCTTCTGCATCGCCAAATTAGCATCTGCTGCACTACATACGCCTTGATTCACGGCATCAGCTGCTTCATTCGCCAACATCGCTACGGTACGCATCACCACCATGCCCGGCACATCGCGCAGCATCGTGACTCGATAGCCCGCAGCTTGCAGCACACCTATCAACACTGCTTGCGCTGCAGGTGAACACTGAGCCGCCACGGCCACTGCCAAACGCGTACACGTTGGACTATCGAATGCCAAATCCATCAACACGGTGTCAGCATGACCTGACTCAGATGCACGCACGGTCGCGCTGCGTCCATCCGTTAAATGCAGTGATGCGCCATTCAGTGTGATGACAGGCGTGTCATCTCCGTGAGCCTCATGCCATTCAATCGCATGACCAGCCGCGCTGAGTCGCGCAGCGATAGCTTCTGCTAGAGATGAATTGCGCAAGAAAGAAGGTGTGCCGCTATAGGTGCATTCAGCGTACTCGTGCGGCACCGGTGCAGCCACATCCGGTCCATACGAATAAAATCCACGACCGGATTTACGACCTAAAAATCCTGCATTCAACAACTCTTTTTGAATGATTGACGGTGTAAATCGCGGATCATTGTAGTAAGCCTCAAACACTGATTGAGTGACAGCGAAATTTACATCATGCCCAATCAGATCCATCAGCTCGAATGGACCCATACGAAAACCACCGGACTCTCGCATCACAGCATCAATGGATGCAGGCTCAGCCGCTTGTTCAAGCAAGAGACGTAAGGCTTCTGCATAAAATGGACGCGCCACACGATTAACAATGAAACCAGGCGTAGACGTTGCCCGTACCGGCAACTTGCCCCAGGACTTGGCCGTGGCATCAATACAGTTCGCGACCGCTGGTGACGTCGCTAAACCGCTAATAACTTCTACCAGCGCCATCAAGGGCACGGGATTAAAAAAATGCATACCAACCAAACGCGATGGATGGTTCAATTTGGCCGCGATGGATGTAATCGATATCGATGATGTATTGGTCGCCAACACGCAGTCGCTACTAACAATCGCTTCGAGTGAAGCAAACAACTGCTGCTTCGCCTCTACATTTTCTACGATTGCCTCGACGACTAACGCAGCTTGTTTAAATTCGTTTAACGATGCAGCCGCATGCAGGCGTGACGCTGCCCCACTGGCCTGCTCAGATGTCATGCGCCCTTTGTCAACCAAGCTGGTGAATACTTTGTGTATTGAGTCGCAGGCCGCTTGTGCAGCACCCTCTCGCGCATCGAATAACAGGACGCTGTGACCCGCTACCGCAGCCACCTGCGCTATGCCTGTACCCATGGCGCCACTTCCCACCACACCGATCACACTCGTTAAACTAAGGGCTTCTGACATTCGAAAATCCTAAACGATTAAATTAAAATTTTTAGATAGCAGCAACATTATCGCAGCACTGATCTTTCAGTAAAAATTACCTCGATATTTCTAAGGTCTATTCGGTACAGCCTGTACTACAATTAGGGCACGTTACATCTAGTTTGTGTAATAAACGGCTGCCAGTCGCTGTGCGAACGAGCACTTGCCGGATTTGAAACTCACCCTTAGTCAAAGAGAGTCTAATGAAACTATTATTTCCACGTGCATTACTCGTTCTGATGGCCTGCTTGCTGCCAGCACTGGTATCAGCACAGACGATTACGCTTAAGGTTCATCATTTTCTGCCAGCAGGCTCTACGGCTCATAAGAATTTTATGGTGCCTTGGTGCGCCAAGATAGAAAAAGAATCGGCAGGCAAACTCAAATGCCAGATCTATCCTTCTATGCAAATGGGCGGCTCACCACCACAGCTGTTTGATCAAGCGAAAGATGGCGTAGTGGATATCGTCTGGACCGTGCCAGGTTACCAGGCAGGACGCTTTCTTGTGACAGAGGCTTTCGAGTTACCTTTCATGGTGCAAGATTCTGAGCGCGCTAGTCGCGGCTTGTGGAATTACGCGATGAAAAATGCGACCGCTGAATACAAAGGCGTGAAACCCATTTTGTTTCACTTGCATGATGGCGCACTACTGCACACGACAAAAAAGCAAATCAAAACTATTGATGATTTCAAAGGCTTGAAGATACGCGCGCCGAACCGTCAAGCCTCAAAAATGGTCGCTGCGCTTGGAGCCACACCCGTACCTATGCCACTGCCGCAAGCTGCAGAAGCTCTCTCTAAAGGCGTGATTGATGGAGCGATGATTCCATGGGAAGTTATCCCCACGATGAAATTTGAAGAAATCGCAAAATTTCATACCGAGGGCGCGCCCGGCGAAGCACAAATGTCGAATACCGCTTTTGTGTTTGCAATGAATCAGGCAAAGTACGACAGCTTGCCACCTGAGTTGAAAAAAATTATTGATGCTAATAGCGGACCAGAGATGTCGGCATGGGTAGGTAAAGTGTTTGTTGACGATATCGCGCCGGGACGCAAGTCGGCTGAATTACGCAAAAACACCTTCTATACCTTGCCAGCAGCTGAAATAAAACGCTGGGAGGCTGCCACCGCTAGTGTTGCTGAAGAATGGGTTAAAGAAGTGACTAGTAAAGGGTTTGATGGCAAGCGCTTATTGGATGAAGCAAAAGCCGCATCCAAATAATCTGATAGAAAATATGTGAAATAAAAAAAGCCCGGATGATATCTCCGGGCTTTTTTTTAAATGAGGTCTCAACTAAACAAAGACATTAATTCGCGACTTTGGCCGAGCCGGTTCGTGATGAAACAGCGAGCTTAGAATTTTCAATCTCTGCCGCAAACACTGCGAGCAAAGTTGGGTTGACGTTACCCATTGCCTTCACAGCTTTTTCAGCCCAAATAAAATAATCTTGTTTGTGTTGTAAAGACCAACTCTTAGGTGCAGTTTTACTGCCTATTTGACGTACCGTTTCAATGATCTCTGCCAGCACCACCAACTTTGCTTTACGGGACAAAGACGGCATAACTAAGATACGCAGAGCTTTTCGAGTTGCTAAAGAAAACTTAACATTTTCTGTTAGCTCGGCAACGACCATTCCGACCTCAGGCCCAAATACCTGGGCGATTTCTTCATCACTGGCACTAGTCAATTGTAAAGTCTGGCGCAGCACCGCAGCTAGAGTCAAAAAGGGATCAGACTCGCCACCCTCTTCCTGCAAAATTCGAATCAACTCCGTGCGATCAGGCACGCAGTAGATACCCGCATCACCCACAGGCTGCACGCCGCCAAATTTGCCTGCGCAAAAGGTGAGTGCTTTATCAATGAGTGAAGGGCTTTTCGTCATGGTGACAATAATATCGCGGATCGTTGATTGCTTGCGAATCGAGCTTACTCTATGTGCAGACTTGACGGCTAAGGCGCGACTGTAAATAACTTAGTATTCATAAATGGTAGCAGACAACCAACGTTTAAAATGTCAACATTCGTTTAGGTACAAGCCTTAAATACTAGTTATGGGCTTAATTACGTAAAATCGTAAAGGATAGGCATGAACCTCAATCGCATTCATTTTTTCCTGGGCTGTTTTCTGTGGTTCGTTTCGTCGCTGGTGATCTCTACAGCTGCCGAGCTACCCATGGCTGAAAACTTGCAAGCGGATGCTCAACAAGCTGCCGTCGACAAAAAACCGATAGTCTTGTTCTTCACCCTACCCAACTGCAGCTATTGCCGTATCGTGCGCTACGACTATTTTCTACCTTTACTCAAACAGCGCGCTGGTAATAACCAACCGATTATTCGTGAAATTTCAGTCACCGGGCAAAACCGTGTGACTCTCTTTGATGGGCAGCGCGTCACAGAAACCGAGCTTGCTGAGCGCTATAAAGTGCAAATGACTCCTTCGGTTCTATTTGTTAATCACGAAGGAGAAGTTGTGGGAAATTCTATCCTTGGCGGTGATCACACGAATTACATCGCCTTGTTTGATAAGTCATTAGCAGAGGCGAGTACAAAAATGGCAGGCAAACGCGTTCGGGTTAGATAGCCTCGCAAGCGGCACACTTCAAATTGATAGTCAGCCGAACATAAAATATTATCAATAGTGCAAAACATCACGGCTAAATACTTTGCGCTGGTATAGTACGTGTGAACTCTCACACCGCATGCTAGCCACCGCTAGTGCATGCTGGATTAAAACTACATAAAACGCTGAGATCAACTAATGACTGCAAGAATTTCACAGAGCTTAATAGGACAACGTGCGCTAGTTACTGGTGGCGCTTCTGGGATCGGCCTAGCTATTACACACGCACTGGTTGCGCAAGGCGCTAAAGTCATAATCTGCGGCACGAAATCAGAAGCACTATCCGAGGCCAAAGCAGCGTTGCCAGAAATTCTTACCAGCGTAGCCGACATAACGCGTGAAGCGGACGTCCTAAAAATGTTTGCTGAGATCGACGCCGCCTGGGGTGGGCTCGACATACTAGTCAATAACGCTGGTATTGCCGGCCCCACGGCAGCCATAGAAAATATTACGCTCGCCGATTGGGCGCAATGCATGGACGTGAATTTAACCGGCACGTTCTTATGCACTCGAGGCGCCGTACCTTCTATGAAACAACAACGTAGCGGCAGCATTATCAATATAGGCTCGGTCGCTAGCCGCTTAGGTTTTCCGCAGCGCTCACCCTACTCTGCTACAAAATATGGCGTGATTGGCCTCACCGAAACTTGGGCTACTGAACTTGGCCCGCATGGAATCCGCGTGAACGCCGTGTTACCCGGAATCGTCGAAGGACCGCGACAAGATCGCGTACTGTCAGCTAGCGCAAGCACAGCAGGTATCAGCGTCGATCAAATGCGAGAACGCGTATTGCAGCGAGTATCTCTGCGCAAAATGGTCAGCGCCGATGATGTTGCTGCGTCAGTTGTTTTTTTATGCTCATCCGCAGGTACATCCATTACCGGACAAAGTCTGTCAGTCGATGGCAATGTAGAGACGCTAGTGCGATAAATTAGCGCGCACCATTATTAATCATTCGTATAAAACCAAATTAACTACTGAAGAAAATATATCGTGAAACAAGCGCTCGTAACTCTCGACATGGAAGGCGTGCTAACGCCAGAGATCTGGATAGCCGTTGCGGAAAAAACCGGGATTGCTGAATTGCGCCGTACCACGCGCGATGAACCCGACTACGACAAACTTATGCAAAGCAGATTAGCAATTCTTGATCAGCATGGATTGAAGCTATCTGAAATTCAAAAGGTCATTGGAACATTAGAACTACTGCCGGGCGCTCGCGCTTTTATGGACATCTTGCGCTCGCAAGTGCAGGTACTGATTTTATCTGACACCTTTGAACAATTTGCTGCGCCTTTCATGCGCCAGCTCGGTATGCCTACATTACTGTGCCATACGTTGATTGTAGAGAACGACAAAATTGTTAATTACAAATTACGCCTGCCTGATCAAAAACGCGAAGCTGTTGCAGCATTTAAAAAACTGAACTACCGCGTGATTGCCGCCGGTGATTCATTTAATGATACGTCGATGTTGAAAGAAGCTGATGCAGGATTCTTGTTCCACGCACCGGACACTATCAAAGCTCAATTTCCTGAATTTAAAGCAGTCGATGAGTACGACGACTTACTTGCATTGATCAACAAGGCAATACACCCCACGAACTGATTGATGAACTGAATGATGATGCGGAGGACCTCATGATTCCATGGCAAACTGTTTGGTACTATTTTTCACAATTTGTACTAATTCTTTTTTCGCTGATCGAGCTTTTACTAGCAGCCAAATTAGAGATGCCGAATTCGTTGATATCTCTGGTGCTTGGCGTAGTCCTAGCCGTGATCGCCTATCTGAAATACCGCCGACGCCGCCGACGCTACGAAACAGACTTCGAACAAGAATACTGAAACATCCCAAACCAATAAAAATTAATTAATTTATTTTCAGAGAAACGTATGACTACATCAACCAAACGCGTTGCCTTAATTACTGGCGCAGGTACAGGCATAGGAAAAGCGACCGCAAAAGCATTGCTAGGTGCTGGATATCAGGTTGTGCTCACTGGCCGCAATGTAGAGAAACTCGAAAAAGCAATACAGGAAATCGGCGGCACGACAGATAACTGCCTTGCAGTCGCGTGCGATGTTGGCAAACCTGAGAGCGTCAAAGAAATGTTTGCCAAGCTGAAGGCAAAGTTTCATCGGATCGACGTGTTATTCAATAACGCGGGCACCTTCACAACCGCCACGCTGGCAGAAGATATCAAGTACGAAGACTGGATCAGCGTCGTTGATACCAATCTAACCGGATCATTTTTGTGTGCCCAAGAAGCTATACGCATGATGAAAGCGCAATCACCCAAAGGTGGTCGCATCATCAACAATGGTTCGATTTCGGCGCATGCACCGCGCCCACTGTCACTGCCTTATACAGCCACCAAACACGCGATTACTGGCCTGACCAAATCTATTGCACTGGACTACCGCAATGACAATATCGCTTGCAGCCAAATTGATATCGGTAATGCAGCAACTGAGATGACGCAGAAAATGGCGAATGGTATTTTGCAGGCCGATGGCACTACCAAGGTTGAGCCGCGCATGAACGCCGATCACGTTGCGCAAGCCGTACTACAAATTGCGCAGCTGCCTTTAGAAAGCAACGTACTTTTCATGACTATCATGGCGACCAACATGCCTTATGTTGGCCGCGGCTAAATCACTTAGCTGGCTTATTTACGTGCAGCGATAAACGAGACCATATGGGGCATGTGCTCATCGGCATGCCCCTCATCGCTAGCGATTGAAATAGTTTTCATGATGGCTGACGCCACTAAATGATCTGCATGTGTATCTGATGCATAGGTCGTGTAGTAACCCAGATCTTTGAGCGCATTAGATAAGGTGAACTTCAGATTCGAGGTATCACCATCGTTAAGCAGATACGGCTTCAATCGCTCCAGTGCCATGCCACCACCGCCACCTTTGGCAAGTACATCCACAAAGACAGCAGGATCAATACCGGATTTACGCGCGCACGCAGCGGCTTCAGCTATCACTGTTACTGTTCCGAGTGACACATAGTTATGTAGCAATTTCATTTGATGGCCAGCACCAACGGCACCCACATGATTAATATTTTCTGCAAAACAAGCTAACAAGGGTTTGATTTCATCAAACGTTTTATCGTCGCTTCCGACTAAAAGATTTAAGCGTCCTTCTGCTGCCTCTTTAGGGGTGCGGGTCATTGCCGCATCTATCATTACGCCACCAGCTTTTTGTACTAGTTTCGCCAGTTGCTGTGTCGCTGATGGGATAGAGGTGGAACAATCAATAACGATGGTTCCCGATTTCAAACCTTGAATCAATCCATCAGACCCTGTCAGCACGGCTTCAACCTGAGCAGCACCGGTCACACATAACAAAATAATGTCTGCTTCTGTACCGAGTGCTTTAGGCGTTTTAACTGTTTTAACTCCCTGGGCTAACAGAGTAGCCAGAGGCTGATTGCCTGCATGCTCCATGACGGTCAGCGCATAGCCATGTTTGACTATGTTGCTAGCAATACCATGACCCATTAAACCTATACCTATCATTCCTATTTTTTTCATTTTTTTCTTCTCAATTAAAAACGCCTGTAACAAATTTCTGAACTAAATTAAACACCCATCTGGCGAGCGAGATCATTCAAGTCAGTCGACGCATAGGTAAACCGCATTAGATCGCCCTTTGCAGCCGCCGCGCCTACACCGTACTCCAACGGACGCTCTACAAATGCCGTCTGTAATCCGCACGCTTTGGCTGCATCAAGATCATCCTCATGCGCCGCCACTAACATGACTTCATCAGGCTTCAACTCAAAAATGTCAGCTACACCGAGATAGGTTTCAGGATCTGGTTTGTAATGCCGAAATACTTCTGCCGACAAAATCAGATCCCAAGGCAGTCC
The DNA here is from genome assembly GCA_947454305.1 of Oxalobacteraceae bacterium. Classification (GTDB taxonomy): domain Bacteria; phylum Pseudomonadota; class Gammaproteobacteria; order Burkholderiales; family Burkholderiaceae_D; genus Pernthalerella. Next base: position 53,836 of record CANGJE010000004.1, read on the forward strand.
AGCATTTTTTGCCATGTTCGCCAGTAGGCCTATGTTTCCATTCGAGAGTGTGGTCAGCATAAAACGTGATTTGAGTCGCGTCATACCTGAGATGGTATCCGGCCATGGATTCAAGCGATGCCATGCATGATTTAACTGTCTACGCTTTTCTTCAGTCAGATCAATACCGAAATCGTTCAGTATGCGATCTAGGATCAATCTGTGCAGATCATCAATTTTTGTCCATCCCAGTTTGCCGGAACGAACTTCATCCATCGCTGGCTTGTAGCCCGCGCGCCAGGCACTCGCAAATTTGTCACCATCGATATCCGGAATTAAAGCTTTCGCTTCTCGGCTAATCGAACCATGCCAATCAACTACCGTACCGAACACATCAAATGCTAATACTTTAGGAGTGCTCATTACTTTCACCTATTCACCTCTTTGTAATTATTTTTGTGGTGTACGTGTAGCTTGCCAAGAGATGAATTGCAGCTTGCTGTCGCGTTTGGCCCAGATACTATGAAAACGTAATTCGATACTAAGATCTTTGTCATTTAATTGAACATCAAAATTACCCAACCCTGTGAGGGTAGCAACACATCCGAATGTTCTCACCTTCACATCAGAGCGGCGCATGACTTTATATTTCACTGTGCCGCTACGCATAGACTCAATATACGACTGCTTGCTATCAACGACTGAGCTGCTGTGAATATAGACTAGATCATCGGCGATCAATTTTTCCATGGCAGAAAAATCATTGGCCATTTGCGCTGCATAGCGCGAGTCTTCCGCCTTAACAACTTCATCCGCATTGATAGGATCGCAGCTCGATGCCAAGGCAATCGAAATATGACTAGTCGCTAGGAATAAAACGCACAAAATGGCATTACGAATACTCAACATAACTCTCTCCTGAAGTTGTATTTTTTATTGATTAATCTTTTAAAGATTGATTTTTACTATGCACAGACCATTCGCTATAACTACTAATAAAATTATTAGGGTCCCAGCGAAATTTTGACATTGATGATACTGTAAGCAGGTCATGACCTGTAAAAACTTAAGACGCCATCATTACTAAAATAGCATGAAGAATCATGCCTTTTTCTTCTGATAATTTGGAGATCTCGATGAAGCAATTGATTTCACGTTGCAGCCTGTTAGCACTGCTAAGCCTTCCCGCGATAGCGCAGGCCGATACCACCCAATGGATTGCCGACAAAAGTGGATGTAAGGTCGCCAATATCGCGCCACAAGAAGGTGAAAGCATTGCCTGGAGTGGGGAATGTAAAAATGGCCTAGCCCACGGCGAAGGCACGCTGAGCTGGTTCCAAAAAGGCGTCAAGGTAGAAACCTATAACGGACCGATGGTGAATGGCTACGCTGAAGGTCGCGGTCGACTGGTGCGTGGTAGCGGCGTATATATCGGCGAATGGAAAAAAAGTCTACAACATGGCAAAGGTCGCTATGAAGAAGCGGATGGTAGTTGGTATCAAGGCGAATGGGAATCAGGCTATCCCCATGGCCGCGGTCAGATGCTCACACCGGACGGACAATTACTTAGGGGCTACTGGAACAAAGGTGAATTCGAAGAAGAAGGCGCGATGCCAGGACGCACCTGATTTTTTCTGTATTCAAACTAAGCAGCTCACGCTATCAAACCGTGCCGCGATTAATCAAACTATCCATCGCTTTGTTCGCGCTACTGTCGTGCACGACGGTCAGCGCGAATGATCTATCTTCGTTACAAGGCGTATGGAATGGCGTGTGGCACATTGGTATGAGCAGCGGTAAGGCGGTGCTACGCATTGAATCTTCGGGCGAAGCTGCTCTACGCTTTACCAATCTTGAAGGCTTCGATGACCGTGAAGCTTCACTCACTAAAATTGTGGTTGATGGCCAAACGATCAGCTTCGCAGCGCCTAGTCAGGCCAGTGTGGAATTCACGATACGACTCAACATCAAGCCCGATGGGCAATCGATGGAAGGCGGCGGAAAATATTCTGGTGCTGGTGCGAAATTGGTCTTTACCCGCGCGCAATAAACCACTACACAAAACTATCGCGCTTAATCGATACAGGTAATTGGCAAGGTATCGAGCGCAATAAAGCTTTGTGTCTGATTGCGACTCTTTAGATATTTATGTTGTATCTCGTAGGCTTCTATTTCTTTTGATTGCCAACGCTGACAAACACGCGTTTCGTCTTCGAATTTTTGATGGATATGTTGAAGATAATGCACCAACTCGTGCATTAACACCGAGCGCGGATAAATCTCATGCTCAACATCTAGCGTTTCATTGATCATGACACCCATATCAGGGCGATACAGAGCGCGCACCTTGCAGCTGCGCCCCGGACACACCACATCCTGCAGCTCTTTAAGCGGTACAAAATGTACCGCGGGATGTTGATCAGGAATGGGGTAGCCGGACAGTAGTTTGATCGTTAAAAAAATTTCCGTCAGCAGGCTTGATAATTTCTCGGCATCCACGACTAAGCTCCACTATAGAAACGTGTTTTAGTCGATTATGCCAAATACCCGTCAAGGTTGCTGGTGAGCGATTCCGTAGGTACCGTAAATACGTTTTATCGTGCCATCAGTCAGCATGCGCTCGATAATTTGATTGACCGCTTCAACGATGGCGTCATCTGCGTTACGCAAACCAGCCGCAACTGGCCACACTAACCCGCTAGCTTCATCAAAAGCGTGCGTCACCTTGATGCCGCTCTCGGGATGCTGCAAGACGAAATAGCTAAGGGATGCCCCAGATACCGCACCACCGTACAAATCACCTTTGCTCAGATCCTCGACCATATCGCTTTGAAACGCGTACGGCACGATACTGGCACCGGCTTTACCGAGTACTTCAGAAGCAACAGAACCTATCATCACACCCACACGCTGACCTGGTTGCAATTCAGTGTAGCGCTCTATCGGCGTTGCTGCTGCAGATAAACCCAGAACAACACCCGCCTTGTGATATGGACGAGACTGCCTGTGCTTACCCTTTTTCTGCTTTTCGATATCGCTAGGTACATCAAGCTGCAAATCGCAGTTAACGACGTTAGCACGACGACGCGGCAGAACCCACTCGATATTTAATTTCACGCCGAGATCGTGCGCAATTTCTCTAGCGACTTCGATCTGAAATCCAGGCTTGTCGGATTTGTCGCTAGCGTAAGGTAAGGCATCGGGGTTAGCGCATAACAAAATGCTGCCTAACTCTTTTATTTGCTCTAGTGTTCGCGCGGTCGCAGGGACGCAAAAAGTTACTCCTGCTAACAGGCACAACAACAGCTTAGGTAATTTCATGGGTTCTCCGGCTCGACACCCGGCTTGAGCGAACGGATGAATTTCACAATGCTCCAAATCTGATCATCAGTAAAGGCAACTCCAAACGCCGCCATACGACCAGGCTTACCGTTTTTGATGCGATCAAATATTTGTTCGTCTGTTTTTTCAGTACCCATCAGTTGCGGGCCTTTACCTTCTTGACGGCCATAATTTTGATGACAAAATCCACAGATATTTCTAAACGTGTTTTTTACATCGAAGACTGTACTGTTATTTTTTTCTTGCGCATGTACTGAAATCGACCATCCCGACAATAGCGCCAACAGCAGCACCGATTTCAACGCAAACTTATACATACTGGTATTCACTTGGGTCTTCCTATTTGACTTCGTTAACTATTTTTCCGATACACCGGCATTGAAAAAGGGTGGAGGCCGAAGCCACCACCCTCTTACTTTCAGCTCAAACTAAGTGCCTGAATTACTCAACTGCAAAAACTTTCAGGACACCTGAGTCTTTAGGCATGCTCTTCCATGGCTCGCCCCACAGATCGCCGTAACCGTCGCCGACCAATGAACCCCAACCAGTCATTACAGCCACATACTGCTTGCCTTTGGCCATGTAAGTGATTGTGCCACCAACGCTACCTTGGCCATTGTTATGTGCCCAGAGTTTTTTACCTGATGCCGCATCGTAGGCTACGAAATTACCGTCTGCCTCAGGTACGAATAACAGGTTGCCAGCTGTGGTCAACAAACCACCATGTGGAATACCGTGGTTATAACGTTTTTCCCACTTAACCTTACCAGTGATTGGATCACGTGCGCGAATGTGACCGAAAGCTTTTGAGTTCGCTGCCGCTGCATCTTCACGCTTGCCTGAACCTGGGCCGTGCATGGTGAAGTCAGCACCAATGTTCAACTGAACAACTGGCTCAGTGACTGGCTCAGTCTTAACGATCTCAAGATCTTGGCACCACTCAAAACCAACTTTGTACAACAAGCCAGTTTTGGGGCTGTAGCTACCTGCATTCCAGCTATAGCCACCGGCAATCGCTGGACACAAGTTAGCGTGCTTACCGCCTTTAGGATCCCAACGGCCAACCAATTCACCGTTCGCTTTGATGTCATCAACAAAGTTAATCGCATCGACGCCTTTGTAGACATTGACAGGCTTACCTGTTGCGCGATCAAACACGAACACAAAACCAGACTTAGATGGGTGAACAACCAGCTTCTTACCGCCGCGCTCGATCATCATCAGCTCGCCCTGTGCTGGGTCAAAGTCCCAAGCATCATGAGGGAGAACTTGGTGGAAGCTCTTCAGACGACCTGTATCTGGGTCGAGTTGCAAAACAGATGAGGTGTAGAGGTTAGTACCAGGACGTGGGCCGGAAGTTTTCCAGTCGTCGCCTGCCCAGTCATACAACGGTGCTGGGTTACCTGTGCCCCACCATACTGTGTTTGATTCAACATCGTAGCTACCGGCCATCCAACCGCCGCCGCCGCCCACTTTGTAGGACTCACCGCCCCAAGTGTTACGTGCATCAGAAGCTTCGCCTTCATTACCGCCGGCTGTCTTGAATTCCCACAGCTTCTTACCTGACTTAGCATCGATGCCAAAAATTGGACCGCGATCTGGCCATTCGCCACCTTGAGCGCCGATGATGATCTTGTCTTTAACCATCAGAGGAGCACCAGTAAAACCGACAGTCAGTTTTTCACTGTTGACGAGTTTGGTTTCCCAATTCATCTTGCCTGTCTTCATGTCGATGGCAACGAGTTTGCCATCCAGTGTGCCCATGTAGATATTGCCGTATCCAATCGCGATACCGCGGTTGTAGGGCGAGTGCGTTTGACGCGCAACTAAATCTTCATTCAGCTTTTGTTTGTAGGTCCAGATCATTTGACCGGTTGCGCCATCCAACGCATACACTTGGTTATAAGGACTGGAGTAATAAAGAATGCCGTCCACGGCCAGAGGCATGCCTTGCAAGCCGCGATTCGCACGCGAAGCTACATGCGACCATGCTTCTCTCATCTTGCCGACATTACCAGCGTTGATCTGTTCCAAGCCGCTGTAGTGCCATGATTTATATGAGCCGTGATAGCTCATCCAGTTGCCTGGCTCTTTGTCTGCATTGATCAAGCGGTTTCCATCAACGTCCGCAGCCATTGCAACACCCATAGTCATCACGCTTGCAGCAATCGCTGATAACGCCCATGGCAAAGCTTTAGTCACTGCCCTCATACTTGCCTCCGTCCAAAATTGGATTTGTTTTAATTGGTGATTATTATTTTTATACTGCTTTTAATGGCCCACGAGATACCTCATCTCATTTGGCTGAACAAAAATATACGTCTGTAAGCTTGGCGTAACAAGCAGTTTTTTTGCTGCACGCGCAAAATTCGATAGCTTTTTTCATAATTAACGTAAGCGTTTAAATCGACCGCTCAGTCATGAAACGCGTTCACTCATCTATTTAATAAAAATTAGTTTAAGCGCCTCATAAATTTATTGCGACGCCGTATTCATACCTCTCAAATATCAACCCCTATTTCATTCACATCAGCCAGGCACTCGAGGCATTTATAAGCTTAACGGTACAAATTTGTATTGCGTTGCAATGTGAACTAATTTCCATTAATTAATCGTTAATAGTCGACCTGTACTCTTTAAAGCTAGTTGCACTCATATTTACTGTGGTCGCCCAATAACTTGGCGCCACCCACGTATCATGAGCACCTTCCGCCTCAAATACCGTCCAAGCTTCAGATCATGACTACCCGAATTTCCCGCACCGCCTTTCTCACCTTATTACTGATTGCCGTCATGATGGGCGGCAATCATGTCGCTGCTCGTTTCGCATTTAATGATTCAGTGAGTGTCATCACCGCAGTAATTTTTCGCAGCGGTGTCACTGCCATCATCATCATCACTCTTTTACTACTACAGCAGAAAGTACGCATACAATTTTCAGATCGTCACAAACGTGTCATGCCGGTGATTGGCGTGCTGGTGGCTATACAAAGTTTTTGCCTCTATTCCGCTGTCGCCCGACTGCCGATTGCATTAGCGCTGTTAGCTTTTAATACCTACCCCTTGTGTAGCGCATTTTGGGCGCGTGTTCTATATAAACACCGCGCAGAACCTTTCGTTTTAAAAGCGATGCCCGTGATGTTACTGGGGCTCGCATTAGCTCTCGATGTATTCGGTGCTGCATCAGGTTTGGGTGCAGCGGCGCACTGGCAGCAAATCGGCGCGGGTGTAGGCTTCGCCATTGCTGCTGCAGCCACGTTTGCTCTCGCGATGATTTTGACGCAGCATGAAGCGGTTGATCTGGATGGTCGGGTGAGAACAGCGATGACTATGGGTATGGTAGTGGTGCTCGCATCGGTGTTTGCAGTGGTGAGCGGTGGATGGTCATTGCCACGCACGGCATTAGGATGGTGGGGCTTAGGTGGTTTAACAGCATTGTATGGAACCGCCTTTACATTAATGTTTAGTCTGCTGCCTAGACTAGGCGTGGTTGGTAATTCAGCCATCATGAATATCGAACCGGTATTTGCCTTAGTTTTAGCCTGGCTGTTACTCGGTCAAGCCATCGCACCGATACAAGTGGTCGGTGCTTTAATTGTGGTATCGACCGTGATGGTGCTAGGCTTGCGTCGCAGGTAAACTGCAGCCTACCGATGAAACAATTCATCGGGCTTTGAAAAGGTTATGTCGCATGGACAAAATAGATTTTTCTGCTTGGCAGATACCTCATGCCACCAAATTTCGTTTGGATGAATTTGATACCACTCCGCCCGACGAATTAGTGCTTGAGGAAGATGAGCTAAAACATCATCAAACCAAGTTAGAAGATAAGCTGAATAAACTTCAGTCTTTGCTGTATTCCTCAAAATCTAAGGCGGTGTTACTGATTCTCCAGGGGATGGACACTTCTGGTAAAGATGGAGTGATTCGCCATGTGTTTTCGCACGTCAGCCCCTTAGGTATGCATGCGATTGCGTTTGGCGCCCCCACTGAGCTTGAACAACGTCATGATTTTTTATGGCGCATACACAATAAACTTCCAGCGTTAGGCGACATAACGATTTTTAATCGTAGTCACTATGAAGATGTGCTGGTGACTCGCGTACGTGGAATGATAGATAAAGCAACCTGCGAAAAACGTTACAAACATATAGAGCACTTCGAATCTCTTTTGACCGATAACAATACCGTCGTGCTCAAATGTTATTTACATATATCGAGCGCTGAACAAAAAAAACGACTTCAAGCTCGAATCGACGATCCTTCCAAACACTGGAAGCTGCAGGCATCCGATTTTGCCGATAGAAAATTATGGCCTGACTTTATGACCGCCTATCAAGAAGCCATCGCTGCCACCAGCACCAAGCAAGCGCCCTGGTATGTGGTGCCTGCTGACTCGAAACCGCATCGCGATTTATTTATCGCCAATCTATTAGTACAAACGTTAGCAAAACTTGAGCTACCCTTACCCAAACCCACCTTTGCAATCGATAAAGTAAAACTAGACTAATGCGCTTACAAACAGGAGATGTGTGGGGTGGGTTAGCAGCGATGCTGGTTGCGCTGCCGGCTGCGATTAGCTTTGGCGTTATCGTCTATGAGCCTTTAGGCCAAATGTATAACGCACAGGGTGCGATGGCCGGCATCATTGGAGCCACACTACTTGGTTTTTTTGCTGCGATGTTCGGCGGATGTAAACGATTAATTTCTTCACCCTGCGCACCGGCTGCCGCTGTGTTATCAGCATTTGCGATTCAATTTACGCAGTCCGGCATGCCACCTGATCAAATTTTGTTAGCTTTGCTTTTGATCGGCCTACTCGCTGGTGGTTTTCAGATGTCATTCGGCCTGTTGAAACTGGGCGGCTTAATCAAGTACATGCCTTACCCCGTCGTCAGCGGCTATCTCGCAGGCGTAGGTCTGATCATCATCGCTGCTCAAACACCCAAGTGTTTAGGTATTACTGGGAATCAGGGATTCTGGTTTGCTATCACCTCGGCCGACCAGTGGCGCTCGGCCAGTTTAATCGTTGGCATCGTAACGGCGGCACTGATGATTATTGGACCTCGAGTGACTCAGCGCATTCCAGCCGTCATTATCGCAATCATCGGTGGTGTCACAACTTACTGGCTATTCAGTTTGTGGGATACCAACCTACTACAACTTCAGAACAACACACTCATTGTGGGCCCACTCGGTGGTACCAACCCCAGCGGTGGTACTGGCGATGCTATGGGTGGTCTTACGAACTTTTTTACTAGCATTAGCCTTCCCTACCGCGCACTGGCCGATGCCTCGTTACCACCAATTAAAGCGCTGCTCTATCCCGCGCTGACCTTAGCGATTTTGCTTTCGATTGATACGCTCAAGACCTGCGTTGTTTTAGATTCACTCACGCACAGTCGCCATGATTCGAATCGTGAATTGCTGGGTCAAGGCATAGGCAACGTCGCTTCGGCGCTGTGTGCAGGTATGCCCGGCTCGGGCACGATGGGTGCCACCTTACTTAATATTTCTAGCGGGGCACAGACGCGTACTTCGGGAATGATTGAAGGTGTGATGATATTGGTCGCTTATGTGCTGCTGGCAGCAATGCTGGCCTGGCTACCGTTAGCGGCACTGGCGGCTATTTTGGTGGTGGTTGGTTTTCGCATGATCGACCGTCACAGCTTCACGCTTCTCAAATCAAGTGATACGAGGCTGGATTTTTTAGTCATCATCACCGTTGCGATGGTCGCATTGACAATTAGTTTGATTGCAGCCACTGGTGTTGGCCTACTGCTGGCGATTTTACTTTTCTTGCGTAAGCAAATTGGCACTCATCTGATACGCCGAACTACTTTCGGCAATCAAGTTTTCTCTCGCTCTGAACGATTAGAGAGTGAGCGTTTGGTACTCGAGCAAAACGGCCATCAAACTGTGATACTTGAATTACAAGGGTCACTCTTCTTTGGCACGGCGAATCAACTCTACCAAGCCGTCGAGCCTTATATTCAAGGCTATCGTTATCTGATCCTTGATTTGCGCCGTGTGCAGTCTGTCGATATGACGGCTGGCCATATATTGGAACAAATAAGAGATACCTTGCACGAAAATAAGTGCGAGCTGATTCTGAGCGACTTACCCGGTGAGATGCCCACCGGTGAAAACCTAAAACGCTATTTTGACCACTTAGGCATACTCCGTGAGCAACAACACATCCGCGTGTTCGATGAACTGTATGACGCACTCGAATGGATAGAGGAACAGTGGCTACTCAACTCGGGTTTACGGCCCCGTCCAGAACAAACCTACTCTCTACGCGATTTCGACGTATTTAAAAATCACAAGGACGACACGCTGGTCGATCTGCAGGCCTGCATGGAGCCTCGCCATCTGAAAACTGGCGAGCTGGTTTTTGAAGCCGGATCACAGAGCGATGAAATTTTTTTCATCATGAAGGGCGAAATCAGACTCGATATTCCGCTGGCTGACGGTCACCAGCATCACATCGCAACGCATCATCAAGGTGACTTTATTGGCGAACTCGGGTTTCTTGACCAGCGCCCGCGCATCGATTCTGCCACCGCGATCACCGACGTTGAAGTGCTCGTGCTCTCGCGTTCGCGCTTAGATCAACTGGCAGATCATCACAAGCGTTTAAGTGTTAGCTTGATGACAGAAATCGCGCGCGTGCTCGCTTCGCGACTGCGCCAATCGAATGATGAGCTGAGGGTGCTCGAAAGCGCCTGATTTTTTCTTTCAACGCTCCCTGTTTGACGATCAATTCATTTCGTTCGCGTTGAAGTCATCGCTCGAAATGCCTTTGTTTATGCGGGTTTTATAAAAAATCAATTCGTCAGCACGCTGATTTGCAAAAAATAATTTTGCATCTTCAACGAACGACAAAAATCTCTCATGACCCACCTCATCGGGGTCAAAAATCCCTCCAAAACCAAATTTCTGGACCCGCTCAGGACTTGTGGTATACTGTGCATATATACAGTAGTTAAGCAATCAACCAACCCTCTCAGAACCCGCACAAAACGTAGTGGAGTTACGAAAATGGAAACCGAAATGATTGACCAGGAGCTTCCTGGCAAGCTCGAAATCAAGATCGTCTCGCGCCCTTCGAGTCAGGCGCAACGCATCTGGCGTAAACGCGGTCGCCCGCGTGATTTGCGAAGCCAAGCCGGCTTTCAACATATTGCAGCGCATCTGATTGCGGTGAGTCTGATCACACCTAACGCGCAATAAATTCATCTATCCTGGTTCGCCAGGAATATCACTAAGCCGTTTGCCGGAGTCTTCCGCAAACGGCTTTTTCATTGGTGCTGCCCAAACCCTGCCCTCATCAGGCGTGCGGGGTCAGACACTTTTAGTCCAATAAAACTTTTCGAAATTCTTCAGGAGAGACTTCAGCTTGCCTGAGGACGCCGTTCACGGTTCCCACTTTTACTTATTTGTGATTCGGAACCACACATCCTTTGTCGCCTCTTTTCATCAAAACATGGCTGCCAGTTTTGCGCGCAAAATGGAAACCTAACTTTTCCAACGCACGAATAATTTCTTTACCTGACAAACCAGGAAATTTAGGCATGAGCTAAATCAAACGTGGTGATTAAGGGATGAGAGCTAAATGCCTCCGGAAATTCTTCCAAGTAAAGCGAAGTTGCCTCTTTAAGATTTGCGATTGCCTCGTCCACAGTTTCACCCTGACTGGTGGTCCCTGTTTCTGGATTCAGGGCGACATATCCACCTTCTTCTGCAGGACTTAATACAGCAGTAAGCAACATAAGATTCTCCTAGCAATCGATCACTTCTTATTATGCGACTGATCCTAAATTTGGGCAAATACACTCACAGAGTCACAAGAGAAAAAATACAGAAAGGGGCTTGCTGCTGAGTTTCTGGTCTGGTCTACCAAAACAGCGCCTATCAGCTATGCTAAATACCGCTAACTAAATCATGCAAGCTGGTACAGGTTCCAGATGACTGTTTAGCGCCGACAAGCAAGGGTTATTAAAAAGAAATCAGCGCGACTAAACCTTTTCCGGAGTCTTCCGCAAACGGCTTTTTCATTGGTACAGCCCAAACCCTGCCCTCATCAAAACCGAATATTCGATGTAAGCATTTCGGGCTACTATCTTGCTCACCCGTTTTACCCCTAAAAAACCTATAACCCCCGAGAGACAGCGATGATACGAGTACTCAAAGCCGGCCAATCCGTAGATCAAAAAGCACAAGACCAAACCAGCGTTCGCGACACTGTTACCAAAATTCTTTCCGAAATCGAAGTCCATGGCGATTCCGCCGTCGCTGAAATGTCGAAAAAATTCGACCAATGGTCACCCGCAAGTTTTCGTCTATCCGATGATGAAATCGCTAAATGCGTCAAGTCGCTAAGCCCAGGCCAGCTCGATGACATCCGCTTTGCACAAACTCAGGTAAGAAATTTCGCCAAGATACAGCGCGAATCGATTCGCGATGTTGAAGTTGAAACATTGCCCGGCGTGATTCTCGGCCATAAAAATCTACCGGTTGAAAGTGTGGGCTGTTACGTCCCCGGCGGTAAATTTCCTCTGGTCGCCTCCGCGCACATGGGTGTGGTTACTGCCAAAGTCGCTGGTGTGAGTCGTATCCTCGCTGCTTCACCACCAGTGAATGGCGCACCAAATCCAGCTGTCATCGCTGCTATGCATTTAGGTGGTGCCGATGAAATCTATACCTTCGGTGGTGTACAAGCGATCGGCGCAATGGCCATCGGTACACAGACCATCAAATCAGTCTCTATGTTGATCGGACCGGGCAATGCCTTCGTCGCCGAAGCTAAGCGTCAACTGTTTGGTCGCGTCGGTATTGATTTGATCGCTGGCCCAACTGAAACACTCGTCATTGCCGATGACACTGTCGATGCTGAAATGTGCGCTACCGATTTGCTCGGTCAGGCAGAACATGGTTACAACACACCGGCGGTACTGTTAACTAATTCAGAAAAACTCGCGCATGCCACCGTTGCTGAGATTGAGCGTTTACTCAAGATTTTGCCAACGGCTGCAACCGCTTCTGTGTCATGGCGCGACTTTGGTGAAATCATCGTCTGCGATACCTTAGAAGAAATGGTCAGCGAAGCCGATCGCATCGCCTCCGAACATGTGCAAGTTATGACACGTGACGATGATTACTTCTTAAAAAATATGCGCAACTACGGTGCCTTGTTCCTTGGCCCGCGTACTAACGTCGCTTACGGTGACAAAGTAATCGGCACTAATCACACACTACCTACAGGTAAAGCAGCGCGTTACACCGGTGGTTTGTGGGTGGGTAAATTCATCAAGACCTGTACCTATCAAAAAGTGCTCACGGATGAAGCTAGCACCATGGTGGGTGAATACTGTTCGCGTCTGTGCGCTATCGAAGGCATGATCGCACACGGTGAACAAGCCAATCTGCGTGTGCGTCGTTACGGTCATCAAGACGTGCCTTACGGCGGCGTACCCGGTTAATTCACTCGGCGAGATAATCATGAGCTCATTTCCCGCCCCGAATTTCCGACTGGATGGAAAAAAAGCACTCGTGACAGGTGCCAGCCGCGGTATAGGGCTGGCTGCTGCTGTCGCACTCGCGCAAGCGGGTGCACACGTCACATTGGCCGCGCGATCAAAAGATGAACTCGCCGCTGCTTGTAAAGACATCACAGCCTCTGGTGGTCATGCTGATTTTGTGGTGCTGGACGTCACCGACTCTGCTGCTGTCGATCATCTGATTACGAATCAAGGTCCGTTTCATGTACTGGTGAATAACGCAGGCATGAACCGACCTAAGCCATTGGTCGATGTCACCAACGAAGACCTCGATGATATTTTTGATTTAAACGTCAAATCAGTTTTTTACGCTTCACGTGCTGTTGCTAAAAGTTTGATCGCCGCCAAGCAGCCCGGCTCCATCATTACCATCTCTTCGCAGATGGGACATGTGGGCGCATCTAACCGCACAGTGTATTGCGCCAGCAAACACGCGCTCGAAGGTATGACTAAAGCCCTTAGTTGGGAGTTAGGTCAAAAAAATATTCGTGTTAACACGATCTGCCCAACCTTTATTGAAACCGCACTCACTAAAGGGATGTTTGAAGACCCAACTTTTAAAGCGTCTGTAGTCAGTAAAATTGCGCTGGGTCGAGTCGGTCATGTTAACGAAGTAATGGGTTCCGTAGTCTTTCTGGCGAGTGATGCGTCCAGCCTGATTACTGGTAGTGCACTAATGCTCGATGGTGGCTGGACTGCAGCCTAAAATAAAAAAAGGGAAATCATGAATGCGATTGATCTAACAAAAGGTAAACCCGTCACTGTTATCGGCGCCGGTTTAGTGGGCGCAGGTTGGGCCATCGTCTTTGCACGCGCAGGTGTGTCCGTACGCATGACCGACTCTAGTGCTCAGGTGCTAGAGAGCGCTCCTAAATTAGTAGCGCAACAATTAGAACGCCTGCACTCACACGGATTACTTAAAGAATCCGTAGCCACCATACTAGCCCGCGTTAGTGTGGAGCCCGATTTAAAGAAAGCCTTAGACGGCGCTATCTACGCACAAGAATCTGTGCTCGAAAAAGCAGATGTCAAACGCAAGCTGATGTTAGAAATCGAAAGCTTTGGATACGACGATCTCATCATTGGTAGCTCAACATCGGGCATACCCGCCTCTGATTTTGGTCTCGACCTGAAAATTTCACCACGCGTGTTGGTGGTTCATCCGGTCAATCCTCCGTATCTGGTTCCTATTATTGAACTGGTCGGATCACCACAAACATCAAAAGAAACCATCGACTGGGCTGATCATTTCATGCAAGCCTTGGGGCAATCGGTTATTCGCGTTAACGAAGAGATCGAAGGCTTCGTGATCAATCGTTTGCAAGCCGTTTTATTGCGTGAAGCCTGGACCATGGTGGCTGATGGCGTTTGCAGTTGCGAAGATGTCGATAAGGCGATCCGTGATGGTTTGGGATTCCGCTGGTCATTCATTGGTCCCTTTGAAACCATCGATTTAAACGCACCGAATGGAGTGGCAGATTATGCGGCTCGCTTTGGTCCGCTGTTCCATCGTATTGCTCAATCGCGTGATCAAAAGCGTCCATGGGATGAGCCATTAATCAAAGAAGTTGAAACTCAGCGTAGACAATTTGTAAAACAATCTGAATTGAATGCACGTCGTGATTGGCGCGATGAGCAGTTAATGAAATTCGCAGTCCATCGCGCAAAATCAGCGGACAAATAAATTCGATAAGCTTGTTAACAATGCGACTTAATTTCATTAAATGTGTATTGCTGACCAGCGTACTGCTGGTCAGCGCAAGTTCATTCGCCACACCGCCTTATCAACGGCTCGCTGGCGCAGCGGATAACGATGATCCACTCATCGTTGCTGGCTACCGCGCGATCTTTACTTGTTCAGCGCATTTTTTAATGGGCCGCCCGCTCAGCGATATCAAACGCATAGAACTCGTTGATGTTGAAGGCAAAGGCTATCCCGATCCCGTCATTGATGAAAAGCGTCGCTTAGTCTTCAGCTCCGATCCCACAGGAACTATTACACGCGTCGCTGCTTACCGCGACAGTATGGGCTGCACTATCTTGCCACCACAGTGGCAAATCAATGATGTGCCTCGATTACCGTATGTCTCGTATGAACAAGCGCCGAATGTTAGTCACCTCGCTTTTCCTGATGGCGACAAAACTAAACTACCCGCCAGCGGCATCGATCCTCGTTATTCAAAACTGAGCAAGGTGCTTGATCAAGCGTTTGATGGCACCACGCATGCAAAAAAGCCTGGCACGATCACTACCTCGGTACTCGTCATCAAACTCGACAAAGCTAAAGGTGGGCAGTTAATCGCTGAGCGTTATCGCAAAGGCTTTGGTGTGCATTCAGGTTATCGCACTTGGTCAACCAGTAAAAGTATCTTTGCGGCTTTGATGGGCATCGCTAGTCGTCAAGGCTTGCTACAACTCGATCAACCGGTAGCTATTCCTGAATGGCCTGAAGGCGACGCCCGTAAAGCTATCACCTACCAACAACTGATGTGGATGTCGAGTGGACTATATAGTAGTGGCCCGAATTCTGCTGCCGTGTATTTTGGTGGACAAGATGTAATTAGCGCAGCAACAGGCACCTCACTCGAAGTGAAACCAGGAACGCGCTGGCAGTACGCCAACAATGACACCTTGTTATTAGTGCGCTCTTTACGTTATCTGTTAAATGATGATTTACGTTTCCTGCGCTTTCCCTACGATGAACTGCTACATCCGCTAGGCATGTATCACACTCGTATGGAAATCGATCATCTGGGTACGTTTGTAGGCTCGAGTCAAACCTACACAACAGCGCGCGATTTAGCACGCTTCGGAATTTTTCTTGCCAATGATGGCATCCACAAGGGCAAACGCTATTTGCCGGAAGACTTCATACAATTTGTAAGCACCCCTGCACCTACCAAACCACCGGTAGCCAATGAATGGGGCTACGGTGCGCAATTTTGGTTATTGGATACCATGCCTGATATACCGAAAGGTACGTTCACTACCTTCGGCAATAAAGGTCAGTATGTGACTGTGGTGCCGGGACATGATCTGGTGATTGTTCGTACCGGTGTCGATCCCAATGGCATCGAGTACAAACAAGATCGTTTAGTCGCCGACGTACTTAAAGCGATTTCACACTAATTACCAGACCTATTTCTGGGTGATGCTATCCTCTAACGCATGCCAAATACACCCAGTCATCCTGATTTAATCGACTCCGCTTACGCGTTTCGGCGCTTACTAACAGCCCTCGCCATCATGACCTTGGGCAGTGTTGGTATGTATGTCGTGATCGTCTTATTACCCGAAGTACAAAAAGAATTCGGCATTACGCGTGCCGATGCCTCATTGCCGTATACCGTGCTGATGATTTCGTTTGGGCTCGGTGGCATTCTGATGGGACGCTGGGCGGATCGCTTCGGCGTATTTAAAGTTTTGCTGATCGGCGCTATCGGAAATTTCATCGGATTTTTATGGGCATCGCAATCGCCCAATATCATCAGCCTTGCCCTCGCCCATGGATTGATCGGCTTATTAGGTGGTGCTGCTAGCTTTGCGCCTTTACTCGCAGATACCGCGCTGTGGTGGAAAAAACGTCGCGGTATTGCGGTCGCCATTTGCGCGAGTGGAAATTATGTCGCCGGTACCGTGTGGCCACCTGTCATGCAGTGGGGTCTTGAACATTTTGGTTGGCGTCAAACTTACATTGCACTCGGTTGTATTTGTGGGTTGCTGATTGCTTTACTCGCATTGCGCCTGAAGCCGCGCCCTCCACTTAATGAAGTCACTCCGGGAGTTCACGGAGCGCATGAAACCGATCGTCCTTTTGGTTTGAGTATGAATCAAGCTCAACTACTGCTGTGTGTGGCGGGACTCTCATGCTGCGTGGCGATGTCTATGCCGCAGGTACACATAGTTGCGTATTGTAGTGATCTGGGTTTCGGCGCTGCGCGTGGTGCAGAAATGCTGTCGCTGATGCTTGGATTTGGCATCGCGAGTCGACTTATCTCCGGCGCGATTTGCGATCGCATTGGTGGATTGCGTACGTTGCTACTTGGGTCCTTATTACAAGGCATCGCATTACTTTTATTTCTACCCTTTGATGGCTTGGTATCGCTGTATGTGATTTCCGCCATGTTCGGTTTATTTCAAGGCGGGATAGTGCCTTCTTACGCCATCATCGTACGCGAATACTTTCCCGCATCAGAAGCCGGAGCACGCGTTGGATCCGTGCTCACTGCTACCTTATTTGGTATGGCACTCGGTGGCTGGATGTCGGGCAAAGTATTCGATCTCACCGGCTCATATCAAGCAGCCTTCATTAATGGCACGCTATGGAATTTACTCAATTTTAGTATCGCTGCTTTTCTGTTCTGGCGTACCGGTGGCTTTCGTTCACAAGCAAAGACTGTCTAAGCATAAAAAAATAAAGCAAAATAAAGCAAAATAAAGGAGGCTGCTATGTCTATTCGCACCTGGGATGCTTACGCACTTCGCTATGCCAATGTCAAACGCCGTCGCATAGAAAATTTTATCGCGCATGATCTGCATGATGCCGCGACTGAGATGGATTATTTTGTTTGGTTTCTTCAATCCGGTAATGAAACTATTTTGATTGATACGGGCTTTGGTGCAGAAGCCGCTGAGCGTCGTAAACGATCACTGCTACGCTGCCCGATAGATTCATTAAAAGCATCAGGCATTCATCTGGAAGATATACGCGAAACTATCATCACCCACGCGCATTACGACCACGCTGGGAATACCGCCAAATTAAAAAACACCTGCTTTCACTTGCAGGAACGTGAGATGTCGTATGCCACCGGTAAAGACATGCGCCATAGGTTTTGTCGTCATGCCTACGACGCTAAGGATATTTGTGACTTAGTGGTGGCAAATTTCGAAGAACGCGTTGCGTTTCATGATGGCGTGTATGAACTTCGCCCTGGCATTACCGTCCATTGGGTGGGCGGCCATACACGCGGCTTACAAGTGGTGCGTGTACACACCAAACGCGGTTGGATAGTGATTGCGTCAGACGCTTCACATTATCTAGAGAACCTGCGCAATCGTTCACCGTTTCCTATCGTGGTCGATAGCGCGGATATGCTCTCCGCGTATGAATTAATCGAAACGCTGGCTGAATCACCCGATCACATTATTCCCGGACACGATCCTTTGGTGATGAGTAGCTACCAGCGTGTAGGCAAAGCTGAACTCGACATCGTATCGTTGACCGACCCCCTATAAAGCAAACGCCTAGTCAACCTCACTGACGCTTTCGAATTCTATTTTCATCAGCCGGTTATGCGACCACTACCGACGATGTCTTCCACTACGCACCGCGCACTAGCGACGATCGTTTTGCTATTGTGCTGCCTGTTCACTACGGCTAAAGCAAGTACTTTGGCAAAAAGCGACATCGAAAGAATGGTCGACTATTTTTATACGTTGGTGAGATCTTGCCTGATATACCTGTCTACCCGCTGTTCGTACGGGATGCAACCAACCTCGATGCAAAACCTGAACTCAAAGCCTATGTGTTCGAAACAATCGATTTTGCACCAGTACGTGGTTACAGCGCTAAGCCAATTAATCTACTGATTCTGATCGACTTGTCGGGAAATTTTTTACGAATCAGATTACTTGATCATAAAGAGCCTTTATTTTTAGATTCTGCTGGCACGCAAAAATTAGAACGTTTCGCTTCACAATACAAAGGGCTAACTCCCCGTCACACGATAGAGATAGGGCCATTTAATGATCCGGGATTACGTGACGAGAACGTCGCCCATGTCAAAGGTGTCCAGCAGGGCACCATCTCCGTTAAAGCGATTAACCGAGCCATACTCACTGCTGCCGCTGCAGTAGCCACTGCCAAACTTAAAAATGGTGCTGATGACAATGTCACTGCACCTGTTAGCACAGCGATACCTAAAGAGAGTAAGGAGACAAAAGATCCAAAGTTAACCACTGCCACTGAAGAAACCAAGACACTTAGCCCATCATCCAAACCTGTCGCTGAAATTACTGAACCGAGACAAGATCATCATAAAGAAGTAACCGCGTCGCCTGTAGCAGAAAAAACTAACCCGATTAATGCTACGAATGCAGTAGCTATGACTGACCCAAGCAAGGGAGTCAACGATAGCAACTCTACCTCTCAAACGAGTGTAGTCGACGTACAGGCTTCACAACCCACCTCTTTAAACATCGACTCTCAAACAACGATACATAGCAATCACGAATTGAATATCCAAGCATCTGAAAGAGACGATTGGATCACCTCCTGGCAATCACGTCGCACACATATCGTGATCGTGTTGTGCGGACTACTGGCACTCAGTGTGGCATTGATTGCTCAGCTACGATTTAGCGCCAATCCAGTACGCATGAGACGACTGCGAACACTCTATCTAGTGTTTACTGTCGGCTTTATTGGATGGATAGCACAGGGACAGCTCACCATAGTCAACATTACTGCTGCTATCGAAGCGCTCAGTTCGCATGGCGATCTGAGTTTCATGATGAATGATCCTATGACCGTCATCCTCTGGCTATTTGCAGGCGTGAGTTTGCTAGTTTGGGGGCGCGGTACGTTTTGTGGATGGCTATGTCCATTCGGCGCATTACAAGAGCTGATTAGCTTAGTGGCGAATGCACTGGGTCACAAACAACGTCGATTACGCACAGCGTTGGATACCCAATTAAAATGGATTAAGTATGTGATTTTGCTAGTACTCATGACGTCGCTATATGCTGCGCCATCGTTTGCAGAGTTACTGGTTGAAGTGGAGCCATTCAAGACAGCAATCAGTTTATATTTCGTTCGTGACTGGCCATATGTGCTGTGGGCAATGGTCTGCCTGTTACTCAGCGTCTTTGTCTATCGTGGCTATTGCCGCTATATTTGTCCGTTGGGCGCTGCGCTGGCGACGCTGGGAATTTTGCGATTCTGGTCATGGATACCGCGCCGAGATGAGTGTGGGACACCATGCCAGAGTTGCCGTCATCGTTGTGAATATCAGGCAATCTCACCTACAGGAAAGATCAATTACCAAGAATGTTTTCAGTGCTTGGATTGCGTTTCGATCTATCAAGATAAAGAGCGTTGCTATCCGCTGATACAGATGAAAAAAGTCATCCCGGAAGTCAGCAGACTACGATAGATCGTATTAGCTTGAAGCTGGAGCTGGAGCTGGAGCTGATGCTGATGCCGATGCCGATGCCGATGCCGACGATTAAACGATTTTACGCAGCAAATTCTCAGCCATCTTAATACTGGCAATATCAATCAAGCGACCATCCATACTGACAGCGCCTCGACCTTCGCGCTGCGCCTCTGCCATGGCTTCCATGATGCGCTTGGCGTAGGCGATTTCTTTTTCGCTAGGTGAAAATACGTCATTCGCAATATCGATTTGCGTGGGATGAATCGCCCATTTACCTTCATAGCCCAAAGCCGCTGCACGACGTGCGACCGCTTCATATTCTTTGGGGTCAGAAAAATTTGCGAATGGCCCATCAATCGGTCGCAAACCATAAGCACGCGCAGCAACCAACATACGCGACATCGCGTAATGCCACATATCACCCGAATGAAATCCGCGTTGACCTTGCGCATCGGGTGGTGTCAGCACACCGTAATCGGGATCATTACCACCTATAAACGTTGAGCGCGCTCGGGTGCTTGCGCCGTAGTCACCCACACCAAAACTGAGCGCCTCAATGCGCGGTGAGCTGGCAGCGATAGCTTCGACATTCGACATACCTAGTGCAGTTTCTATCAACAGATCAAAACCTATACGCTTACTGCGTTTTTTACTCATTTCGATTTGAGTCACCAGCGTATCAACCATATACACATCAGCGGGCACGCCCACCTTAGGTATCAGCAGCATATCGAGTCGCTGGCACGCTTCAACGATGTCAATCACATCGCGATACATATATTCGGTGTCCAAACCATTAATACGTACCTGTACGGTCTTATCACCCCAGTCAATATCATTGAGCGCAGCAATCGCATTCGCGCGCGCAGAGACTTTTTCAGCCGGTGCGACGGCATCTTCGAGATCGAGAAAAATGACATCGGCAGTAGACTGCGCAGCTTTTTCTATGAATCGGGGATTCGATGCTGGCACCGCCAATTGAGAGCGCTGACGGCGCGGGGTCGCAGGTTGAATAATCGTAGCGCTCACGGGAATCCCTTCTTGTTATTGTTTGCAGGGCTTTACTATAGGCAGTCAGCGCGTATTCGACAATAAAATTATTCAGCCGATTATGCACTTTGGCTGAATAATCAACGTTAAGTATTTGATGCTCGTCGACTTGGATAGCGATGACTCAATACATTGCGCGGAATTTTCTGATCCGCCGCCAGCGGTAACAACTGCCTCAGCAATTCCACCAAACGCAGCGAAGCCGGTGATAACGATTGCCCGCGCACCGTTACTACAGATACGCGTCGTGTCATGGAAGGATTCACAATCTTCAACGCATACAAACCGGGATCAATTTTTTTCGGCAGAGCTATCGCCGGCAAAATCGCTGCACCAAGACCTGTACTCGCCATAGAAATCAGCGTTTGAGCTTGGGTAAATTCATAGCGTGATGTGAAGCGAAAGCGTTTCTCTTTCATCACATCTTCTAACATTCCACGCATAGCAGTGGCTTGGTTAAGCACCAGCAAAGGCATGTTGGTGAGCGACGAAAGTGAAATAGTATTTTTATCTGTAGTAAGAAAGCGTTTAGGCACCAACGCGTAAAACGGGTCGTCCATCAAGGGCTCAAACTGAAATTCCGAAGTATCGATCTGCGGTCCCACACCGAAATCGACTTCGCGCTTACGCACCGTTTCAAACATTGGCGCTGATGCCAATTCTCTAACAGATACCTCAATGCCCGGATATTCACTCTCAAATGCCGCGAGTACCCGCGCTAATCGCGTCTCGGCTATCGTTGGTGAACACGATAGCGATACCTTGCCTTTGCGCATATCCGCCGACTCTTGAATTTTGCGCAGCCCTTGATCGACTTCCAGCAACGCACGCTGCGCGCACTCAAGTAACTGCAGACCCTCTTCAGTTAAACGTACGCTGCGCGTTGTGCGGTGAAACAAAGGAACGCCCAATTGTTCTTCTAACTGGCGAATCTGCGCACTGATAGCGGATTGTGAGCGAAATGATTTTTCTGCTGCAATGCGAAAACTAGCGAACTCACCCACCAATAAAAATGTCTGTAGTAATTTGAGATTAACGTGCGCTAGCGCACTGGTAGCGGATTTCATAAATTCAAATTCTGGGAAACAGGGTTGCGATAAATTTAAGGCTGTATTTTGTCAAACTTAACATCTGCTGACACGGATTGACTATGCACTAAATCCGCATAATCAACAATATAAAGTAGTTTGTCGAATCAGCCTACACCGCCTACAGTTTCGCTCACTAAGGCAGCACCAAGACTGTCAATAACTAGTTAGGAATCGATCCTCATGGCAGATGCATCAGCGAGTCAACCGAGTCATCCAGCACTGCCCGCCGGTGCACTTGATGGTTTGCGCGTACTCGACATCGCCACATTTATTGCAGCCCCCTTCTGTGGAACCATACTCGGCGATCTAGGTGCGGAAGTCATCAAAGTAGAAATGCCGGGTGCGGGAGATTCGCTGCGCAAATACGGCACGCAAACGGAATGCGGCGACAGCTTGGTCTGGATGAGTGAGTCGCGCAATAAACAAACCATTACCTTAGATTTTCGTAAGCCTGAAGGCGCGGCACTGTTTAAAAAATTAGTCGCTGAATGCGATATCGTGCTCGAAAATTTTCGCCCCGGCACCTTAGAAAAATGGGGCATCGGCTACGAAGCACTTAAAGCAGTTAACCCCAAACTGATCATGTTACGCATTAGCGCCTACGGTCAGACAGGCCCTAAACGACATGACCCCGGTTTTGCGCGCATTGCGCACGCCTTCGGTGGACTCTCTTATTTATCAGGCGAAGCCGATGGCCCGCCCGTCGTCCCCGGCTCTACCTCAGTTGCTGATTATGCGTCGGGCATGTGGGGTGCGATCGGTGTACTCGCTGCTGTGCGCGCACGCGATAACCAAGGCATAGGCCAGTTCATCGATCTCGGTCTGTATGAATCTGTATTCCGCTTGCTGGATGAAATCGTACCCGCGTATGCAAAATTTGGTTATGTGCGTGAGCGCATGGGGGCTGATACTCATGCAGTCGTACCGCATAGCCATTATCAAACGGGTTCAGGTGAATGGGTGGCACTCGCTTGCACCAGCGACAAAATGTTTGAACGACTCGCTAACGTGATGGGTAAACCTGAACTGGCGCAGACTTATCCAACGAGCGCCATACGTGTAGAGCATCGCCATACAGTGAATGGTTTGGTTGCCGATTGGGTGGGCAGCCGGTCATTAACCGATGTATTGAAAGAAACCGGTACCGGCGAAGTGCCGTGCGCGCAAATTTATTCGATTAAAGATATTTTTTCTGATCCGCAGTATGCCGCTCGTGGAAATATGATGACGGTGCAAGACGAACGTATCGGCGAATTAGTACTACCCTCACCCGTGTTAAAAATGTCGGAAACACCGACCGTTTTCAAACACGCAGGCCGCGCGCTGGGTGCTGATAACGAACGTGTTTACGGTGAATTGCTGGGACTCTCAGCAGATCAAGTGCGTCAGTATATTGACGCCGGTGTTCTCTAATTGGAGATGACTATGAAACCTATGCTAAAAACGATTATTGCCAGTGCCTGCAGCATCCTAGCTCTTGGTGCTCTACCCACAGCGAATGCGCAAGTCTCAGACGACGTCGTAAAAATTGGTTTTATTACCGATATCAGCGGCCCTTACTCAGACACCGATGGTTCAGGTGGTGTCGAAGCAGTCAAGATGGCGATCGAAGATTTTGGTGGCAAGGTCAATGGTAAAAAAATCGAATTCATCTACGCTGACCATTTAAATAAAGCAGACATCGCCGCAGGTAAAGCGCGCGAATGGTTTGATGCTCAAGGCGTAGACATGATTTTGGGTGGTGCGAATTCGGGTGCTGCGCTTGCAACGGCCAAAGTCGCAGTCGATAAGAAAAAAGTGTATATCAATGTCGGTGCAGGTACGTCGCGCCTGACGAATGAAGAATGCAACCCCTACACGATTCACTACTCATACGACACCGTAGCTCTGGCCAAAGGTACCGGTGGTGCGGTATCACGTCAAGGTGGTAAGAC
>CANGJE010000005.1 GCA_947454305.1 Oxalobacteraceae bacterium
AGCCGTGACATTAAAAGTCCGGTGTTGCGCGTATCTTCACAAGCAATGGCGTCAACTAGTGAAAGCACCTTCAATGTACGCAAGCTCACATCCGCGATATTCCCTATCGGTGTAGCTACTACATACAATGCACTTTCAGGAAACTGCTGATGCTCCAGATCGCTGGCAAGTTGCGTAAGGCTGGCTAGCAGAGAAGTTGAAGGTGTGGACATGTGCAGGTGGCATCTAAAGTGGCGGACTTACAGGCAGGTCATTCACCTGTCATCACCGCATTGTACAAAATACGGGCTATTCGGCATCGAGCTAAATGACAAACGAGTTAAACAAGTCGTCGCTGGGCAGAATCGCTGAGGATAGAGCGCTTGTCTACCTACGGCAACAAGGCCTAGTATGCGTCACGCGTAATTATGCCTGTCGTTATGGCGAGATCGATTTGGTGATGAACGATGGGCCTCTGCTTGTTTTTGTTGAAGTGCGAATGCGAAAAAATTCGAATTATGGTGGAGCCGCTGCCAGCGTCGATGCCGCGAAACAGCGGCGACTCTGGCGTACTGCCGAGCATTATTTGATGCGGTATCGCACGCCACCTGCGTGCCGGTTCGACTTGGTGGCGATAGACGGCGGCACCTTAGACTGGATACGTGCTGTCATTAATCGGTAATTCACTCAATAAAATCACTAAATAAAGCGAATCAATTGACGTTGTATTCATAGCAGCATTTATAATCTGCCCATCATGAGCAAGCAACGAATCATCAATCATTTCAACGAAAGCGCCGAGCTGAAGATAGAGCTGGCCAGCGAATTGGCTCAAGCTATAGAGCAAGCCACGGAGTTGATGTTCGTTGCGCTTTCGAATGGCAATCGCATACTGGCATGTGGAAATGGTGCCTCGGCCGCATTTTGTCAGCATTTTTCTGCACAGTTAGTTGGTCGTTTTGAACGCGAGCGGCTGCCACTGCCTGCCATGGCGCTATCGACAGATACCTCCATCATGACTGCAGTAGGTAACGATTATGGCTTTGGCGATATTTTCGCTAAGCAGGTACAAGCCTATGGTCAAGCTGGCGATGTGTTGTTTGCACTATCAACCTCCGGTGTTTCTGCCAATGTCATGGCAGCGATAGATGCTGCGCTGGAGCGCGACATGCGCATCGTTGCATTGACCGGCGCCAGTGGTGGCAACATTCCTCGATCACTGACCGACGCTGACGTACACATTGGTGTGCCCTACGAGCGCGCAGCACGGATACAAGAAGTTCACTTATTGATCGTCAATTGTCTTTGCGACGGTATCGATGTCGCACTTTTTGGAGGAGATTCAGAATGAAATCTGACGCACAGTTTTCCACTACGTTGAGGGCTATTCGCCGCCCATTGCTGGTGCTTACTTGGTCGGCAGCACTGGCAGTGACACTTCAAGGTTGTATTCCTGTGATGGTAGGCGGAACGGTAATGGGCGCAATGTCAGCCACAGATAGGCGTAGCTTGGGCTCGCAGGCAGATGACACGGCCATTGTGCTCAAGGCAGAAGGTCGGGCAATGAAAATAACCGGTGATCAAGGACGCGTATCAGTCAACAGCTTCAATCGGCATGTGTTGATAACCGGTGAAGTTAAAGATGAAAAAATGAAAGCTGAAGTAGAGCAGCAAATTAAAACCATTGATGGTGTTAAACAAATCGACAACGATTTAGAAATTGCGCCCGTATCTAGCCTGGGTGTACGTTCAAATGATTTAGTCATTAGCAGCAAAGTAAAAGCAGCCATCGTCGATACAAAAGATTTGTACCTTAGTGCTTTTAAGGTTCACACAGACCGAGGCGTTGTATATTTGATGGGCCGGGTTACTCAGCGCGAAGGTAAACTCGCAGCGGAAGTGGCGCGCAATTCGGCCAGTAAAATCAAAAAGGTCGTCAAGCTGTTTGAATACATCACCGAAGAAGATCTGAAAGAGCTAGCGACCAAGCCAGCTGCAGAACAGCCTACTGATGCGGCCAAATAAGGTAAAAGCTTAGGCGGGCCTCAGACTAGGCCTTGCCTGACTAGCCTATAATTACGTTCGCGCTTTTGCTCAAACAGGAATTTTTATGTCTCGTCATTTTCCCCGTCGCATCGCTGGTCTGACCATCATTCAAACCATGTCGCTGTTGACTATTCTTGGCATTGTTTTGTTCGCGGCACTTTCATTATTCAAAAAAGAATCAGCCCCTGCGGTGACCTTTCGCACCTTAAATGGCGAGCAGATTGCTATGGAGTCGTTGCGTGGCAAAGTCGTTATGGTGAATTTTTGGGCGACCAGTTGCTCTACCTGCGTGCAAGAAATGCCCGAGATGATAGAGACGTATAAAAAATATTCTGATCGCGGTTTGGAATTTATTGCCGTGGCCATGAGTTATGACCCGCCTAACTATGTGCTGAATTATTCTGAGAGCCGCCAGCTACCCTTTAAAGTGGCGTTGGATAGCGATGGGCAAGCAGCCAAATCATTTGGTGATGTCAAACTCACGCCAACGACTTTTGTGATTGGTAAAGATGGCAGCATATTGAAACGCTATGTCGGCACTCCCGAATTCGCGTCTATGCATCAGTTGCTGGAAAAAGCACTGGCGATTTAAACCTAGGCCAACCAAAAACGAATAACTCTTTTTGGTTGGCTTGGCAGTCTTGTGACTTATTCGCGGTTTACTCTAGCCCGGCGTTTTTTGCCTGCTGGTCCGCGTGATACGAGCTACGCACCATTGCCCCAACAGCAGCGTGAGCAAATCCCATTTCAATCGCCTTCTCTTCGTACATCTTAAAAATATCGGGATGTACATAACGACGCACAGGCAAATGATCGCCGCTAGGCATCAGGTATTGACCTAAAGTCAGCATGTCGACGTTGTGCTCGCGCATGTCGCGCATGACTTGCAATATCTCTTCATCAGTTTCACCCAAGCCCACCATCAGTCCTGATTTAGTTGGTACGTCAGGATGTAGCTCTTTGAAGCGTTTTAATAGATTTAAGGAATACGCATAGTCCGAACCCGGACGTGCTTCGCGATACAGGCGTGGCACCGTTTCAAGATTGTGATTCATTACATCGGGTGGTGCGGCTTTGAGAATCTCTAATGCGCGATCCATGCGGCCGCGAAAATCGGGCGTCAGTATTTCGATGCGAGTCGATGGCGATAAAGCGCGCACTCGCTGTATACATTCAACAAAATGCGCCGCACCACCATCACGTAGATCATCTCTGTCGACGGAGGTAATCACAACGTAAGATAATTTCAGCGCAGCGATCGTCTTGGCTAAATTTTCTGGTTCATTCGTATCGAGAGGATCGGGGCGGCCATGGCCTACATCGCAGAACGGGCAGCGGCGAGTACATTTGTCACCCATGATCATGAATGTCGCAGTGCCTTTACCAAAGCACTCACCAATATTCGGGCAAGACGCTTCTTCGCAAACGGTAACGAGATTATTACTACGTAAAATATCTTTGATTTCGTAGAAGCGCGTACTGGGTGACGCTGCTTTTACTCGTATCCAATCGGGCTTAGGTAATCGTTCAGCCGGAATAATTTTGATAGGAATGCGCGCAGTTTTTCCAGCGCCTTTTTGCTTGTCGCTCGCTTGGTAGAGTGGCGGTATATCGTTAGAGCTCATGCGATTTATGGTTGAGTCAGCTGTACGTGCAAATGATGGGTGAGTAACTGCTGCGCTTCACTCAGCGACGTCGTTACACCTAAGGTTTTCATGTCGATAGTCTGCAAGCCGGCATAGCCACAGGGATTGATCCACGAAAAAGGTTGAAGATCCATAGCCACATTCAGGGATACGCCGTGATAGGTGCAGCCATTACCGCGAATCTTCAAACCCAATGCGGCAATCTTTGCGCCTTGATGCTCACCCTTCGCTATATAAATGCCGGGCGCGCCTGGCTTGCGTTCACCGTTTAAATTATACGCCGCAAGCGTATCGATCACTGCTTGCTCGATACGGTTAACAAATTCGCGCGGCAGAATTTTTTTTGCCTGTCGACGTAAATCGAACAGTAGATAAATCACCGCCTGACCCGGCCCGTGATACGTCACCTCGCCGCCGCGATCAGTTTGTACGATAGGAATGTCATGGGCGTCAATAATATGCGCTGAGTCCGCGCCCAATCCTAAGGTAAAGACTGGGGGGTGCTCCACCATCCAAAGTTGATTCGGTGTGGTCGCAGTGCGTGCATCGGTAAAAGCACGCATGGCAGCAAAGGTGGTGTCGTAGGCTTCGTATCCGCGCTGCTCGGTCCGCGTATCTATCATGCGATTTACAACACCATTTTGACCATGGGGTGTGAGGATAAAGCGCGGTATAAATTATCCAGCTGTTCGCGGCTAGTGGCGCGCACCGTTACTGTCAACGATAAATAATTCCCTTTCGTTGACGGGCGCATTTCTAATTTGCCGGCATGAAACTCCGGATCATGAGAGATCACTACATCCACCATCGTTTGCGCAAACGTATCCTGCATGGCACCCATGATCTTGATAGGAAAATCGCAAGGATATTCAATCAAACTATCAGCAGGATTCAGCATACGGCAGTCCTAACGTTGGAATAACAGCCTGATCGAATCGAGCCCTCGACCAATGATCGTTGCCTGATTTACTTGTTCAAGTGCTTGCAAAGGAATTTCATTCACTACCTTACCATCGGCCATCATTTTGAGTGTGCCTACGCGACTGTATTGTGCAATCGGCGCAACCAAAGGATCGGTACGTTCGACCACTGGTTTCAGTTTGGCGCTGGAGCCGCGCGGTAAGCTGACATACACATCATGATCAAAGCCTAATTTGATTTCATTTTGTGAGCCTTTCCATACCGTAGGCGTTAAAACTGCCTGCTCTTTGGAATAAATTTTGAATGAATCAAAATTTAAAAAGCCCCAATTCAATAATTTTTGACTTTCTTGTGAGCGCACAGAATCTGAATCCGTTCCCAACACGACAGAGATCAGTCGCCGCTCATGATTGCCGCTAATGCGTTTAGCCGACGCAATTAAGCAATAACCTGCCGCTTGTGTGTGGCCGGTTTTCATACCATCGACCGTGGGGTCTAGCCAGAGCAAACGATTGCGATTCGGTTGGGTGATACGGTTGTAGGTAAAGTTCTTGGTTGAATAGATTTTGTAATACTCAGGAAAATCGGTAATTAAGTGCGCTGCGAGTATCGATAAATCGCGCGCTGTTGAGTAATTATTCGGATGCGGTAAACCATGCGGATTAGCATAGCGTGTGTTTTTCATACCCATGCGCTGCGCTTCACGATTCATCAGATCAGCAAACGCTGCCTCGGTGCCAGATACTGCTTCAGCCAGTGCCACGGCCGCATCATTACCTGATTGCACGATCAAACCATACAGTAAGTCATTCACGCGCACAGCAGAATTTGGCTCAATAAACATTTTTGAGCTATCTCCATCGACCTTCCAGGCATTCACCGACACATTAATGGTTTGGTTCAGATCGAGTCGTTTTTCGCGTACCGCAGAAAACGCAAGATATGCCGTCATGATTTTTGTCAGCGATGCGGGTTCTATGCGTTGATCAGGATCTTGTGCAGCTAAGACTTGATTGCTGCTGGCATCGAGCAGTAGCCATGAACGTGCTGCGATAGTGGGTGCCGGCAAATTTTGTGCAGCTGTCGCACCCAACATAAAAAAGGCAGCGCAGGCTACGAGGAATTTTTTCATTCGAGAATTTTGGGTTGAATAAAGCAAAAAAGTAATGCGAATTATAACGCTCGCTGAAGGCTATGGGTGCCAGTAATCGATAACGAGTTGCTTGATGTGGTGAAGCTTGCGATGAAAAAAATGGTCAGCACCAGGAATGACGATGACGGGTAAATCTTGCGGACGCGCCCAGTCGAGTACATCGCTTAAAGGAATGGTGTCATCGTGCTCGCCGTGAATGAGCAAGGTATCCGAAGGAACCGTAGGCATGGCCCACTTGCCAGCGGCACAGCCCACCAGCACCAGTCGTTGCGCAGGCTTTTCTAGCGCCGTTAGTCGTTGTTGTAATTGCGATTGCACAAACGTGCCAAATGAAAATCCAGCGAGTGCTATCGGCAATTCAGGATACTGCGTTGACATGTGCGCATGTAGCAGAGCCATATCATCGGTTTCGCCCAGTCCGGCATCGTGTGTGCCACCCGATTGCCCTACCCCGCGAAAATTCATGCGCACGCTGAGATAACCGACCGCGATAAAGGCGCGCGCTAAGGTCTGCACCACTTTGTTGTCCATCGTGCCGCCATACAGCGGGTGAGGATGAGCAATCAGCGCGATGCCGCGTGGTGAGTTTTCTGGCTTATCGAGACGGCATTCCAGTGGGCCAGCGCTGCCGCTTAAGGTGAATTCTTGCGTTTGCGAATTCATGATCAAATTTTCAAACGTTCAACGACCTTCCCGCCGACCAAGTGAGAATCAATGATTTCATCCACATCCTGTTGATCGACAAAGGTGTACCAAACACCTTCGGGATAAATCACCATTACAGGACCTTCTTCGCAGCGATCAAGACAACCCGCTTTATTCATGCGGACTTTGCCGTGGCCATTCATGTCGAGTGCTTTAAGTCGTTTTTTTGCATATTCTTGTATGCCTGCAGAGCCGCGATCATGGCAGCAAGTGCGGCCGTCCTCGCGCTGATTAATGCAGACAAATACGTGGTGTTGGTAGTAGGGCTGATCGCTCATAATAGTAAAGCGTTTGAATTGAGTTTGAGTTAAGTGTGAGAGGTGAAAACGAGAGCTAATACGATAGCTAAAAACGAGAATGAATCATCATACACTGACCGAAAGGTACTGCAGGATTACTCTGCATGGCCATGCGTTTTATGTGTCAAGAACCAGAGTGCGAATAAGGGCCACGTCAGCGAAAGAAAATGTGCGGCGCCATTAAAGTTAAGGAATTTACCTTGTACCCATTCTTGCAGTGTCGCTAAAAAATAAGGATTAGCGGGCGCGATATTAATTAACACCAAGCTCACACCTAAAGAAAAAATGGCGGCGCGACGTTGTGCTACCGCAGGGGCGAAAGATAATCCACCTAGCATCACTAGGCCCATCATCAAACCACTCGCAGCGCTCGGAGTGAACCAACCAAATGCATCATCTGGGTCGAACAAAATCGCATGCGCTAATGTTTTGACCGTAATAGCAGAAGCCATCAACAGAAAAGCTAGCATCGCTTTGGGCGCTGTGTTTCGAGTTTGGCACAGCAACGTTAATACAGCTCCCGTCATGCCACATGCAGTAATGATGACTTCGGCGGGCAGATAGTGCTCAATACCTGCACCTGCTTGTATCCATATCCACTGACCCAGATCGACAGGGCTTTCAAGCAAATCCGAGAACCAGCCCGAAATCGTTCCTAGCACTTGACCATGACCAAACAGATATGGCTGCGGAAAAATTTGCGCCAAAGGCCAAAGCGCAATCACTATGAGTCCTCGACTTGCTTGCTGCGAAAACCATAAGCGGCGTAACGCTCGCAGTTGACTTTGTTCCAGTATCGGTCGGCGTAGTAATTCACCGAGTAGTGCGCCAAGTATCGTACCGAAGGTGTTGGTCAGTACATCTAAATTACTTGGTACACGCGAAGGCAAAAAACTTTGTACCGATTCCAGCAGCAGCGCGAGAATAATTCCGCTCAGACTGGCCACCACGATAGCGGGGAGTGCGCGTAGTCGAGGATAAAGCGCTAACACGCTTAGTAAGCCCAGCGGAATGTAGCCGATGACATTGACTGTTAAATCAAATCCCGTCCAGTAGTGCGGTAGACGTTCGGTGAGATAAGACCAGGGAAGTAATCCATTGTCATGCCAGCCCGAAAATGGATAGCAGCTCGCATACACCACCAGCAGTGAGTAAAAAACTAAGGCAACGCGCACCGATGCAGATGCTTTACCGGTGATTTGCGTAACAGATTTCGGGTCACCGGAAAGCGGTGTTCTTAGAGCTGGCATGAGTGGCAGTGTATTTGAGTTTAGCCCGCTCGTCATCCGCGCATCATCCGCAAGTCACCCCCACACCACCCCTAGCAGCGGCTACCGATACAATGCGCGTCATGAGTACGCCTTTGATTGCAGACCACATATCCCGCCAGTTCGGTGCCGCAGCGCGCGACCTGAAGGTAGAGGTGCTCGCCACTACCCAGTCAACCAACGCCGATTTGCGTGCGCGTATTGCCGAGTTAAGCTCGCCGCTCTTATTAGTCACCGAAAATCAGACCGCTGGGCGTGGGCGTGCCGGTCGCAGCTGGCATTCAGCGCCGGGCGATAGCTTGTGTTTTTCGCTGGCTTGGCCTTTAACACTACCTATCGATAGCATCACCGGCTTGCCGTTAGCGGCCGGTGTGGCGGTAGCTGATGCTTTGCATCGATCGGGCTGGGCAGTGCAACTAAAGTGGCCGAATGATTTGCTACTTAACTCCGCCAAGCTCGGTGGTTTGTTGATTGAGACAGTTTCGACATCGCGCACATCAAACGATCACCGAGTATGGGTTGTGATTGGTGTGGGTATAAACATTCATCCGAATCCGCAACGTGACGCAGCGATCGATTATCCAACGGCCTTTTTAAGTAACCAGCCGCTGGATAGAAATAATTTGCTAGCAAAAATTGCTGATTCGTTATGTGCGATGTTAGTCGAGTTTGATCTGCATGGATTGCGACCTTTTGTCGATCGCTGGCATGCGCTGCATGCGTATCAAAATCAGCAGGTCACACTGTATGAAAATGGCCAGCTATTGCATGAAGGCGTAGCACGCGGCATTAATGACAATGGATGCTTGCTGCTTGATACCGCAACTACTCAACGGATTATTTCGACCGGCGATGTGTCACTTCGATCGGCTTTACCTCATACAACAGCGGGAGTGACTCATGCAGCTGTTGATTGACGCTGGTAATACTCGCATTAAATGGGCGCTAGCCGCCGCCGATCATGTCGTGGGTGAGTGGCATACGATGGGCAGCGTTGTGCACACCGATCTGGAAAAATTAAAACAGGCATGGTCAACACATACCATTCAGCGCGTAGTAATTTCAAATGTGGCAGGTGATGCTGTCGCATCGCAGTTGAGAAAAATGTTAGTTGAGTTAACTGTGCCTGAATCATCGCTGACTTGGTTTCGTGCGCAAGCTGAGTGTGCTGGTGTGCGCAATGCCTATGCACAGCCAACGCAACTCGGCAGTGATAGGTTCGCATCACTGATTGGGGCGCGTCATCGTTATGTCGGGCAGCGCTTGTTGGTGGTGACCTGCGGAACGGCGACCACCATCGATGCATTGGAAGCGGATGGTACTTTTATCGGCGGCATGATTCTGCCGGGGCTAGCCACAATGGCCACTTCGCTAGCAGTTAACACCGCGTTGCTACCCGCCGTTGATAAGGCCGATAGAGCACGCGTGTTTGCTGATAACACGCATGACGCAATTATTAGTGGCTGCTTGTCAGCCCAGGTGGGCGCTATCATGCATGCCTATGAGCAGCGCAGGGATCCGCCCGCTCGATGCGTGCTCTCTGGCGGCGCTGCGCAGTACCTTGGCCCGTATTTGCCGATGCCATTTGATGCCGTGGATAATTTGGTTTTGTTGGGCTTAGATGCCGCTGTTGGGGGAGTCTCTTACTAATGTTTAGATTGTTATTCTTGTTGCTATTGTTAGCTAATTTGGTGTTGCTCACTTTATTGCCAGGACCCTTACCCGGTACTGCAACGCTTGAGCCGCAACGGCTGTTGCAGCAAGTACAGCCTGACAGCGTGAAGATACTTCCGAATTCACATACTGACGACACGGCAAAGCTAGCGCCGCCCGCAGAGCCGTGCATTGAAATGGGTGATTTCAGTGCGACGACGGCAGCAAAATTTGAGTCGCGGCTGGCCAAATTAAAACTTCCCTCACTGCCACTCAAACAACAAGTTCAATCCCCGCAGGCCAGCTTGGTATTCATTCCGCCGCAGTCGGATGAGGCCAGCGCCAATCGCCGCATCATCAAGTTGCGTGCGCTGGGCTTTACCGATGTGTCCGTGGTGAGAGAGCCGCTCGCGCGACGCTGGGGTATTTCAGTGGGCTTGTTTACCAGCCCCGAACTGGCAGCAGCGCAATTAGAGAATTTGAAAAAAGCTGGTATTGCCGATGCCCGTATCGAAGAGCATCCGCTCAACTCGGCGCGTTTTTCCTATCAGTTAAAGGGTTATGCGAGCGAGGACAAGCCTGAGCTGAAAGCGCTGATTGCTGAGTTTTCGGGAGTCACGCTGCGCAGTTGCAAGCACTAGCAGCGCGAGGCAATTAGACTCCTGCGTCACTCTGGGCAATCGCTTTCAGGCATGCTGGGCAAAAGCAGGCATCGCCTGTCCCGCCTGCCTCAGTAAGAACGACGGTGGGAATCGGCGGCAGCTCCATGCACCAACATCGCTCACCTGCAGCTCCGTCGGTCATTGCACAGTGAAAGTCTTGTCCGCATTTCACGCAGGCGCTCATCAAGTATCTCCGGTGTTGGTCTCGTTCAGTGGTCGTGGGGTGGCGGTTGTGCACCCAAAGCGCGCTTTTTAGGAGCGGCTCAGTAACAGCCAGTCACCATCATTTCATAAGACGCGAACGCGATCCAGTTTAGCTGTAAAATCCCGCGCTATTCCCACCTTCACTTCGATAGCCACCGCAATGCCCACTACGTCGATTGCTCCTGAAATCAAAGCCGAAATTTTGGCTGAAGCGCTGCCCTATATCCGCAAATTCCATGGCAAGACTATTGTCGTTAAATACGGCGGTAATGCGATGACAGAAGAGCGCTTAAAGCATGGCTTTGCGCGTGATGTGATTTTGCTGAAATTAGTGGGCATGAATCCGGTGGTCGTGCATGGCGGCGGTCCGCAAATCGACAGCGCGCTCAAAAAAATAGGTAAGCAAGGCACGTTCGTGCAAGGTATGCGTATCACTGACGAAGAAACCATGGAAGTGGTTGAATGGGTTTTGGGTGGCGAGGTGCAACAAGATATCGTCATGCTGATCAATCACTACGGCGGACAAGCCGTCGGTTTGACAGGTAAAGATGGCGGGTTGATACGAGCTCGCAAGATGCAGATGCCAGACAAAGAACATCCGGGTTCATTTCTCGACATTGGATTTGTCGGTGAAATCGAAGCCATTAATCCAGCCGTCGTAAAAGCGCTGCAAGATGACGCGTTCATTCCTATTATTTCGCCGATTGGTTTTGGCGAAGATGGACAAGCCTATAACATCAACGCTGATTTAGTCGCAGGTAAGATTGCAGAAATTTTGCGTGCAGAGAAGCTCATCATGATGACCAACATACCGGGGGTCATGGATAAAAACGGCAAGCTGTTGACGGATTTATCCGCGCGCGAAATTGATGAGATGTTTGAAGACGGTACGATTTCCGGCGGCATGCTGCCGAAAATTTCTTCTGCATTAGATGCCGCAAAATCAGGCGTCAATACAGTGCATATCATTGATGGTCGGATTGAACATTCGCTATTGTTAGAAGTGCTAACAGAGCAAGCGTTTGGCACTATGATCCGATCGCATTAATTGGCTGCTGATCGACAGTCAATCTTTTGCTGAGCTGATGCGTTTGATGCGGCTGAATCGTTTGACCTCTCTGATGGTTTTGTTGCGTGCGGAGTCCGCATGAAGCGCAAACTGGTCTGGCTATTCGATCTCGACAATACCTTGCATGATGCCGGGCATGCGATCTTCCCCGCGATCAATCGAAATATGAATGCGCTGATTGCGCGCGTGCTAGAAGCAGAAGCTAAACCTTCCCATGCTGAAGCCGTCAATCAGATGCGTGTCGAGTATTGGCAGCGTTACGGTGCAACCTTACTGGGCATGATGCGTCATCATGCGATTCGTTCAGAAGATTTTTTGCGCGACGCACACGAGTTCAGTGATCTCACACAAATGATTCGAGCCGAACGTGGCACTTCCTATCTTTTGCGCAGACTGCCGGGCCGTAAAATTCTGTTGACGAATGCCCCTGCCGGTTACTCGCGCGATGTTGTTCGACATTTAGGTTTGCATAAGCATTTTGCCGATCATGTGCCGATTGAATCGATGGTGGTGCATCGTCAGCTGCGTCCCAAACCCTCGCCGTGGCTATTCCGTCGATTACTCGCTTCTCAGGGTTTGAGTCCTAGGCGTTGCGTGCTGGTTGAAGATTCATTAGAGAATTTAAAATCAGCGAGAACACTGGGTATACGAACCGTTTGGCTGACGGGCTACACGCGAGGCACACGTCGTCGCCCCGCCTTTGTCGATGTGAAAGTAAAATCACTCAACCAGCTTGCGCGCCAGCGTCGCAAACTAGGAGCAGGCTAAGCCGTCTGGCAGCTTTCTGGGGTCGGATCCCAGTCTGAGTTACATTACGCAGGAAACCTTCCGGCAAGCCGGATTTCATCTCCGCCGCTATCATCGATTGCTCGACTGAAAACAACCATGGCCAATACAAAACCAGGTGAGCGTAAGCTACAGATCCTTCAGGCTCTGGCAGCCATGCTGCAGAACCCTAAGAGCGAGAAAATCACCACGGCGGCATTAGCGGCTCGGTTAGACGTCTCTGAAGCAGCGCTGTATAGGCATTTCGCCAGTAAGGCGCAAATGTATGAAGGCCTGATCGAATTCATTGAGACCAGTATTTTCACCCTGATTAATCAGATCACGCAGAACGAGGAATCGGGGCAAGTTCAAGCCGCCAATATCGCCGGCGTGCTACTCGACTTTGCAGAAGAAAATCCCGGTATGACCAAAGTGTTGATCGGCGACGTGTTGGTGAATGAAGATGAGCGTCTCCAGCACCGTATGAATCAATTTGTCGAGCGCGTTGAGTTGGGGCTTAGACAGTCATGGAAATTAGCCGCGACTCAGGGCATCATTTCTGAAAACCAGGCCGCGATTCGGGCCAGCATGATGATGGCGTTTGTGATCGGCCGCTGGCATCGTTTTGCCAAGAGCGGTTTTTATCTCAAGCCTTCTGAGGATGCTGATCTGATGCTGGGTTTGTTGGTTGCCTAAGTGGGCTTTCAAGTCAGGCTTTAAGCATCTTACTTAGATAGCTGCCCACACACTACGCAATCGTCGTTGCGCTTGGTGCGTATGCTGGTCCACTCCATATGCTTTGCATCTAGCAGCAATAAGCGCTGTGCAAGCGATTCGCCGAGATCCGCCACAATCTTGAGTGCTTCAGCCGCCTGCATCGTGCCAATAATGCCGACCAGTGGCGCAAACACACCCATAGTTGAACATTGCTCTTCTTCGAAATGCTGATCCGGTGGGAACAGGCAAGCGTAACAAGGCGTCGTGCCTGAGCGCGAGTCAAACACAGCGACTTGCCCATCCATACGAATCGCCGCACCCGACACCAAGGGCACGCGTGCCTCAACGCAGGCACGATTGATCGCATGTCGTGTCGCAAAGTTATCCGTACAGTCCAGCACCACACTGGCATTTGCTACTAAGCTGGCCAGCGTTGCCTCATCCGCGCGCGCACAAAGTGTGACGACTTCAGTGTCTGGATTGATTTGTGCCAGTGTGTGTTTTGCAGATTCAGCTTTGTGCTGACCGACACTCGCCGTGGTATGAATAATTTGCCGCTGCAAATTGGTGAGATCAACGACATCATGATCGACCAAGGTGATTTTTCCTATGCCAGCCGAGGCGAGGTACATAGCCACGGGCGAGCCCAAACCACCAGCACCAATCACCACTGCATGGGCGGCGAGTAGTTTGGCTTGGCCATCGATACCAATCTCATCGAGCAGTATGTGGCGCGAGTAGCGCAGTAGTTGTTGATCGTTCATCAGGCTAGGAATGAAAACGGCCGCATCACTGCGGCCGGTAAGCTAATGAAAGCGCAATTACTTCTTATCGCTTCCATCCGAATTATTAATTGTCGATTCTTTTTTGTTTTCGACTTTCGCTGATTTCGATAGCTGCACTGTTTGACCTTTCAGGTGGTTCAGTGCCTGCGCCAGTTGGAAATCTTCTTTGCTGCCGAATTCCAGTGGCTTGCGTTTTTTCTCGGTCGCGGCGATACGCTTCTGTTCTTCGAGTTCATCGACGATGTTAGCGCCGTTGCCTGCTTCTTTGTCTTTATCGTTCGACAAATGCTTTTGCAGATCCGCTTCTCTCAGGCGCAAACCATTCATGCCATCGCCATCAGCGTATTCATCCACCATCAAATCAGGCACGATACCTTTTGCCTGAATCGAGCGACCATTCGGTGTGTAGTAACGTGCAGTCGTTAGTTTCACGGCCGTGTCGGCAGACAATTGACGAATGGTTTGTACCGAACCTTTACCAAAGGTTTGTGAACCCATAATCGTGGCGCGCTTGTAATCTTGCAGAGCGCCCGCAACGATTTCCGAAGCGGAGGCAGAACCTGCATTCACTAACACCACCATTTTTACTTTTTTAGCGGCTTCAGGCACACGAGTCAGTGGATCTCCGCCAACGCGAGTGGCGTAATACTCGCGACGCGCAAAGTAGGTCGCTTTGGAATCTGGTAACTGGCCATTAGTTGAAACAACGGGCACATCTTTAGGAAGGAAAGCCGCTGAAACGCCAATCGCACCCGGCAGCACACCACCCGGATCATTACGCAGATCGAGTACCAAACCCTTCATATTCGGATCTTGTTGAAACAGCGCGCTGATTTTTTTAGCTAAATCATCGACGGTCGGTTCTTGAAACTGCGATACGCGAATCCAGCCATAACCCGGCTCGATCATTTTGCCCTTCACGCTTTGCACGCGAATTTCTTGGCGCGTGATGGTAATCAGCAAAGGCTTGTCTTCTTCTTTGCGTGCGACGGTCAGCGTAATTTTAGTGTTAGGTTCGCCACGCATGCGTTTGACGGCTTCGTCTAGCGTCATGCCTTTTACCGGTGTGCTGTCTAAGCGAGTAATCAGATCGCCGGCTTTTAATCCTGCTTTGTAGGCGGGTGAATCTTCAATCGGGGAAATCACTTTGACATAGCCGTCTTCCATACCGACTTCAATACCCAGGCCGACAAATTTACCTTGCGTACCTTCGCGTAGTTCTTTGAATGCTTTTTTATCTAGATAGGCTGAGTGTGGATCGAGTGACGCCACCATGCCTGAGATAGCTTCGGTCAATAATTTTTTATCTTCGACCGGTTCGACATAATCTGATTTGATCAAACCAAATACATCAGCGAGCTGTCGCAGCTCTTCGATAGGGAGAGGTGTACCCGCATTTCGCTGGGCTAATGCGTCGAACTGCATCGAGCCCGCAATGCCTGCAATAAGGCCGAGCCCAATTAGTCCGATATTTTTCATTCTGCTACCCATGTCTCACCTGTTCATCCAAGAGGACGGATCAATCGCCCGCCCTTGATATCGCATTTCAAAGTATAAACCTGATTGTTCATTGCCGCCGCTATTACCTACAGTGGCTATCACGTCTCCCGCCTTCAGCTTATCGCCCGGCCGCTTGAGTAGCGACTGGTTGTTACCGTAAATCGTCATGTACTGGCCGCCGTGATCCACCACCAGCAAATTGCCGAACCCCCGCATCCAGTCCGCAAAAATGATTTCACCGGCAGCGACTGCCCTCACCTCCGCCCCCTCAGATGCCTTGATGAACAAGCCTTTCCAGTTAGGGCCGTCCGCACGACGCGCGCCGAAACTGGCCGCCAGCTCACCTTTAACCGGCAGTCTGAGCTTGCCCTTCATGCTGGCGAATCCACTGCCATCGCTGGCTGGCGGTGGTTCGGGTTCAGTTACCGTCTTGCTGGCGGCTTTAGGAGGGCTGGTTTCTGGCCGCTCGGCAGATTTGTCAGCTGCACGCCCTTTAGCCGCTAGTTTTTCTTTCTGCTCAGCCTTGGCGCGCGCCCGTCGCTTGGCCTCTTCTTCTTCAGCTTTGCGTTGTTGTGCAATTAACGTAGCGAGTTTTTCAACCAATGACGACAGTCGCTCTTCATCGCGCGACAGATTGCCGGCTTGCTTACGCTGCGAGCTGAGCTGAGTCGATAGTTGCGATAGCAGTGCCTTGCGTTTGTTTTTTTCTTTTTCGAGTAGCGCTTTTTGCTCGCGCTGCTCGTCAGCGATGTCTTCGAGTGCGTTGCGTGCTTCTTCCGCATCCAACTTATTGGCCTCAATCGCCGCCAGATTTTGCTGCAGTATGTCGATCGCTTTCGACTGTTCTGCCGACACATAGCCCAGATAGCGCAACTCGCGTGCGATGCGATTCGGGTTGTCTCCCGAAAGAAGCAGCTTCACACGATCATCCTGACCGCTGACATACTGCCCGCGCAGCATTTTCTCGAGTCGATTACGTTGCTGAGCTACCGCTGTCTCTAATGCTTCCTGACTAACCGACAATTTTTCCAGGCGTTTTTTCGTTCTTTCTTGTTCGGCAGCGAGTTCGCGCAGA
Source organism: Oxalobacteraceae bacterium (assembly GCA_947454305.1). GTDB lineage: Bacteria > Pseudomonadota > Gammaproteobacteria > Burkholderiales > Burkholderiaceae_D > Pernthalerella. The sequence continues at coordinate 16,448 of CANGJE010000005.1, forward strand.
CTGCGATTGGCATTCGATATCGCCGCTTCTGAGGCAGCCAGCGAATCGGCCGCATGTCCGCGTGCCTTTTCGGTTTTGCCGATGTCTTCCTTTAGAGTCAACAGTTTCTTGCGAAGTTCCGCCCGTTCTTGTTCGGCGGTTTCTTTTTGTCGGCTTCGTTCTAGTGATTTAGCCGATGGCTCGGCCATAGCCGATGACGCAGTCAAGGTGGCTGCGATCCAGAACGTGAGCGCCCTGCGGATGAATGGCATTCGTTGCTTAGCGTGCTTTACCCTGACTAGCGACAGCTTGCATCGCGGCCTCGATAGCCGATGCATCACCGAGGTAGTAGCTCTTAATCGGGCGCAGGTCCGCATCTAGTTCATAAACCAGCGGCTGACCATTAGGTATGTTCAGCCCGACGATATCCTGATCGCTAATGCCATCGAGTGACTTAATCAGCGCTCGCAAGCTGTTGCCGTGAGCAGAAATCAGGATGCGTTTACCGCTGCGGATGGCTGGCGCTATCGATTCGGTCCAGAACGGCATCACGCGCGAAACCGTGTCTTTCAGACATTCAGTGAGTGGAATCTGTTCACGGCTCAGCCCGGCGTAGCGCGCGTCATGGAACGATGCGCGTTCATCCGATGGGTCTAAGGGCATGGGCGGGATATCGTAGCTGCGTCGCCAGACCAAGACCTGATCGTCGCCGTACTGTGCCGCCGTTTCAGTCTTGTTTAAGCCTTGCAGAGCCCCGTAATGGCGTTCATTCAGACGCCAACTGTGCACCGTGGGCAGCCACATCAGGTCCATTTCGTCTAGCGTGATCCACAGAGTGCGAATCGCCCGGCGCAGCACTGAGGTGTAGGTTAGATCGAAGCTCAAACCTGCTTCTTTGAGCAGGCGGCCGGCGTGACGCGCCTCTTCCTCACCTTTATCAGTCAGGTCAACATCAGTCCAGCCGGTGAAGCGATTTTCGCGATTCCAGGTGGATTCACCATGGCGCATGAAGACAATCTTGTACATTAGTGGCCAACAATCTGCGGAGTAGAGAAACGGCGTGAAAGCCGTGCTGAATAATTTCAGCCTTCTATTTTATAATGGCACGCTTGATGGTGACGATAGGATCTTCGTGAAATTCTTGATTGACAATATCTGGCTCATTTTGCTCGCTCTGGTATCTGGGGGCGCATTGGCCTGGCCCAGCTTAACTCGCGGTAAGCATTCCCTATCCACCTTGCAGGCGATTCAGCTGCTCAACAAAGGCAAGGTATCCATCGTCGACGTACGCAAGTCTGACGAATTCAGCGCAGGTCATCTGCGTGATTCAAAAAATATTCCTATCGACGATCTTGATAAGCGAGTCGGCGAGCTCGACAAAGCTCATCCTGTGCTCGTGGTGTGCCAGAGCGGAGTTCGCGCTTCGCGTGCGGCAGCTGAATTTAGGCGCGCAGGATTCGGCGAGGTCTACATCCTCGATGGCGGAATCACGGAATGGCGTACTCAGGGTCTTCCTGTCGCTAACTGAATTTAAGAAAGAGAGTACTCAGCGATGGTTGCACGAGTTTTGATGTACAGCACCGGCGTTTGCCCTTACTGCAACATGGCAGAGCGCTTATTGAAAGCCAAGGGCATCGATGAGATCGAAAAAATTCGTATCGATCTCGATCCTGAGCAACGCGCCTTGATGATGGAAAAAACAGGTCGTCGTACCGTGCCACAGATTTATATCGGTGACACCCACGTGGGCGGCTTTGATGATCTGTCAGCGCTCGACCGCGAAGGCAAGCTTGATCCTTTATTGCAGGCCTAATAGCCCTGCGTATTTATTCACTTTGACGAAAGCGTTTCATGTCTGAACAAAACCAAGCTGCCGATCAGCAACCTATTTTTAATATCCAACGCGTTTATTTAAAGGATATGTCGCTCGAGCAGCCAAATTCGCCCGCGATTTTTCTTGAGCAAGAAGCGCCGACTATTGAAGTGGCGATCGACATCGCTTCTGAAACTCTCGCTGAATCTATTCACGAAGGCACTATCACCATCACCGTGACAGCAAAAATTCAAGACAAGATTGCATTTTTGGTCGAAGGTAAACAAGCAGGTATTTTTGAAGTGCGCAACGTTCCCGACGAACAGTTAGAGCTGATACTCGGTATCTCTTGCCCTAACATTTTGTATCCGTATTTGCGCGCGAATATCGCCGATACGATTACGCGCGCTGGCTTTCCACCAATCCATCTCAACGAAATTAATTTCGAAGCGTTTTATCAACAGCGCAAACTGGCTATTGCAGAGTCTGCAGCAGCTAAGCACTAATATCATCATGCGGCTCGTTTCTCTGCTTAGCGTTGCAGTTGGTTTGATACTCATTAGTGCTGAGAGTAGCGCGATTGATTTCAAATCCGTGGGGCCCGGGCCAGCCATCATGTATGACGCGCCAACACAAAAATCGCGCAAGATGCACGTGGCGCCCATTGGCATGCCGGTGGAAATTGTTTTTGCCAATGGCGATTGGGTGCGCGTGCGTGATGCAGCGGGAGAGTTGAGTTGGATGGAAAGTCGTTCCTTAGCAACGCAGCGCACCGTGGTAGTTGAAGTCACACAGGCCAGTGCACGTGCTTCAGCTAGCGAGAGCGCTCCCATCATTTTTCATTCCGCCAAAGGCGTGGTGTTAGAGCTGGCCGAGCCACCCGCTTCTGGCTGGATCAAAGTTAAACATCGCGATGGTGATATTGGCTATATCAAAGCGCTCGAAGTTTGGGGCGAATAAGCCCTCTTCATTCCCATGAACATCACATTACTCGGGGCCGGAGCCTGGGGTACAGCGCTAGCAGTGACGCTTGCAGAGCGACATCAAGTTACTCTGTGGAGTCGTGATGCATCACTCGTTGATGCCATCGCAGCCACCCGAGAAAATTCGCGTTATCTGGCAGGCGTTCGTTTGCCGCAATCACTACAACTCAGTTCCGATTTTTCACAAGCAGTTGAGCATGCCAAGGGCGGGCTAGTAATCGTTGCCACGCCCGTATCCGGTTTGCGCCCTATCGCCAATGAATTACGCTCATGCGCAATCGATAACGTGGTTTGGTTATGCAAAGGTTTCGAACAAGACAGCGCATTACTACCGCATCAGGTAGTACAACAAATACTTCCACATGATTTGCCTGTTGGAGCATTGTCTGGCCCATCCTTTGCGTTAGAAGTGGCACGCGGTTTGCCGTGTGCGTTGACCATAGGCTCAACCAGTAGTGAATTATGTGCGCGTGTTGTTTCGGCTTTTCATAGCGGCAGCATGCGTGTGTACGCGACCGATGATGTGATTGGTGTTGAAGTCGGTGGCGCAGTTAAAAATATTCTCGCTATCGCCACCGGCATTGCTGATGGATTAGGTTTAGGTATGAATGCACGTGCTGCATTGATCACTCGCGGCCTGGCTGAAATTACCCGCCTTGGTGTTGAGCTCGGAGGGCGCAGCGAAACCTTCATGGGGCTCACCGGCATGGGTGATTTGATATTAACGTGCACCGGTGATTTATCACGCAACCGACAAGTGGGATTAGGTTTAGCCGCCGGTAAATCATTGCAAGATATCGTTACCGAATTAGGCCATGTCGCTGAAGGCGTGCGATGTGTGCAAGCCGTGCGCACCATTGCTCATCAACATCATATCGATATGCCTATTGTTGATGCGGTTGCGCGAGTAGTGTTTGATTCAGAAGCGCCATCACGCGTCATACAACAACTGCTCGCCCGCGAAGCCAAGCTAGAAAATTAGTTTATTCGTTGTTTGTGGCAGACGAATAATTAATTTTGGATATACGCTGGAACTTTCAAATGAATGCTGTGACTGACATTCCTCAATACTTTTTGAGGAATGTCGGTCATGAGCCTAAATTCAAACGCAGTACAACCACCCATAACTCCCCAGCAGCAAGACACAGGCTTGCCCGCGGCACTTCCGCCAAACACACCTGATGTAGCGAACCCATCCGAGCCCATGGTATCAAATCGCGCTGCGAGCAATGCATCAATGTTAGTAAGCGAGGAGTTAAATGAGCCATCTACTTCAATAGTTGAGCATTCTGCACCAGAAAAAAGTGATCGCTCTACCAGCGCTAGCTCGCAAGGGACATCAGCGACCACAGATGATGAGATCACAGCGCTTAAAAAGAGAGCGTTATCAGGGGATGCTGAGTCGCAGTTTAAGCTAGGCGTGCGCTACGACAAAGGCGATGGTGTTGAGGTTGATAAAGAAAAAGCCTTCGAGTGGTACAAAAGTGCAGCTGAGCTAGGCTATGCCAAAGCACAGTTTAATGTGGGATACATGTATGACAATGGTGAGGGCGTTGATGTCGATAAAGAAAAAGCCTTTGAGTGGTATCAAAAGGCAGCTGTGCAAGACGATGCAGATGCTCAGTGTAATCTGGGAGTAATGTATGAAAAAGGAGAAGGTGTTGAGGTAAATAAAGAAGAGGCTTTCAAGTGGTATCAAAAGGCAGCTATGCAAGACGATGTAGAGGCCCAGTTTAACGTGGGAGCAATGTATCGGTACGGAGAGGGCGTTGAAGTAGATAAAGAAAAAGCCTTAGCGTGGTATCAGAAATCGGCTTTGCAAGACAATGTGGATGCTCAGTTTGAACTGGGAGAAATGTATGAAAATGGTGAGGGTATTGAGGTAAATAAAGAAGAGGCTTTCAAGTGGTACCACAAGGCGGCTGATCTAGGTTACGCCAATGCCCAGTTTAACGTGGGAGCAATGTATGACAACGGAGAGGGAGTTGAGAAAAATGATGAAGAAGCCTTTGCATGGTTTCAAAGGGCGGCTCAGCTAGGCTTTCCAAAGGCTCAGTTTAATGTAGGGGCAATGTATGACTATGGTCACGGTGTTGAGCTAAATAAACAAAAAGCTTTTTTTTGGTATGAGAAGTCGGCTGTGAAAGGTGAATTAAATGCAAAATTTAACCTAGGTTTGTCATATGAGGTTGGAGAGGGTGTAGAAAAAAATGAAGAAAAAGCCTTCGCATGGTTTCTCGAGGGCGCTGAGCAAGGCGACTTAGAAGCACAGTATCGAGTAGCAAAAATGTATGCAGAAGGTAAGGGTGTTAAAGCAAATAAAGAAAAAGCTTTCGAATGGTTTCATAAAGCGGCTAAGCAAGGTAATTTTGATGCGCAATATGCCCTGAGTGAGGCCTACCGATGCGGAGTCGGTGTAGAAAAAAATTTACTGCTTGCGACTTACTGGATGCTAAGGTTTTCATTAGCAGGTAAACATCCCACCCTTTCACCCTTTAACGATCATGAGTTGATCAAATTTATACCTAGTGTCTTAGTAAAATATCCAGAGTTTGAGAAAAAAATAATTCGATTTTCTGCAGAAAAACATATTACTAATCCATATATTGCAGCTATTGCCGAATTTATTCGGACTAATTCAGGTGGCAAAAATATTGTAATTCGTTCGAATGGATCGTACATAAGTGAAGATCGCACTAACATTCTTGCAAAGGCTTTAAAATTAAATACCCAAGTGACGAAATTAAAATTCTACGGCGCGAAACTTTCTAAGCGAAGTGCGGACCAGCTAGAGTCGCTGCTTCTTCAAAACAGGCATATCGTAAAACTTAGGGAGTACGTCAAAGATCACCCTCTCATTTGCTCGGTCGGCTTTCCTCTTGATATCGTTCCTATCATTATCGATTATTTGATTATTGCCTTTTTAAAAGGCGACCATACTAAAAAGGCTACGCAAAAAGCTATTGATGAATTTCTTGTTGCCGTAAGTGTCAAGGCGCTACAAGATGAGTCAAAAATCTAGTTAACGAACCATCTCAATTACTACGCGTCAGCAGAGAGCCTTTGTTAAAGGTATGTTTTTCTAACAAGTGAGGATAAGCAGGTCTTCAAGGTCAGCTTTTTGCAAGTTTCATTTCTTTCCACCTCATTTCACGATCTTCATCAAACAGAATGCGTTTAGTTTGATGAAGATCGCGCTCTCATTTTTTATGAACCGCATAATTAAAGTAGATAGGTTTCTTCCTTCTATTCATTTAGTGTCGACGGGCACTTTTTCGTGGGATTGCAGTCATACACTCTTCGCAACCTATGATTGATTGATCACTAATGACTATTCGAAAAATGTCTTTGCAACAAAAAAATTCACGCTTGCGTCGTGGTTTTACGCTGGTGGAGTTGATGGTGGTCGTGGTCATCATGGGTGTGTTAGCTGCACTTGTTGTGCCACGTTTGATGGGCCGTACAGATGATGCGCGTGTGCTTGCAGCTAGGCAGGATATTGATACCTTCACTCAAGCGCTTAAGCTTTATCGCTTGGACAATCAGCGTTATCCGAGCACTGAACAAGGATTACAAGCGCTAATTACTAAGCCAACGTTGGCGCCTATTCCGCCGAATTGGAAAACGGGTGGCTATATCGATCGCTTAAAGCTTGATCCATGGGGTCTTGCTTATCAATATCAAATGCCGGGTACGCGTGGCGACGTTGATGTATTTTCGTATGGTGCAGACGGCACTCCCGGGGGAGTCGAGATGAACGCTGATATTGGTTCCTGGACAAACTAAATTCTCGCGTAAGCCACTCCACCCGGACATTCGCTGTTGTAAGCGCTGTCCGGGTTTTACTTTGCTTGAATTGTTGGTGGTATTAGTCATTTCCGGAATTATGCTCGGCGTAGTGACGTTAAATTCCACTGTGGGTGAGCGTGAATGGTTACGGCAGGAAGCGCGGCGTATTGCACTCTTGTTGCAGATGGCACGCGATGAAGCAATTGTGCGCGATCGTCCTATAAGTCTTGAGCTTGATGAGTACCGCTATCGATTTTTGATACGACAAAGCAGCGGTTGGGAATTGATGAAAAATGATCCGGTTTGGCGTGAACGTGAATTTGCACACGTTCCGTTATCACTAACGCTTACTCCTGCAACGAGCACGCAGATGCCAATAACGATTTTGTTTGGTCGTGAGCCGGTTAACCAGCCCTTTGTACTGACACTTTCTCTGAGTGGTCAGAGTGCTTCCGTGTCAGCGGATGGTTTAGGAAATTTTGAAGTGAAATGAGTAAGTTTTTACCATCCATGCCATTGCTGAGCGCGCAATCGTTGCGTATGCAGTCGACTTATTCGCCGCATGTGCGTGCGCATGTGGGTGTGCGTACTCGAGGTGATGGCTTTACCTTGCTTGAGGTACTAGTAGCCCTGGTTATTATTGGTACTGCGTTTGCAGCGAGCTTGCGTGCCATTTCTAGCCTCACACAAAACAGTGGAGATTTACGTGCAGCGATGATGGCTACCTGGTCAGCAGAAAATCGATTGTCACAAATTCGCTTAGGGCAAGAATGGCCACCATTAGGTACCCGCAGCTTTAATTGTTCTCAGGCTGAATTGTCGCTGCGGTGTCAAGAAACGATTTATTCAACGCCGAATCCTTCATTTCGGCGGGTTGAGGTGGTGGTTATTGATGATCGTGATACAAGTCGCAAACTAATCACTCTTTCTCAGATCGTGCCGAATGCTTTGTAATCGTCGCCGCGCATCGCCATCGTTAAAGCTGCCTGCACCAGTGGGTAGGCATAGCCCTGGTCAGCGAGGTCTGACGTTAATCGAATTGCTGGTCGCTATTGGTGTGCTTGCATTTATCGCTGTAATGGCATGGCGTGGTTTGGACAGCCTTACCCGCACTCGCGAAAGTTTGAATCATGAGCTTGAACAAGCGCGTAGCTTGCAATTGACCTTGGCACAGTGGCAAATCGATTGTGCCAATGCGGTGGATGCCGATCTACTCGATGGGCATGCTCCGTTATTGATTGAAAACAGTCAATTTGTGCTAACGCGTCGCGTGCAGATGGAAGCTCAACCTAGTGCTTTGCAAATCGTGACATGGCGTTTAAATCAAGGCGTATTGTCACGTTCAGCTTTGCCGCCTACGCGTGATTTAACGCCACTTGAGGCGGGTTGGCAGCAAGCACTGAATGGAACGCAGCCTGCGGTGAATTTACTTACCGGTGTGACGGGATTATCGTTTCGTGTTTGGGCCAGTGATGGGCGCGGCTGGCGCGCATGGGAAACGGGAACGCAAGGTCTGGTTTCGCATGGCGCATTAGCGAATTCACAGACGGGCACCACATCGACCCAATTAGTATGGCGTGGTGTAGAAATGTCCTTGCAGTTATCTGATAGACCTGCGCCACTGACAAAAATATTTTTGATGGGTACCACGTGAGGCGCACTCCTCAATCACGTACAGTCAAGCAAGAAGGCGTCGCCATTATTACCGCGTTGCTGCTAACAACGCTGGCTATTGGTGTTGTGACGAGTTTGTTTTGGAATCAGCAAGTGCAAGTTCGATCGATTGAAAATCAACGCTTGCAATTGCAAAAGCAATGGATATTACGCGGCGCACTGGATTGGGCGCGACTAATTTTGCGCGAAGATGGAAAATTTACCAGTGTTGATGATTTGACTGAGCCCTGGGCTGTACCCTTGGCTGATACACGTCTGGATAGTTACGTAACGTCCGACGCAATGGGATCGGATGTCGCCAGGGCGCTGCTGTCGGGTTCAATTCAAGATGCTCAATCGTGCTTAAATTTATCTACATTAGCCAGTCACGGTGTGATTAATCCCGTTGATGTCGCAGCGTATGAAAAACTCTTGGGCGCCTTGCATCAAGATACGGGCCTTGCAAAAGCGGCAGCACAGCAAATCGCGCTGACTCAAAGTCATAGTGATTCGCAGCCCGGCACACCCAGGCCGATAGCATTTATTCAAATCGATGATTTGTTATCGGTGCCGGGGTATACGCCACAAGTCATCGCTGCTTTGCGCAATCACATTATATTTTTGCCGCGTGCCACGCCCGTAAATATCAACACTGCAAGCGCTGAAGTATTAGCCGCGCGAATGCCGCAGCTTTCAAATTCTGATATCAGTTTGTTAGTGGCCCATCGACGGACGGCGAGTTTTCGTGATTTGCATGAAGTAGCGACGTATCTGCCAGCCGCACCTGACCCTGATCCCGCATTGCTTTCAGTGGCGACACACTACTTTCTCATCAACGGTCACATCACGCTTCAACAAGCGGCATTGCAGGTTCAGGGTTTGGTCGAGCGCAGTGGTTCAGCGACATATCTTTTATGGCTGCGTGAAACATGAGACTTAGGATAAGAAGTGCGAGGCATGAGGATTAACGATCGTGATTGATTTGTCGAAATCGATTTTATATTTACGCATACCTTCTCGTGCGGACACTCACGTCGCTGAGTATCGAACTTTGTCATTTCCTTTTGCAGTGGCCAATCATGGCCGCTTACAACGCGAGGGATTCGCGCGTCTTGATACCTTGGCTTCATTAATTGCGCACGTCCATCGAGTGATCGTGTTGCCTGCAGCAAGCGATGTCACCGTACTGCGCGTTAGCACGCCGCCGTTGTCGGCCACTCGCCTAAAGACAGCGTTACCTGCGCTGGTAGAAGACTCTTTGTTAGGTGATACAGCCGATTGCCAGATAGTTGCGGGGCCAGATAGTCAGGGCGTGCGCACGGTTGCCGTGATTGATCGTGCTTGGTTACGGCTATGGAGTGATCGCGTGCGCAGCTTGGGAGCGCATCGCCTTTCTGCCAAGCCGATGCAACTGTGCTTGCCGTTAATCGAGGGACGTGTAGTTGCTGCATTGCTTGGTTTCGCCAGTGGTACTACGGAGTCGCGTGAATTGGTATTGCGATTGGGTGCGGGTGAAGGTACAGGTTTGCCGTTGGGAGGTAACGATGACGCTTCAGCACAGCAAGTACTCAATACGTTGCGCACACTGGCTGCCAGTAAGCCTGTTGAGTTGCTATTGCCGCGAGAACAATTAGAGCCTTATCAACGCTGTTTATCTGAGGACGTTGCACACGCGACTGAGACTACATTAAGAGTTGCCAGCTGGACTGAGTGGATAGCCAGTATTGATGATTGCGACATTGATTTAATGATGGGCGCTATGCACGACGATAAATCAGTGTTTGATACACGGCGTTGGCGTGCCGCCGCCATATTTGCAGCCACGATCATCGTGGTAAATATTTCGGCCTTGAATTGGGATTGGTGGCGCCTTCATCGTGAAAGTCAGCGACTGCAGCAAGAGATGCAGCGCGTGTACAGCACAACAGTTCGTGACGCGATCAATGCAGAAAAAATCAATCCCGCGGATGCGCTCGCAGGCATGAAAAAAAGACGGATGGCTTTGCGTCGCGCGGCAGGCGAATCTTCTACGGATGATTTTTTAGTGCTGTCAGCAGCGCTAGGTGATGCATGGCCAGTGCTGCAACAAACGGCAAATATCGATACACGTGCGGTCGTGTCGATAGAGTATAAAAATGCCGCACTTGAGTTGCGTTTGAAACCCGGCTTGCAATTAGCATTAGATGCGGTGCGTAACGTGTTGTCTGAACGGGGTTTGGAACTAAGTACAGGTAGTGATGCAACGCTATGGAAAATACGAAGCATTCGATGACAATAACAACGGTAGTTACAAAAGCATGGCAGCTGCGTAATCAGCGTGAGAAGCAAGGTCTGACACTTGCGGCAGCGATTTTGATTTCTTGGTTGGGATGGGTGCTCTTAGTTAATCCCGCATTGCGTGGGCGTGCTCATTGGCAGCGCGAGTTACCCACAATGCAAAATGAGTTGGCGCAAATGCGCTCTTTGTTAACAGACATAGGTAAGCAGCCCGCTCATAGTAAAGAATCACGATTGGAATTATCGCGTCAAATGTTGGAGAGCAGTCTAAATGAAAAAGGTCTTAAAGCCGAAAATCTTGAGATTGCAGATGGTCACGTGAAGGCGCGTTTTATCGATATCTCATTTTCATCTTTTGCAGAACTGTTGCAACAGTGGCAAATTGCCTCGCAACTAGTAGTTGAAGAAGTGACGGTGACCGCACGTGATCGCATTGACCGAGTAGACGTCAGTGTTTCATTAAAACGAGCCCTATGAAACGTGCGTTGCTGTGGGGTTCCGCAGCAGTCACGTCGGTTTTAATAACGGTACTCACCAGCTTTCCAGCAGCATGGCTTGCCCCATTGATAGAGCGCAAAACAGGCCAACATTTCACACTCGCTGATGCTCAAGGCACGCTATGGTCCGGGTCGGGCTACCTTGCGTTAATTAATCACTCAGAGATATCAGCAACACCGACAACACCGACTACATCAGTGTCACTTATTGTGCCCGGTCGATTTGAGTGGACCTTATCACCGTGGGTGTTGCTGGGTGAAGTTGATGCCCGTATTACGAATTCACAATTACTCGATCACCCATTGATGGTGTTAGGTAGTTGGTATCGTTGGCAATTCGGTGATTTCAATCTTCGTTTGCCAGCCAGTCAGTTAGTACTGCTGGGCTCGCCACTTAATACCCTAAGGCCTTCTGGGCAGATGCGTTTGGTAGCGCAGTCTTTAATGCTCATCTCTACACCGGAGGGGCTAGAGATTCATGGCGCTATGCAATTGAACTTAACTGAAATTGCATCAGCTTTGTCGCCCGTCAAACCGTTAGGGAACTATCGTGTGGAATTCGAGTGGCAAGGAAAGCGCGCTCAGTTAACACTAGCGACGCTCTCTGGGGCGTTGCAACTTAAAGGTAGTGGCGCACTAGACAACGGGCATGTGCATTTTTCTGGACTGGCTTGGGCGCTGCCAGAGCAAGAGCCTCGATTAACTAATTTGCTCAATCTTTTAGGGCGACGACATCAGGTAGAAAACCGTAACGTGTTCGTCATTGAATTCATATGATCGCCTAAAAATTATATTCTCTATGTTCCCAGCAGCAGTGCGTCACCTTGTTAATTATTCCACTCTCTATCGTACTGCACATGCGCTACGCACTCGCTATGTGAGCACGCTATTTTTAGTGAGTGCATCGCTATGGCAGATTCAAGCTTGGGCACAAGAACCGACTAACAATCAAGCGAATTTAAATTTTGTTGGCGCTGATATTGAGGCAGTGGTGCGCGCGATTGGTCATTACACCGGAAATACGTTTGTGATTGACCCACGCGTTAAGGGCACGATCAATCTGGTTTCAGAAAAACCAGTCTCCAAGATGCAAGCACTAGAAATGCTAAGTTCGGTGTTGCGTTTGCAAGGCTTCTCTGTGGTGAACACACCTGACTATGTCAAAGTGGTTCCCGAAGCAGAAGCAAAGTTGCAAGCAGGTCCAGTACAAGCGGAAAAAGAACGAGGGCGTGGAGATCAAATCATCACGCGCGTGTTTCATCTGAATCATGAAAGTGCAAGTGGTCTGATCACGATACTCAGACCATTGATTGCGCCAAACAATGTGATTGCCGCTGACCCCACTAACAACACGCTGATCATCACTGACTATGCAGATAATATTAAGCGCTTGGCGCGAATCATTGCTTCTATCGATACCCCGGCGATCGGCGAGCTCGATGTCGTTAAGCTTGAGCACGCTATCGCGATTGATCTTACGCTGACTGCCAACCGTTTATTAGATTCTGGTGGTGCACCCGGTACGGTCGATCCAGCGCGTGTTTTATTGTTGGCAGATTCACGGACGAATTCCGTGATTATTCGTGCGCCGACCACTGCACGCGCCAATCTCGCGCGTACGCTAATTGCCAAGCTAGATAAACCGACGCTGGTGCCCGGGAATGTACACGTCGTTTATTTACGAAATGCGGAAGCGACCAAGCTCGCTCAAGTATTGCGTGCTGTTGTGGCAAGCGAGCTAGGTACGTCTGCTGCTGCCGCGACACAAGGGATTGCCAATCAACCGATGGCTCAGGCAGCAACGCAAGCAGTGATGCAGCAAAGTGGCAATCAAGCACCACCATCGTCACCTACGCCTATGCAAGGGCCGTTGCCTACCGGTGGGGCACCCGGTTTTATTCAAGCCGATCCAACGACTAATACGCTCATCATCACTGCGAATGAGCGTGTGTATCGTAATTTGCGCGTCATTATTGATCAGCTCGATGCGCGTCGTGCGCAGGTTTATGTGGAATCGTTAATTGTGGAAGTCAGTGCCGATAAAGCCGCTGAATTTGGAATTCAGTGGGCGGGTGTTTCGGGTGATAGTGGTAGTAATTTACGTGTGGGTTTACTTACTGGATTTTCCAGCGAGGGCAATAATTTGGTGTCGCAGGCTTCATCGCTGCTGGGAACGGCGAAGGCCCCTATACCGCCGGGGAATGGATTAACAGCGCTACTGTTTAAACAAAGTAGTGGTGGAGTAGGTCTGGGTATGTTGGCACGTGCGCTTGAGAAAAATGTAAAAGCCAACATACTGTCCATGCCGAATTTAATCACTCTTGATAATGAAGAAGCGCGCATTATCGTTGGGCAGAATGTGCCGTTTATTACAGGTCAGTTCACGACCGCTGCTTCTGGCGGAGCAGCCGGCGTTAATCCGTTTCAAACTATAGAGCGACGCGATATCGGTTTGTCATTGCGAGTGCGACCGCAAATCTCTGAGGGTGGCACCGTGCGGATGGCTATTTATCAAGAGACATCCAATATTCAACAGTCCACGGTATCTGGGCTGATTACTAGTAAGCGATCGATTGATACGAATGTGTTGGTGGATGATGGGCAGATCATTGTGTTAGGTGGTCTGATTGAAGATACAGTGAATGACACGGTAGAAAAAATTCCACTGCTGGGTGACATTCCTTTTCTCGGCTATTTTTTTCGTTATCAATCAAAGCAACGCGGTAAAACGAATTTAATGGTTTTTATACGACCGACAGTCATACGCACCGATAACCAGAGTATTGCGGTAGCTAGTGATCGTTATGACTACATACGCGGAGCACAGCGCGCGGTTCAACCCGAGCAAAATATTTTTTTACCGCATACCGATACTCCTTACTTGCCACCGTTACAGCAAGGGCGACCTCTGGGCGGCAATTTATTGCAGCGTGATTTTAATGAGCCGGAACGTGGGCCGATGCCAGTAACACCGTCGTCGTCGTCAGGTTCGTCAACGTCCTTGGCGCAACCAATGGCGCCGTTAGAGGTCTTTCCTATAGAGCCGCCCGTCATAAACTCGCGCTGAGTTAGTACTTAAATAGCGCGTATATACCCCTCTGTTGGGAAGATGATTTTTTGTCTAACTGGCTACTATCGTTCATTAATGATGCTCATTGAATGTGCTGAGAATCACGAAAGGATACCTACATCAATGACGGCAATTCATGATCCGCGTTTACTACCTTTCAGTTTTTCTCGCAATTTCGGCTTGCTTGCGCAGGCAGCTAATGGTGGCGATGCGACGGATGTTTGGGTTTCACCTGCGACTAAATCATCGGCCATAGCTGAAGTGGGACGTCGCTTTGGTCGCTTGCGCCTTCACACTATGGCGCGTGAACAACTTGAAGCAGCTATTGCTAAAGCCTATGCGGGTAGTGGTGATGATGCTGCCCAAATTGTGGATGAGGTGGAGTCGGATTTAGATTTAACGCGCTTAATGCAAGAAATGCCTGCGGTAGAAGATTTACTTGAAGCGGCTGACGATGCGCCTGTGATTCGCATGATTAATGCCCTGTTAACGCAAGCCTTGCGCGAAGGTGCATCCGATATTCATATAGAGCCGTTTGAGCAAATCTCTGTAGTTCGTTTTCGTATCGATGGTCGGTTACGTGATGTGGCTAGGCCTAAACGCGGACTGCATGCAGCACTCATATCGCGTATCAAAATTATGTCGCAGCTCGACATTTCAGAAAAACGTTTGCCGCAAGATGGGCGTATTACTTTGCGTGTGGGCGGAAGACCGGTGGATGTGCGTGTCTCTACGCTACCAACAGGGCATGGTGAGCGAGCTGTTTTACGTTTGCTCGACAAAGAAGGTGGTCGGCTCGATTTGCAACAGCTGGGCATGAATGAAACCACGCGCGCTCAGTTTGATCATTTAATAGCGCAGCCGCACGGCATTGTATTAGTCACTGGCCCTACGGGTTCAGGCAAAACAACGACCCTTTATGCCGCCTTGTCGCGCTTAAATGCATCGACCACCAATATTCTTACCGTTGAAGATCCTATTGAATATGAATTAGCCGGAGTAGGTCAGACACAGGTGAATGCGCGCATAGAAATGACCTTTGCCAAAGCGCTGCGCGCCATTTTGCGGCAAGACCCCGATGTGATCATGATTGGTGAAATTCGTGATTTGGAAACAGCGCAGATTGCGGTACAGGCATCGCTTACAGGTCACTTGGTGTTGACCACACTACACACGAATGATGCAGCTGCAGCGATCACACGTTTGCTCGATATGGGTATCGAGCCTTTTTTATTGTCATCGTCATTGTTAGGCGTGGTAGCGCAGCGGCTAGTGAGAAAGTTATGCATACATTGCCGCGAATTCGATGGTCAGCGTTGGGTAGAAAAAGGTTGTTCTCAGTGCGGACAAACGGGTTATCAGGGACGAGTCGGTGTGTATGAATTATTGCTAACGACACCCGAGATACGCACGCAGATACACAATCAAGTAGCTGAAGCTGACATTCGAAAAAGCGCGCAGCGTAATGGCATGCAAACGCTGCGTATGGATGGAGAACGTTGGTTAAAAGAAGGCATCACCAGTGAAGCTGAATTGCTGCGAGTGACTAAGGACTAAGGCCATGCCTAGCTATCGATATGAAGCAGTGGATGCTGCAGGCGCAACCAACAAAGGGGTGCTGCATGCGGATAGTCCGCGCGCGGCACGCTCTACATTGCGCGCTCGAGGCTTACTGCCGCTAGCGATCACTATCATTGCTGCGCAGGTTGATACGCATGCTAATTTTTTAGTGCAGATGTTTGCGGAGCGTCTTTCTACGAATGAGCTGGCTCTATTTACTCGACAACTTGCTTCGCTATTGGAAGCAGGGCTGCCGTTAGAGCAAGCATTTTCTGCTTTGCGTGAGCAAGCGGAGCGGCCGTATATGCGTGATTTGATTGCATCGATACGCGCAGAAGTGATGGGTGGCGCTTCGCTGTCGGATTCATTGTCACGACATCCGCGCGACTTTGCGGAAATCTATCGTGCGTTGGTGGCGTCGGGTGAACATATTGGTCAGTTATCCAGCGTGTTGTCTCGCTTGGCTGATTTTGTGGAGCGACGCAATGCCTTGATTCAAAAAATTCGGCTGGCGTTTACGTATCCAGCGATTGTTACCGCCGTTGCTATTACGATCGTGATTTTTTTATTGGCGTATGTGGTGCCACAGATCGTTTCTGTATTTGAAAATTCAAAGCAAAAATTACCTTTTTTGACGATTGCTATGCTGGCGGTTTCAGATTTGTTTCGACACTGGGGTTGGCTGGCGGCGTTGATTCTCATCGCACTTGTTTTTGGTTGGCGCCATGCTTTGCGCGATCCTTTGCTTCGAATGCGTTGGCATCGATGGTTATTAGTGGCGCCATTTTATGGACGCTTTGAGCGTAGCTTAAATACGTCGCGTTTTGCTAGCACGTTGGCGATTACGATTAGTTCGGGCGTTCCCATTTTGCGTGCGCTGCGCACAAGTCGCGATACGCTTTCTAACGCCGCTATGCGCGAACAAGTGGAAGATGCCACTGCTAGTGTGCGCGAAGGAATGAGTCTGGCGCGAGCATTATCAGTGCATCCACATTTCCCACCCATGCTGATTCACATGATACGTGCCGGCGAAGTCACGGGTGAATTACCTGTGATGCTTAATCGCGCGGCACAAATGCAAGAACAAGATCTTGAACGCCGTGCATTAACGATTGCTAGTTTGCTTGAGCCAGTGTTGATTCTAACCATGGGCGTAGTGGTGCTGCTAATCGTGCTAGCAGTGCTAATGCCAATTATCGAAATTAATCAATTAGTCAAATAAAGGTCTGCAATGAGTAGCTTTAAAAATAGTTTTAAGTCGTGGCGTGAGCGATTGCCAAATACAGTATCATTTTTATTCTTTGTTGGAATTTGGATGTCACTGTCGTTTTGGTTTCAACAGTGGTTGTCTCCGCCTAAGCAAGTAGTTGAGTTAATGCCAGTGGCTGAGCAAAGTATGCCGCCGCTTGCATCCGCCGCTAATTTGTTTGGTGGAAGTGAGCAGACATCGATGTTGGCGAATGTTCAGATCAATGGTGTGATTCGTTCGAATAGCTCAAAAGATAGTGTTGTGATCATTACTGCCGATGGCGGACCATCGCGTGCATTACGATTGAATGCGGAAATCATGCCAGGTATCGTGATTAAGTCCATCAATTCGCGCAGTGTGATTGTCGCCGGCAAAGGCGCTGAGCGAGAGATTGCTTTGCCAGCTTTTGCGTCGCAAGGCGGCATCGTGTCAGATACAGCGGGATTAGCAGGTCAGAATAATACAAACGCCTATCGATCACAGCCGCCGGCTCGGGCTGTTGCTAGTTCACCTGCGCCTATTCCTGTGGCGAGTGTGGCAGGCAGTGCTGGAGCAAGCACATCAGGAACTGGCGCCTCTGGTGTGGGTGGTCAATCAATGACTTCTATTCCACTGCAAGAGCCGCAGATGGTACCGCCGACTGATTTGAATCGTCGGTAATAACAAATGCATCAAGCTATGCGAATCACAGCACGTAACGTGAGAGATCTTCGTTGATGGCCAGCGCGCCCAGTTTTTCATCGACATAAGCGGCGTTGATGTTAACGGTGCTGCTGGTTTCATCCCCTGCGCCGAAGGAGACTTCTTCGAGCAATTTTTCCATGACGGTATAGAGGCGACGAGCACCAATATTTTCTGTTTTCTCATTTACAGAAAAAGCTATTTCTGCGAGGCGACGAATGCCATCGTCAGTAAATTCGATATGCACATTTTCAGTTGCTAGTAAGGCTTGATATTGTCGCGTCAGGCAGGCATCTGTTGACGTCAAGATGCGCTCGAAATCGGCAATGGAGAGTGACTCTAGTTCGACTCGTATAGGAAAGCGGCCTTGTAGTTCTGGAATTAAATCAGATGGCTTAGCTAGATGAAACGCACCGGAAGCAATGAATAAAATATGATCGGTTTTCACCATGCCGTACTTGGTGTTGACGGTGGTGCCTTCAACTAAAGGTAGCAAATCACGCTGCACGCCGGCACGTGATACATCGGCCCCTTGAACACCACCTCGAGCGGCGATTTTGTCGATTTCATCCAGAAAGACAATCCCATTTTGCTCAATATTGGTGATGGCTTTTTGTTTAAGTTCTTCTTCATTGACGAGACGTAAAGCTTCTTCGTCGATGAGTATTTTCATCGCTTCGCCTATTTTGAGTTTGCGCGATTTTTTTCGTCCGTTTCCTAACCCTGAAAACATAGATTTAATTTGCTCGGTCATTTCTTCCATGCCGGGCGGCGCCATGATTTCCATTTGCGGACGCGTGTCGGCTAATTCGATCTCGACTTCGCGATCGTCGAGCGCGCCTTCACGTAATCGTTTGCGAAATGTTTGGCGCGTAGCATTTTCATTTTTTTCTTCGGCACTGGGTGTTGCTGCAAAACCAAAATCACGCGCGGGTGGAAGGAGCACATCTAGTATGCGATCTTCAGCCGCATCTTCCGCGCCGGCACGCACTTTACGCATTTCTAATTCGCGCGTTTGTTTGATACCGATTTCAGTGAGATCGCGGATGATGGTGTCGACATCACGGCCGACGTAGCCGACTTCAGTAAATTTCGTCGCTTCGATTTTAATAAACGGCGCGTCTGCTAAGCGTGCAAGTCGACGCGCGATTTCGGTTTTGCCGACGCCAGTCGGCCCGATCATTAAAATATTTTTGGGTGTGATCTCATGACGTAAGGGGTCAGGCACTTGTTGCCGACGCCAGCGGTTACGCAAAGCTATAGCGACAGCGCGTTTGGCGTTGGCTTGACCGACGACATGTTTGTCGAGTTCGATCACAATCTGTTGCGGTGTAAGGTTCATGGATGCACCGTGTTTATTCTAGGGTCTCGATAGTGAGCGAGTGATTGGTATAAATGCAGAGTTGTGCAGCGATGGTCAGTGATTTTTTGACGATCTCAACGGGCGATAAGTCGGTATTTTCTTGGAGAGCTTTGGCAGCGGATTGAGCGTAGCTGCCGCCTGAGCCAATGGCGCCGACGCTATCTTCGGGTTCGAGTACATCGCCGTTGCCGGTGATGATGAGGGTAGACTCATGGTCAGCGACCAGCAGCATGGCCTCTAATCGGCGCAGCATGCGATCGGTACGCCAATCCTTTGCCAGCTCAACCGAGGAGCGCATTAGATTGCCCCGGTGTGCTTCTAATTTGGATTCGAAGCGCTCAAGCAAGGTAAACGCATCAGCGGTGCCACCGGCAAACCCTGCTAAAACTTTGCCATGAAATAACTTGCGCACTTTGCGCGCCGAGCCTTTCATGACGACATTACCCAGAGTGACTTGGCCATCGCCACCGAGCGCGACCAGGTGGCCACGTCGTACGGAAAGTATAGTGGTGCCGTGAAATTGTTCCATGGGGTATCGGGGTAAAAATCAAGCCCCGAACCATTCATGGTTATCAGGACTTTCGATAAATAATATGCAGCCGGCTAGCGCCACCGACCAGTTGCAATAGTCTGCCAACAAGAAAGCTGGTATCGCGACATTCTACAACTTTGCCCTGTGCTAGTTGTTGCAGTCCGGTGAGCCATGGTGTGGCCGCACTGAAATCTATCCGACGTAAATGACGGCAATCTAAAATTAGCTTGGGCGATTGTTGAGCGTACTCGCTTGTTTGCGCGAGCAGTTTGTCGATTGGCAATGAGATCACTGTTGGTAGCGTAAATGTAGGTGTCTGCTGTGCGGGCTTTATTGGTGGCGGAGGTGAGGCAGGCGGCGATATTTCGTAGGTGATGCTGTAATCGACACAGGCGGCTTCATAGGCTTCATCAGCATTCATCAAGCGAAGTAATTCAATCAATAACCTCCATGCCGCGTCATCGCTGTCGCGTCTGCCGGGTTGTATGCATTCGCGAATTCTACTTACTACGGCATCGCCGCCACGAATAGAAATTTCGCAGGAGGCTTTTTGCCAATGCTCAAGTACACCTAAAAATGCAGCGCACCCTGGAATAGTCATATCAGTGATAGCAGCAAATTCCATCACAAAGTGATGATGACGCAATCCGATTTGCTGTAATTGCTCAAGAGCGGTTTGTGAGGCTTCCGTTAGCTTGCCGCGAAAGCTGAGTACGGGTAGCTCGGGTTGTGCTTGGGCGAGGTCGGAGTCTTGTCTGAGTGCTTGCCATTGCGGGGGCGAGGTTTCAAATTTTTTGGCGTAGGTGAGGGCAAGATGATCAAAAAAATCTGCTTGGTTTTCTGCCAGTGCTAAATCGAATAACATCCACCAGGCGAGCTGATGATCTTTGCTGCCACTGTCAGCGCGCGTAGCTTGCAGCAGTAGAGCTTTAGCTTCATTAGATTGGCCATTGGCAAACAATACGGCAGCTTCATCCATGACATGCGATAACGATGCGAGCGTGGGTGTAATTTCGTCACTGCTTTCGTGGTGCGGCTGTAGCAAGGTGGGCGTACCAAATTCGGCCACGATTTCTGATTCTATGGAATCAATTTTTTGTGAGGTTTCGCGAGCCTCATCGGCTGGCGTATTTTTACTTTGACGACTATCCGGCGTCGCTGTCTTTGTAAACAGTCCAAAAATTTTCACGAGATGAAATTACCTGATGGGAGAATGAATTCGGATACGAAGCTAAGAATGCCGCTGCGAATAACTTTACGCGGCCACACTTGTGCGAATCATTACATCGCCAATGCCAGTGGATGTCAATCAGACAGTGGACAATCAGGGCGATTGCCTTGACGCTTTTATTGAATAGGGTATTGCAACGTAGCGTTAGTTACACGTTGCTGACGTTCAGCTAAATTAAAAGCGTGTTCGAACACCAACAATTAGATTGCGTCCTGGCTGAGGAACATAGTCTTTCAGGAGTGATGTTGAGAGACGTATTTCTTCATTCAACAAATTGCGCGCAATCATGAACCAGGTTAAATCGGTGGTTCCGTAGCGTTGCGTATAAGACAGATTGGCGTCGACATTGGTATAGCCTTTGGTGGTCGTCTCTTCTGACACGGCTGCGCTGGCAATACGATTGTGTGCATCGGTATGTATTACAGATAGCGATGAACGCCAGTGCGAATCTTGATATCCGGCATTCAGTCCTGTGCGGGTTGCGGGTTGTAAAGGTAGATTGCCTAAGTCGTCTAAAGTGCCGCGCGAGCTATCCATAAACACGCGTCCATACCATCCAGTTTCATATAAGTTGTAGCTGAGTTCAGCTTCTATGCCTTTGAGCGTGGCATTTGCTTGTTTGAAATTGCGATCGCGTAATGCACCATTCGGATCGAGGTTGATGATGCCAATGTCGCCGTAAATAAAATTGCTGACTTTATTTTGGTAAGCATTAGTTTTCCAGCGTAGCTTGTCTTCTGTTTTTTGCAGCGACAATTCAAAATTATTTGAGGTTTCTTTCTTTAATGAGGTATCGCCAACATCGTAGGTTTCGGTCGGATGATGAGCGCCTTTCGAATACAACTCTTCAGCGGTAGGTGCGCGCTGCGCTAGCGATGCAATGGCACCTAGCCCATAACCGGAAGTAAAGGTCCACAGCGCGCCAGTTGAGAATGAACCCAAGCTATAAGAGCGATTGACGCTGCTGTCGGGCTTGCGCGAAACGGATTCCAAGCGGCCACCGATATTAATTCGGGTTGCACCAAAATCGCGCTCTTCCAAAAAGAAGCCTGCAACGGCTGTGGAATTTGTCCGCGGCACGGTAGGATCAGCGCCATCAATATTAGTGGCTTTGGTGGTGGCTTGTTCTGTTTGCACACCAAATTTTCCACGCCAGCCTGCAGCTGGCAAGTGACTTAATTCCCAACGCGTTTCGGTCGATTTATTGGTGAAGCGAACACTGGGATCGGTGCCATTTTCCAGCTCAGTGTGCTTGTAGTCGGTATTGCCAAATCGTATGCGCAGGGAATCAAAACCATCGAAGGGGGATTTGATGACGCTGTCGGCATCGATGCGCGTTTGATTTAGATCGATATGTGATCGTTCATCAGCGCCATGAATCCCATACAGTTTGTCGAGTGTGGAGAGCGACAGACCTACGTAGCCCCACTCTTTGATCAATGAACCACCAAAGCCCAGACTGCGCTCGCGATTACCTGAATAACTTAATCGACCAGAATCCCCATCACCCAATACGCTACTGTTACCTGGGATGCGGTAGTCACCAGAATGCAGCGCGTTACCATCGGCATGTAAGCCTATCGATCCAGTGGAGGCATCGGTAGAGAAGCTCGCGCCCACACCTCGATCAACACTGCTGTAACGTAATTCGGTTTCGCCGGTGGCCTTGGTCTCTAATGTGGTTGATATGCGATCGTTGATCACATTGACTAAGCCGCCAATCGCGCCGGACCCATACTGTAATGCGGCAGGTCCGCGCAGAATTTCTATTTGTCGTGCTGTGCTGCCCGTACTTGCAACGGCATGGTCACTCGAGATCGACGAAAGATCGCCGCTGCCCATGCCATTTTGTAGAATTTTTACGCGCGGGCCATCGAGGCCGCGAATGATAGGGCGTGAAGCGCCTGAGCTAAAACCAGAAGCGCTGACACCCAATTCGTTACTTAGTGTTTCTCCGATAGAGCCACCGAGTTTGTCGCGTAGCTCATCGCCGGAAAGCACCTTCGTTGGTGTGAGAATCATGGAGTTTTCACTCGAACTAAGAGCGGCGCCCGTGACGGTAACCGCATCCAGCGACTTAGTACTGTCTTGTGAAAAGGCGGGTAAGGCTACCCCAGCAAATGCGCAAATAATGGCTTGCGCCAGGTAGGGTCGTCGACACTTCATGAACGGCTCCACTGATAAATCAAGCACTCACGTGGCAAATCGCATGGGCGTTACCCATCCATTGGGCAAATAACGGGCACAGCACTCGCCGTGGAGCCCATCCGAGGATGGCTGCTTAAGGGCTTCATACTGTGAAAATTCACGCTGGTCTCGGTTTAGTAAGTTAGGAAAACGTCCCATTGCTATAGCGACCCATGCGCGAAGGAAAAGGCTTTAGTCGCCGTAGAGTTTCTGCTTCAGTTCGCGTCGCTGCTGTGCCTCAAGAGAAAGCGTTGCTGTCGGGCGAGCGAGTAAGCGCGGAATGCCAATGGCTTCACCGGTTTCTTCGCACCAACCGTAGTCGCCCGCATCAATAGACTGTATCGACTGTTGTACTTTTTTCAGAAGTTTGCGTTCTCGGTCACGCGTACGTAACTCGAGGGCATGTTCTTCTTCGATGGTGGCGCGATCGGCGGGATCGGGCACGAGTACGGTTTCACGCAGATGTTCGGTAGTTTCGCCGGCGTTTCTGAGAAGATCTTTTTCCAGCTGCTGCAGACGAGCTTTAAAAAAAGCCAATTGAGCCGCGTTCATGTAGTCCTTCTCGCCCATCTTGAGAAGCTGCTCCTCAGAGATGGGGGTGCCGTCGCTGACGGCTGGCTTCAAAGTTTTTGTAGTGGTTGCCACGTAGCTTGCTTTCGTAACTGCTGATCTGTCAATTGTACCCAGCATGCCTGCAATTGCTTTTGCTGATGCGCAGGGCAGACTGGTTGTCTGCTCGGACTGTCTCACTATCCCTGGGAAGGGCGCCCGAAGCAAATCGGGCGCTATTGTAATCGCATTGTCCGCTGTACAGACAAGCTTTTCATATTTTTAATTCAATTGGCAAGTACAGCCACGCAAAATCTAGCAAAAGCGGGGAGTGCAGCCCCATTTTTTGTGAATACTATGGCATTTATACCAGACATTGCTCCAGCCCCTCAGTGAATATGGCTCGTGGTAATGCTTGACCTATGAAAACGATTTTGCTGCCACGAACTTCCTCTGAAGCCCACGGCGCGCCCAAATCACTGCCCATGGTTTGATGGACTCCCTGGAAAATCACTTTTCTTGAGGCTCCTTCCATCCACAGTATGCCTTTGTAGCGCAGCATTCGCGGGCCGTACATCTGTATCAGTTGGCCGATAAAATCTTCTAGACGCGCCGGATCAAAAGCACGGTTGCTGCGAAAAACAAAGGCAGCGATGTCATCGGTATGGCCACCTTCTTGGTGAGCTGCATGATCGTGCTTATGGCCGTGTCCATGTTTATGATGATCATGGTCGCAATGATCGTCACACTCATGTGCTTCTTCAGACTTTAGAAAGTCAGGATCGATATCTAATTTGTCGTTCAGATTAAATCCACGAATATCCAATATCTCTGCAATCGGAGCATGGCCGAAATCGGCACGCCCTATGGGCGCGCGCGGGTTAATGCGTCGCAGTCTAGCTTCAAGCAGGCTGAGTTGATCGGCGCTCACTAAATCCGATTTAGATAAAAACAATCGATCGGCGAAACCAACTTGACGTTGCGCCTCTTCAAATTTATCCAGTTGCTGCATCGCGTTGCTGGCATCAACGATGGTAATTACGCCATCCAACAAATAGCTGGTGGCGATTTCTTCATCCATAAAAAATGTTTGTGCAACCGGACCGGGGTTAGCAAGACCTGTGGTTTCGATTACGACACGATCAAATTTCAACTCGCCACTGCGCTGCTTTTGTGCAAGTTGGCCAAGTGCTGAAATTAAATCGCCGCGTACTGTGCAGCAAATACAACCGTTATTCATTTCAACGATTTGTTCGCGCGTGTCTTGCACCAAAATTTCATTGTCGATGTTTTCTTCGCCGAATTCGTTTTCAATGACAGCGATGCGCTGCCCGTGGTCTTCATGTAGCAGACGGTTTAGTAGCGTGGTTTTGCCGGCGCCTAAAAAGCCGGTGAGTATCGTAGCGGGAATAAGAGCCATGAATTTATCGTGCGTAGATAACTAATATGATGTAAATGAATTGCTGCGGACTGCGTTAATCGTGTGAGGTTTGCTTTTTCGCGCGTGGGTGTGCGGCATCATACACTTGCGCTAAGCGTTGAAAATCCAGCGATGTATACACCTGAGTTGATGCGATCGATGAATGGCCTAGCATCTCTTGCACGGCGCGCAAATCTCCCGATGATTGCAGCACATGTGACGCAAATGAATGCCGCAGCATATGCGGGTGCACATCGGCGGGAATGCCTATGGCTTGTGCGTGTGCTTTGATACGGGTTTGTACTGCGCGTGCAGTTATTCGCTGTCCACGTGCGGTGATGAATAGCGCGTGCGGATCACAGCTTGGTTTTTCGCTAGCGACAGAAGCTCGTCGAGATAGCCATTCACGAATCGAGAGTAATGCGGCGCCACCCACGGGAACTGTACGGCGCTTATTTCCTTTTCCGGTGACGGTTACTTCGCATCCATCAAGATCTAGCCAACCAAGTGATGAATGATTGCGCGATTCTGTGTACTGAACATCAAGTCCAACCAATTCAGAAACGCGTAGCCCGCTTGAGTACAGCAATTCAAACATGGCGTGATTGCAGAGCTGCTGCGTTAGATCGGCTTCGGAAGCGTTGGGTATATTGGAAGCGTCTGCAGTGTCAGATGCATTGGCCTTAGCATAGCTGCCGCTGACTAACCTCACTGCATCATCGACGCCCAAGGCTTTGGGTAGTGCTCGTGCTCGCTTAGGTGCTTTAACGCCATCCGCTGGATTTACGGTAAGTTGATGGTGTATCGCCATCCAACTAAAAAACCCTCGCCATGCAGATAATTTGCGTGCAATTGAACTAGGCGACAAACCGCGCGAATGTAATTGCGCAGCAAAGCGTCGAGTATCAAATGCTGTAATTTTAGATAGCGAAGAAATTTTCTTCTCAACGCATAACGCGCCTAATTGTGCGAGGTCGCGCTGATAGCTATCTAAGGTGTGCTCAGATAACTTGCGTTGCGTTTGCAAGTGTTGCAGATAGCTAGCTATATGCTGCTCATCTGCAGCGTTGAAATACGAGGTCGCTTTACTGTCCATGCACTGTGGCGCTGGCGATCTCGCCGATCTGCCGCAGAAAATGTGTATCCATGTCGGCGGTGAAGCGCGCTGGATCAGGAGAGCCAAGCACTAATAAGCCAAAGCTTTCGGTGGAGCCTGGTACACGAAGTGGAATCAACGCTAACGACTGAATCGCCGCTGAATTGCTGAGCCATTCCAAACCGGGTTTGTTAGCGGATGGACCGCAATACGGCGTCGCTTGCTGGGCGGCGAGTGTTTTTGCCGCATCCAAATCGGGGGCTTCGTGCCATTTTTTGTCTAGGTCGATGGATGAGTCCCACACTCGCAGGCTGGCAGCTGGAACCTGGAAAAAGTCGATTAAGGTATCCAGTACCGAATCTGCAGGTTGTTCTGAACGTGCGGCCAGAAGTTTCAGTGTCCATTCATGGATTTTCACCATGATTCCGTCGTTATCTTTTGCGTAGCGAGACTGATTCACCAACTGTAGTTCCAGATTGCGGATTTTTTCGCGTAGCACTTCGACTTGGCGCTCTTGCAGTGAGACGGTCCGACCACCAAGCGAGGTCGTAAGCTTAAAGCTCGCAATCAGGTCAGGGTGGTCTTCGAAAAAGTTGGGATGATCTTCCAGATAGAGTGCAACGGCGTGGGCGTCTGGGGTAGTGGTCATGATGGCAGTCGGCGATCTAGAGTGAAATTCAGGAATTCCCGAATTGTATCTGGGTCTGAAACCATTGGCGTGAATAAAAAAGGGCACCCTGGGGTGCCCACAAAACTACAGAGGAGATTCGATTACAGAAAAAACTGCAGACTGATTGACAGGTGATTCAAGATGAGATTAAGTGATTACCCTATCTTGAATCAGCCTGCCTTAAACGGCTTAAAAAACGTGACGGATACCTAAGTTGAAGGCTTTGTCGCCACTACCAACTTCAGAGTTATTGCCTACTGTGAGAGGAATATTTGTGCCATTGTTAATGCGGCCCCATGCGGCATACAGATTGGTGCGCTTCGACATCGTGTAGGTATAACCTAAAGCCAATTGGTTTGCATTGCCAGTTGTCCCGTTGTCGCCATCTTTGTAAATGTAGGATGCAATGAATGTATGTTTGTTGAATGGCACCTGAGCGCCGATCAAATAATCTTTGCTCTTCCGTGGAGTTGTGCCGGCGGAAGCGTCGTCGTTATCAGTCATTGCAGCAAACAGTTTGGCAACTTTTACATCCCAATTAGCGGCGAGTATCCAGTTAGTTGTATCGCCGGGCGTAGTTGCGTTATTTTTCTTCAGATAACCTAATCGAACGTTGACTGGGGCTCCGCTGTAGTTCAAGTAACCGGCTACTTGCCTGGCTCTGACAGTGGTATCAGCTTGTTCGCCAAATCCATAGGCAGCTTCGCCGCTAAAGCCCGCAAACACGGGCGAGGTGTATTTCACGGTATCGTTCATGCGGATGTTTGCGCCTGGCATTAGCATATTTTGTGCGGCGCCTGCCATGCCTGCCGCAAAGGGGTCACCTACCAACATGGTCAAGAAGTAAGGCGTGTATTGGCGGCCCATCGTGACCGTGCCCATATCGCTTTGTAAGCCAACAAAGCTTTGGCGGGCGAATGCTAATCCTTGGGGCGTATTGGCCTGATTAAATCCTCCTCTATCAGCGGCGATGCCTGTTTCCAAAACAAACAGGGCTTTCGTGTTGTTGCCCAAATCTTCAGTGCCTTTAAAGCCCAGGCGTGTGCCGGATTGAGCGCCGCTGGTGAGCTTGGTGAGACTGCCTGCAGCGCCTCCGCTTTCCTTCACAAATCCCATATCCACTATTCCATACATCTCTATTGATTGTGCCTGAGCGGCACTGGCAAACGCGCCGGCCAATGCCAGCGCAACGAGTGACTTTTTCATTTTTGCATCCCCATATCGAAGTTTTGTTGAGAATCCGCTCGGGTCGGATTGGAGCAACATTAATTTCTAAAATGAAAACACTCGTAACTTCGGCGCGCTTGAAAAAAAGCTTTCTGACAAAAAGAGACTTATTGATCAATGCTGTTGTTTTATTGGCACTAATCACCGTTGACGCTGCCCCACCTCAAAGCGCAAAGTCTGGTTTTAATTTTGATAACACTTGGCCGGCGCGTTCCCAACTTCTTGCGTTTAGAAAGAGGTTGTTGCGACTAATTCGCCAGAGGTGGGCTAGACCTGCTTTTGGGATGTGCGCTGGTCGACGTTTTCTAAGGCTTATCCCCACAGACCATGGCCAATCGAGAGGAATTACTCATCATTCGCGCGGCTCGCGCGGGTAAAGCGCCAGCTCAGCTCGCCCTGGGAAAGCGTTATCTATTCGGCGGGGGAGGTTTGCCGCAAAGCCATTCCACTGCCTTGCATTGGCTACAGAAAGCAGCTGAAAACAATCAGCCTGATGCGTGGCTATTGATTGGGGCTAATGTTCCTTTTGACGTTGCTCAACAAGTCAAGGATCCCTTACGAGTCGCGTTCTGGTACGAACGCGCATTTGACGGAGGCATAGCGAAGGCGGGATTGGTACTCGCCTTATTGGTTTTTTCTTGTTGGGGCCGGGCAGAGCAATCATTAAAACAGAAGGCATTGCGAGCATTGCAAGCCGCCGCCGAAGCAGGATTGGCCGATGCGCAGTGGTTGCTTGCGCAACAGTTAGGCATTCGTGAAACTGCGCGTCAGGCAAAGCCGCACGATGCAACTACGTCTGAAGGAAATCAACTGAATGCAGCCGTTGAGTGGGCTACTCGTGCAGCCAAAGGTGGAGTTATCGAAGCGCAATACGTGCTTGCCGATAGCGCATGGGAAGTTGGCGACTACTTAAAATTTTTGCTCTGGGCCTTGCCATTGGCTCAGGAAATCGAGCGACGTGCCAGCGGACATTCCATTCGTCGTCAACCCTGTAATAAGTTGGAAACTGAACTGCTCAGTCGTTGTGCACAAGCGCTGTTAAAGACATCGGATCCCAATAGCCGTTTGATTGAACACTACTTGAGAGTTGCCGCTGAAGGTGGCCAAAGTAGCGCTCAACTTGCTTATGGTTTGTGGATCGCGCGTATGGATGAAAATGGTTTGCGATTAAGTAATGTCACAGGTGTTGCGCACTACAAAAAAGCTATTCGCTGGTTGTCTTTAGCGGCAGAACAAAGTGAGGAAAAAGCATCCTTCGCATTGTCACGCATTTTTTTAAAGCCTGAGTTCTCACGTCGTAGCGTAGCCGAAGCGCGTAGGTATTTAGAAATGGCTGCAACCGGCGGTCACATGCGTTCACAGCTAGAGATGGGATTGATCGCATGGCGTCAGCGTCGAGTAGATCCGCGTGCAGATATTCGTGCGGTTTATTGGTTGCTAAAAGCGGCAGCGCAAGGTGATGAAGAAGCGCAGAAATTATTAAATAAAATTGTTCCGCCAATTCGAAAAGCCGATTGGGCGAACGTTGCAAAGCGAGCATTCACACGTGAGATGATGAGTCAGTATCCCTTCCTATCAGCGAGGGTTGAACTAGGATATTGGTTTGGCTTAACTCGTGCAGAGGCCTTGCTTATAGACGTGCAAGAAGCCGATCATGGGCACTGTCTGGAAATTGATATTCGAGAGCAGCATCCACGCAGTCGTCGCCGACTAATACTCATCTTAACAAGCGAACAAAGACAGGCCGTTGATTATGCTGCGCGAGTGTTTGATACAGCTGATGGGACGCCAATTGGATCAGAAGGTAACTATCGTCAACGAATATACCGGTTTCGCAGTTTGATGAGCTCGCGCCGTGAGCACAATCGAAATCGGGCATAGAAATATCTACAAAGGTAAGTATCGAAAAGCAGCAAAAAAACTTAGATGTCGATACTGCCTTCAAAAACACTGACCGCTGGACCCGTAAGCATCACAGCATGTTCGCCACCAAGCCATTCGATACTTAACTCCCCGCCGCGCGTTGAAACGCTGACAGGTGAATCGAGTTGTCCGAGTTGGATGCCAGCGACCACTGCAGCGCATGCGCCAGTACCGCAGGCAAGGGTCTCGCCCGCACCTCTCTCAAATACGCGTAGTTTTACGTGTTGCCTATCGATGATTTGCATGAACCCAGCATTGACGCGTTTTGGAAAACGCGAATGATTTTCAATCGCTGGGCCATCGGTAGCCACGGGTGCTAGATCGGCATCAGGCACGATTTGCACGGCATGTGGATTACCCATAGAGAGTACAACCGTCGAAATGAGTTTGCTATTCACTTCTAAGGGCCAGACCAACGCAGAATGTTTTTTGTCAGCGACTAATCCCGTCGAATCAAAAGGTACGAGTGTTGTATCAAATATAGGTGGACCCATATCAACGGTGATACGGCCGTCATCTTCCAAGCGTGGAGAGATAACGCCGGACATGGTTTCAACCCGAATTTGACGCCTGTCAGTCAAGCCTTTATCGACGACAAATTTAACAAAAGCCCGCGCACCATTACCGCACTGCTCAACTTCGCCACCATCAGAATTAAAAATCCGATAGCGAAAATCCACATCGGGAGTGGTTGATTTTTCTACGACCAACATCTGATCAGCGCCAATCCCAAAACGTCGATCTGCGATGAGATGCCATTGATCGGGGGTGAGATTCACTGTCTGATTGATCGCATCGATCACGATGAAGTCGTTTCCGGCGCCATGCATTTTTGTGAATTTGAGTTTCATCGTCGTTCTTTAAGAATTGCATTCAGTTTGAGCGCCTATATATTTGCAGGCGAGTCGGACTGATGTGAATGGTAATTACAACAAATATTTACTAATTAAACCAAATCGTACGTTGGACTAGTCAACAAACGAATACCAGCAGCAGATAAGTAAGATTTTCTCATGACGGGCGGAACTTAGGCCAAATAGTAGTTACGAAAACGGCCTGAGTAAAAATTGCCAGACACGTAAGTTCCTGTCCTTATCTTTAAAAGTGCCATTAATTTTGGTCACCTTGCTGTCCTGCTCTGAGCACCCATTATCCTAATTTTATTGAAAGGCTCGCCATGAGCACCCCGCCATTAAGTAGAAATAATTCAAGCAGTCATCTAGATTCAAGTGATCACCTATCGGGACAAAATTTGTCGCATCCAAATGAAAAACGAGGGGTTGAAGATTCAACACTCATACAAAGCAATCAACCCAAAAATGGAATTAGTAAAACATGGCAAGTTGCGCAAGCGGGGGCAGATTTACAAGAGCGGCCCAATTTAAGTAGCAAAAGATCGCAGCGCAGCCTATTTATTGGTGAGGACAGTCTGCCCCAAAGTACGTTGCATACGCCGCCATTGGCGCGGGGAGTAAGCGGCACACCGACGAAGATAAGCACTTCGAATACGCTCACGCCGAGCTCATTACCGGATGCACTCGCGACACCCAAGTCGATGAATAGCAGTTCGAGTGCTTCCCGAGCGCTTGCTTCCCCCAAGAAAAGTGAAAAGTGCATAGTGCACGCATCAGATCTACCCAAAGGGCTAAGTCCAATTATTGATATCGGAATTCAAAACCACATCCTCAAGCCAGAGAAATTAGCACTCCTGCTTGTCACCTTGGACAATCTGTACGGCAAAACAAAGGAAGCTGGCAGTTCAAATACCATAATGAGAGAGTCGTTGCTCATCACCGATTATCTGTCTGCAGCAGGAACGTTCTGTGAAAAGTTAGACATCAGTAAAATTTTTTGTGAGCCTTTTATAAACCATCATTTGGACCATAAAAAATTAGATGAGCTACTGCAAAAAGTGATGCGTGAATTTTCCAAGGTGGGAGCGAAAGTGACCAAACTCAGTGAGGGTTTGCGACCAGTGGAACAGATTAATCATCCAGAGATAGTGGCGTTAATGGTGCCGGTAATGAAGTTAGTGGGAGATTATTTTTTTGGTTCAGATATGAAGTTAGCGTCGTCTAAATTCCAGGATCCCATAAAAAAACTACTGCTCGAAATTGATCATCAAGTGGTTGCGCAGTTTGAAAAAAGCGGCAGTGGTGAAATGAAAGAACTTCTTCAGCTAAGGAAAAGTGCATTAGTAGGTTTTATTTCCACGTTTTCCTTTATGACTATTTGGGCTCCTAAACTTGCAGCCGATGTTAAAAATGGCGCCGGCTTTTACGCAAAGTTAGGTAGTTATATAAATTCATACCTCGTTAACAAGATAGATTCCTTTGTGATTGATATTTTGATCAATCAAGAGCATCAATCAAAAAAAGCAAAAAGCTATGTTGGCGATTACGCAAAAGGGCTCAAATTAACTACTCAGTCAGCAAGTAAGGTCCAATTAGTGGGCGCTGAAAAGGGCGGCGTGCTGAGCTCTCTTAAAGGTTTGTTTTCGCCGAGATCGAGTTCAATTTCTCATTCCGGTGTCGCGTCCAAAGAAGCGTTGGATGAAGAAAGTGATTTTAATGAAGAGGAAGCGCGAAAGCTCGAGATGCAAAGAAATAGAATTAAAAAGCTTGCGAAATTTGCAGAAACAGCTGGGTTTGACAAAATTTCATTAGAATTTTTTGTCTTAATAAGAAATAAAATTATTGATCTGAAAGCCAAAGACTATAACGCGTTTACAAAAAATCCAGTTGAGTACTGCCTTCAGCAACTGGAAGTTTTTAAGATGCAAAAAGATGAAAAAAGTACAGACTCAGACTTATTTAAGAAAATTAAGCAATCTATCGATTCGTATTATGAAAAGTCAGAAATAAAAAAGGAACAAAAAAGATTGTGGCTCAATTCGTCAGTAATGACTTTAGAAGATGGTCCGATCGTAAAATCGAATGATGATGAAAGGGTCGTTGAGAAAGGCGTCGCTGCGGAATCGTCTTCATTAGCGGATGATAAAAAAGCCAATGCAGACGCCCAGACTGATTCAATCCAAGTTTCAGAAAAAACAGAACCCGATAGCAGCACGTCGGTTGAGACCGAAAAAAGTGATGACTAGTGGTGTCCCTTAGTTGTATGGGCTCGGTATGCCTTCGGGCC
Source organism: Oxalobacteraceae bacterium (assembly GCA_947454305.1). Taxonomy (GTDB): domain Bacteria; phylum Pseudomonadota; class Gammaproteobacteria; order Burkholderiales; family Burkholderiaceae_D; genus Pernthalerella. Next base: position 49,338 of record CANGJE010000005.1, read on the forward strand.
GTGTTTTAAAGCGTTTGTGTGACCAGAAATATTCGGCAGGTGCTTCTTGAATGCGCTCTTCAATGAAAGCATTCATGAAGCGTGTCGCCTGCTCGATATCGTCTCCCGGATAGTTTTCCCATGGTGGGAAAAAACGCACTTCCCAGCCGCGATAATGCGGCTGGAATCGTGTGATGACAGGGATAACCTGCCCTTCAGTGGCCGCTGCAAGTCGTGCCGGAGCTGTCAAGGTGGCTGCAGGAATTCCAAAAAAAGGCACGAATACCGATTCCTTACGTCCGAAATCCATATCCGGAAGCATAAGGAACGGTCGTCCATTGCGCATCGCGCGAATGATGGGTTTAATCCCCGCATCTCGAGCTAATAAGTTGCGTTCATCCGTGGTGAATCGTAAGCGTCCTTTGCGCAGTGCTTCATCGAAAAGCTCACTATGCTGACGAACGTAGATAGAGCATGCGGGTCCCGCCATGGTGATCGCTGTGCCAGCGACTTCTAGACACACAAAATGAGGGCAAAGATAAATGGTAGGGCGTTCTTGTGCCAATTGAGTGGGAATAGCCGGCGTAACTTTGATTAATCGACGCAGCCGTTCGGGCGAGGCCCACCAAAGTATTCCGCGTTCTAGGATGCTGCGAGCGTAGCCTTGGAAATGTGCGCGAGCGATAGCGATGCGCTGCTTCTCTGTCATCTTGGGAAAACAGAGCCGCAAATTGGTGAGCGTGATATGACGTCGCTCGGGGATCGCGATAAATAAAATACTGCCAATGAATTTACCAATGCGCCCCAAGATAGGCAGCGGCAGCCAATGCAGCACCCACATAATCGCAAGTAGTAATCTCATGATGCTTGGTCCGAGGTGAGAGCGATTGCAGGTGGTTGACCTTTAAAGCGGTTATAACTCCAAAAATATTGTGAGGGACAACGTGCTATTAAATCTTCCATGGCGGTGTTTATGATTCCTGCTTGCTCTTCAAGAGTGCCTATCAACTGCCGTTCAAATGGAACGAAGTGAACAGCATAGCCTTGGCCATAGGGCAGCCGCTCTGCATACGACAAGATGATGGTCGCACCACTCATTTGCGCTAACTTGGCAGGAAGAGTCATTGTGTAAGCGAGTTTTCCGAAAAATTTGGTCCAAACGCCCTCGCCGGAGCCCGGTACTTGATCCGGCAGTAATCCAACTGCGCCGCCCTTGCGTAGCGTTTTTAATAGCGTGCGAACGCCAGATAAATTCGCTGGAGCCAGCGCTAGGCCGTCACGCTCACGTGCTTTTTCTAACAAAGGTTCAAGCATGGCCATGCGTGGTGGTCGGTACAGCGCGGTCAGTGGCGCACGACTGGCGATAACTTGCGCAATGATTTCGAAGCAGCCTAAATGTGGTGTCAAAAAGATTACGCCTTTCCCGCTGTCTAGGGCTGATTGAGCTATTTGCCATTCGTGTACCTTAGCCGAGCGTAGAACGCGCGATGAATTCCCACACCATATAAATGGAAGCTCTAAAAGGTTTTTGCCGGACTCAGCGATCGCTTGATGGAGCGCCGGCAGGTAGCCAGCTTGCTTTAAATTCAATCGCATACGCTTACGGTAGGCGTACGAAGAGGCGTAGGTGAGCCAGCCCGCAGCAGCACCGAATGCATGCATTAGCGGCAGCGGAAGCCAAGCCAAAATCTGGAATACGCGCAGCAGCATGCGGGGAAGGTAAACGGAGACTTTACTCAAATCAAGTGAGAGGCGTAAAATACCACGAAAGTTTTCACCGCCGAGTTAATCAGACAACTTGCGAGGCGGTCTACAAATTTCGCTAAAGCGTCGCAGGCTCAAGAGATTGCCGCGACACGTTGTCAATCTTTTTTATTAGGAGCTTGCATGTCGCACGAATATCTTTTTACTTCCGAATCAGTGTCCGAAGGTCATCCGGACAAAGTTGCTGATCAAATTTCCGACGCCATTCTCGATGCAATTCTTGAGCAGGATCCGCGCGCGCGCGTAGCGGCTGAGACGTTGTGCAATACCGGTTTGGTGGTGTTAGCAGGCGAAATCACCACGTCGGCAAATGTGGACTACATCAAAGTCGCGCGCGACACACTCAAAGGCATAGGCTACGACAACACCGATTTTGGTATTGATTACCGTGGTTGTGCCGTGATGGTTTGCTATGACAAGCAGTCACCTGATATTGCTCAGGGCGTGGATGAAGGCAAAGGTATCGATCTGGATCAGGGTGCGGGTGACCAAGGCTTGATGTTTGGTTATGCCTGCAACGAGACGCCAGAGCTTATGCCGGCAGCGATTCACTACGCTCACCGCATCGTTGAGCGTCAATCGCAGTTGCGTAAAGATGGTCGCTTGCCGTGGTTGCGTCCTGATGCAAAATCACAAGTCACACTGAAATACGTGGACGGTAAGCCAGTTTCTATCGATACGATTGTTTTATCGACTCAACACGCACCAGAAATGGAGCACAAGCAGATTGAAGAAGCCGTCATCGAACAAATCATCAAACCAGTCGTTCCTAAAGAATGGCTGAACGGCACGCGTTTCTTGGTGAATCCTACTGGTCGTTTTGTTATCGGCGGTCCGCAAGGTGACTGCGGACTCACCGGCCGCAAAATTATCGTTGACACTTACGGCGGCGCAGCGCCTCACGGCGGTGGTGCATTCTCTGGTAAAGATCCTTCCAAGGTTGACCGCTCAGCCGCGTACGCAGGTCGTTATGTAGCGAAAAATATTATCGCTGCTGGTTTGGCTGAACGTTGCCAAATCCAAATCTCGTATGCCATCGGTATTGCCAAGCCAACCTCGGTGATGGTGACTACGTTTGGTACCGGTAAAATCAGTGATGAAAAAATCGAAGCGCTGGTACTCGAACATTTCGATTTGCGTCCTAAAGGCATTGTACAAATGCTCGATTTGCTGCGTCCTATCTATCGTAAGAGCGCAGCCTATGGTCACTTCGGTCGTGAAGAGCCAGAATTTAGTTGGGAGCGCACTGACAAAGCTGCGGCATTGAAGGCAGCGGCTGGCCTTTAATTAGCGTTGTCTTAGTTTTGCAGGGCAGGTTAGCGATTCGCTGCCTGCCCTTTTTCTTTGGTGCGACGTCGCCGCCGAATAGAGCCGTAATACGTGTTCTTTTCTACGCTGTAAAAAAAATAGCTGCTGCTACAGTCAATCGCATTATTCTGTTGCAGTGTTATGACTATGTGCATTCTTTTGCGTCAGTGTGCGTTGATAAGCCACGCTGTACTTACATCACTAATTTTGCAGTTAGTGTTTAGTGTTTCCAGTTTTGCGCAAAATGCAGCTCCTGAGGCCAAAGCTGGTTTACAAGCTACATCATCTAATCAGATCGTCGCTCCTATGGAGGTCGATCATCTCATCATTACCCCCCACGAAATCAAAGGTAAAAAACTTGGCGAGCAACTTGAACGTCGCAATGATAGTCATCTATCAAGTATCGCAGCGACGTCACTACGTATTGAGCGTCAGTTATCGGGTAAGTCACATTTACTCAAGTTAGATAGACCTGTTTCTATAGACGAAGCGCGCGCACTGGCTGCCAAGCTTTCCACAAATACGGAAGTTGAATCCGTCGAGCCCGACCTGCGTATGCAAGCGCATGCTTTTATGCCGAACGATCCGGGTTATTCAGGGGCGCCCGGTCAATGGCATTTCATGACGCCGATAGGTAGTAACGCCGGAGGTGCTGATTTGCCACCCGCATGGGAAATCACGCTGGGTAATGGAACCGTTGATGTAGCGGTGCTTGATACAGGCTACCGACCTCATTCGGATTTGCAGGCCGTACTACCCGGCTATGATTTTGTGAGTAGTGTCGCGATGGCGAATGATGGGAATGGCCGTGATGCTGATGCAAGTGATCCGGGCGATGCAGTTGCGGCGAACGAATGCGGTAAAGGATCAGTAGCTGCACGATCAAGTTGGCACGGCACGCATGTGATGGGAATTATTGCTGCGTTAATGAACAATGGTTTGTATGGCGCGGGTATTGCGCCAAATGTGCGGATCGTGCCTGTCAGAGTACTCGGTAAATGCGGAGGCTATACCTCTGACATCATTGACGGAATGCGCTGGGCTGCAGGTTTGACCGTTCCAGGCGCACCTAAAAATGCGTACCCAGCTCGCATAATTAATTTAAGTTTGGGTATAGCAGGCACGTGTTCACGAGCTTTTCAAGCGGCGATTAATGATGTGAATGCTGCTGGCGCGATCGTGGTGGTTTCTAATGGTAATGGTGGTTTTAACAGCGTGAATCAACCTGCCAATTGTGCGGGCACACTGGCAGTAACTGCGCACAGCGTTGACGGTGATAGTGCGGCTTATGCCAACCTTGGTGTGCAAACATTAATTAGCGCACCCGGTGGTGGTTGTGGAACTCTCTCGCGCAATTGCGTAGAAATTTATTCGTCCAACGGCTTGGGAATTTATTCACTCGGAAATACAGGAGCTAGCAGGCCCGCATCGGATAGCTATTCGATTAAATACGGCACCAGCATGGCAGCGCCTCACGTAGCTGGCGCGATTGCATTGATGCTGTCACTCAATCCATCGCTATCACGTGATGAAGTGGTTTCTTTATTACGTGCTTCAGCACGAACTTTTTCAGCAGGTAGCGCTTGTCTCTTGCGTGCAAATAGTGGCATGTGTGGTGCTGGCATTCTCGATGTGTATGCAGCGCTGACATCGATTGCGCCCGCTATACATATTTCTAGTGTTTCACAGGTGGTCGCACCCGGTGCCCTGGTGAATTTAGATGCCAGCGCTATTTCGCCTAGCGGTCATCCTGTCACTAGTTATGTATGGCATGCATCGCCATCCAACAAAATTCCTATTAGCGTTTTAAATGCCAATACAGCTAATGCTAGTTTTGTAGCGCCTGCTACGGGTACGTATCAGTTTGTTGTGCTTGTAACGGATAGCAGTGGAGCCACTAGTAACGCGAATGCCAGTGTGCGTATCAACAGCACGCCAATCGTTCAGAGTGTCACGACGCGTCAGGTTGCAGCTGGAAGCACTCTCACGCTTAAGTTACTAGCGACAGACGCCGATGGCGATAAGCCCGTGTTTCATGCGATTGCATTACCTGATGGAGCGACATTGAGTGCTGTAGGTGTATTCAAGTGGGCGCATGCTTCTCCTATGGGGATTTACACCATTAGCGTAGCAGCCAGCGATCAGTATGGCTCGGGTAGCGCTATGAGTTTTACTGTTGAAGTGCCGCAAGGCAGACAGCTTAGTTCGGGTGTTAGCACCAGTACTAGTTCGGGCGGTGGCGGTGCTATCGATGCCGAGTGGTTAATGGCTGCTACGGGCTTACTGGTTGTGAGTCGCGCTAGACGCGGTAGACGCGAGCATTGAAACTGAATTTATCAAACGACCTCGACGTTGTATGAATGATCGCCAGCGCGCAAATTTTTTTGGGGTACTGATCACGCTCGTGCTGAGTATCTTAGTGGCGTCTATCTATCCAAACTCACTGAAAGTGCTGATGTGGGATCGTGAAGCGATCGATGCGGGTCAGTGGTGGCGTTTGCTGACGGCTCATTTGGTGCATCTGGATGCTCGTCACTTGTTATTGAATTTATTCGGGTTGCTGTTAATCGTAGAAATGTTGTGTCAATCAATGACTGCGCACGAATTAACGAGCTTGCTACTAACAAGCGCAATGGGTGTTAGTGGCTTGTTGTGGAATTTGCAATCATCCTTGCAGTGGTATGCCGGCCTATCCGGTGTGCTGTATGGATTGTGGGCGGCGGGCGCTGCACTGACATGGCTGAATGGGCGTCAAGGTTTGGCCATTTGTGCAGGAATTGCTTTAGTTGTTAAATTAATTTTATTTAATCACTCGGTTTTGAGCATGCCCATCGTGTCTGTTGCGCATGTGTATGGAGCTGCCTCTGGCTTGCTGTGGGTATGCTTTTGGTGGCAGAGTGAACGCAAAGTGATTTTCGATTAAAATATTGCCAGTCAAGGAGCGTTGCGACAGGTTTCCCACTCTGCCAGGCTTGACATTCATACCGCAACTGCGCTCACGTTACTTTTTTTCAAAGAAAAGGAGGGCGTGATGAGCGCCGTATTAAAATCCGCAACTACACACGACTATCACGTAGCTGACATCAGTCTGGCTGACTTTGGCAATAAAGAAATGCGTATTGCCGAAACCGAGATGCCTGGTTTGATGGCGATTCGTCAAGAATTTGCCGCTTCACAACCGCTGAAAGGCGCACGCGTTACTGGTTCGTTACACATGACGATACAGACCGCCGTGCTGATTCAAACTTTAGAAGCACTCGGCGCCCAAGTTCGTTGGGCATCGTGCAACATCTACTCCACTCAAGATCACGCTGCGGCAGCGATTGCTGCTAATGGTACTCCCGTGTTTGCCTACAAAGGTGAAACGCTGGACGAATACTGGGATTACACGCATCGCATTTTCGAATGGACGGATGGTGGCTACTCCAACATGATTCTTGATGATGGTGGCGATGCCACTCTGCTTTTGCATCTCGGTACACGCGCAGAAAAAGACATCAGTGTGTTGAATAACCCTGATTCAGAAGAAGCGATTTGCTTGTTTAATTCAATCAAGAAAAAACTCGCAACCGACAAAACGTGGTATTCAACACGCTTGGCGCACATCAAAGGTGTGACCGAAGAAACTACCACTGGCGTGCATCGTTTGTACCAAATGCATAAAGAAGGCAAATTGGCTTTCCCAGCAATTAACGTCAATGATTCAGTAACTAAATCTAAGTTCGATAACCTGTATGGTTGCCGTGAATCCTTGGTCGATGCCATCAAACGTGCGACCGATGTAATGATCGCAGGTAAGGTTGCTGTCGTTGCTGGTTATGGCGATGTGGGCAAGGGTTCAGCACAAGCACTGCGTGCATTGTCTGCGCAAGTGTGGGTGACTGAGATCGATCCGATTTGTGCACTTCAGGCAGCGATGGAAGGCTATCGTGTTGTAACTATGGATTACGCTGCAGAGCACGCAGACATCTTTGTTACAGCGACCGGCAACTACCATGTGATTACGCTTGAGCACATGAAGAAGATGAAAGATCAGGCCATCGTTTGTAATATCGGTCACTTCGATAATGAGATTGAAGTTGTCGCACTTAAGCAGTTCAAGTGGGAAAACATCAAGCCGCAAGTCGATCACGTGATTTTCCCAGATGGTAAGCGCATCATTTTGTTGGCCGAAGGTCGTCTGGTCAATTTGGGCTGCGGTACTGGCCATCCGTCATACGTGATGAGTTCATCATTCGCTAATCAGACGATTGCTCAGATCGAGTTGTTTACGCAAACCAAAAACTATCCAATCGGCGTCTACACCTTGCCTAAGCATTTGGATGAGAAAGTCGCGCGTCTGCAACTCAAAACACTCAATGCACAGTTGAGCGAACTGAGCCAGGAGCAGGCTGATTACATCGGTGTAAAGCAACAAGGCCCGTTCAAGCCTGAGCACTATCGTTATTAATAGCCCGTTTGTTTTTGGGTTGTTGTAACGGTTTTGTGGGATATGACAAGCTCCGCCTGTTACACAGTAGCAGGCGGACTTGCCCTTAACCTGCTTTATCATTCCTTCAAACCATGCGACTACTGCTGTTGTGGCTCATAAATACACTGGCCCTGTTTGCTATTCCACGCTTAGTGGATACCGTTCACATAGACAGCTTTTCCACAGCATTGGTAGCCTCACTGGTTCTCGGGCTGGTAAACACACTCATTCGCCCTATTCTGATTATCCTTACCTTGCCGGTCACATTTCTCACGCTGGGATTGTTTATTTTCGTGATCAATGGCTTGATGTTTTGGGCCGTAGCGGATCTTGTGAAAGGCTTTCAGGTGGATAGTTTTGGAGCGGCTATGCTGGGAGCTATGGTCTACAGCATTGCTTCATGGGCTTTGTCTACGCTATTTATTCGAGATTAAATGGTCGAGTCATCTAAAGTATCTAAGCGCCACTTTAGCGTTGAATTTTTTCCGCCAAAAACAAGCGAGGGTGCCGATAAGCTTCGTGCTACGCGCCAATCACTGGCGCAATTAAAGCCTGAGTATTTTTCAGTCACCTTTGGTGCTGGCGGCTCTACCCAATCGGGTACGCGTGACACAGTTTTTGAAATTCAAAAAGAAGGCCATGACGCCGCACCGCATGTTTCATGCATAGGTCGATCGCGTGCAGATTTACGCGAAATTCTGACAGAGTACAAATCAGCAGGTATACGCCGCTTAGTCGCTTTGCGTGGTGATTTGCCGAGCGGATTTGGCGGTTCTTCCGGCGACTTCAACCATGCCAATGAATTGATTGAATTTATTCGCGCTGAAACAGGTGATTTGTTTCATATCGAAGCTGCGGCGTATCCCGAGATGCATCCGCAGGCCAAATCACCCCAAGACGATTTGCAAAATTTTGCGCGCAAAGTAAAAGCAGGCGCCAATTCAGCGATCACGCAGTACTTCTATAACGCTGATGCGTATTTCCGTTTTGTGGATGATGCGCACAAAATGGGCATTGATGTACCGGTAGTGGCAGGCATTATGCCGATTACTAATTACACACAGTTGATGCGGTTTTCTGAAATGTGTGGTGCAGAGATTCCGCGCTGGATACGGCTCAAGCTAGCTAGCTTTGGCGATGACAGCCAAGCTATACGAGCGTTTGGTTTAGATGTTGTCACTGCGCTGTGTGAGCGTTTGCTTGAGGGTGGCGCTCCAAGCTTGCATTTTTATTCGCTGAATCAGGCCGGCCCAACGACAGCTATTTTGCAGCAACTCAATCGCAGTTAAGTCGCTGTACGTAGAAATTTGGACTGCGTAGTCAAAGCCTAGGGCTAGTCTGTGATGATCAAGTCGAGCGGGATGTCATGTGCTTCGACCGCAAACTGAGCGCGAGTGATTGCATAAGCTATTCCTATCGCTGTGGGTTTTGGTTCTTTTGCCAAGGTGCGATCAAAATAGCCGCCGCCATAACCTAATCGAAATCCTTCATCATTAAATCCTACGCAGGGTACGAGCACTACGGCAGGTTGTAGAGCGTGTTCTCGTTTAGCAGGTGCCATTGTTCCACTGGCATCGCGGGCCAGTGGTTCACCCGGCTGCCAGGGAACGTAGATAAGTGCTTGGTTTTTTTCCAAAACTACAGGCATGGCGAGCGTGATACCGCGCGAGTTTAGTGTTTCATACAGAGACATAAGCTCAGGTTCAGCCGACATCGCGATATAAGCCCCGAGAGATGCTGGCTGATGCACATCCAACCATTCAGAAAGTCGCTGCAGGATGCGCGCATCTGCCATGGCTTTTGCATCAGCGTCCATGTTGCGGCGAGCTGCGATGAGTTGCTGACGTAATTCTGCTTTATTTGTTGGTGTTTGCATTGCTAAAAATAGCCGCTTTCATGTCGATAGTCCTTAATGCTGCATGGTATTCTAAGAGACTATAAAGGAACGACGCTATGCATGTTGTAAAGGCATGAAATTTTGTCATTACTTTTAATTTTTTACACTTATTTTTTAACTAGTAATTCATTCATGAAAATTACGGATGTATCGATGATGCGCACGGCCCGCACAGTTTTTTCGGCCATGAGGCAGCATCTTTCTGTGGCCTTACTAGTCACAGCGCTGATTCCGATGGCGCATGCCACGACAGCCATCAAACGTGCCATCATGGTTGGTGGCGGCGCTGATGCAGATTTCATCACCTTGCGCGATGCGTCTGCACGCGGCGACATGGGTGATACTGGGCGACTGGCGGCTCGCTTAACGGATTACCCTATTCAATCCTATGTTGAATATTACCGTCTCTATCCGCGTCTTGTATCGACACCGGAAGGTGAAATTCGTAGCTACCTGAATCGTTATGACGGCACCGCAATCGCTGATCGTCTGCGCAATGATTGGTTACTGATCTTGGGGCGAGCGCGTGACTGGCGATTGTTTGATGAACAATATCCCTTATTTGTTTTGAACGATGATTTGCAAGTGAAGTGCTATGCGCTTTCATCACGTGTTGCGAAAGGTGAACATGTCGTTAAAGCAGCGCGCGAGTTACTCGTACAACCCAAGAACTATGGCGAAGCCTGCGTTGATTTGATTCATCGCCTGTATCAGGATAAGCAGTTTGGAGAAGCAGATATTTGGCGCCAAGTTCGTTTAGCTGCTGAATATGGCGCAACAAGTGCAGCCAAGCGTATTGCGTATTTTATCGATGTCAGCGAGCGCCAGCTCATGCCAGCAATTGATCGATCCTCTGCATTTGTTGAGCGGGGAGCGGCAGGTTCGCAAGCGGTACGTGAATTGTTCGTCATTGCCTTAGGCCGAGTTGCGAAAGATAACCCAGACAAGGCCGAACGTGCATTACATAAATCCTTGTTTCGACTAAACCATGAAGAACAGTCACAAGCGTGGGCGCAGATCGCCTTGCACTCTTCGATGGGACTCTCAAAAGAAGCCGCTAACTTGTGGCGTAAGACCTGGGATGCAACCTTGTCACCGGATGGTCATCAATGGCGCGTTCGTGCCGCCTTGCGCGATGGTGATTGGCCTATGGTGGCACGTTCTATCGACAGCATGCCGCGTGAACTTCAAAAAGATCCTACGTGGATTTATTGGCGTGGTCGCGCTCACCTCGCACAGCATCACACCGAAGATGCGCAAAAATTATTTCAAACCATCTCAAGTCAGCCTACTTTTTATGGAATTTTGGCAGCGGAAGAGTTGAGTCAAAAACTAGTGGTGCCACCGCGTCCATCAGCACCCACTGCAGAAGAAATGTCTGAGGCGATGTCGAATCCCGGTTTCCGTAATTCACTCAAGCTACTTGATCTTGATTTGCGTTTCGAAGGAAATCGCGAGTGGAATTGGCAGTTACGTAAACTCAATGATCGTCAATTATTAGCTGCTGGTGAATTTGCACGCCAGAGCGGTGTATTAGATCGTATGGTGACAACAGCGGATCGTGCGAAGGTAGAGTTGGATTTCACGCAGCGTTTTCCAACGCCGCATGACGACATCATGCAAACAGCTATTCAGCCTCTGAGCTTGGATAAGGCGTGGGTGTATGGTTTGATTCGACAGGAGTCTCGTTTCATGAAATCGGCCCGCTCGAATGTGGGTGCTTCCGGCTTGATGCAAATCATGCCAGCCACTGCAAACTATGTCGCGCGCAAGGTAGGCATGTCAGGTTTTTCGCTTAGCAACTTGAATGACACTAGAACTAATATCACCCTGGGGACTCACTATTTGAATATGGTGTTGGGTAATCTGGGAGGCTCACAGACCTTAGCAACCGCTGCCTACAATGCGGGCCCAAGCCGTCCGCGACTGTGGCGAGCGACGCTTGAAAAACCCATTGAGGGAGCGATCTTTGCTGAGACGATTCCTTTTTCAGAAACCCGAGGTTATGTAAAAAATGTGTTGGCGAATGCTACCTGCTATTCGGCTTTGTTTGAAAATAAAGGACCTTCCTTGAAATCACGTTTGGGCATCATATCGCCACGTGACGCTATGCTTAATGAAATCGGTGATTTACCCTAAGATGCCAAACATGCGACACGAATCTATTTTAGTTATTGGTGGTAGCGGATTTATCGGTTCACATATCGTGGCTCAACTAGCCGCAACCGGTCGCCGCGTTATTGTGCCCACGCGCCGACACCATCGCGCGCGTCACTTAACCGTATTGCCGACAGTTCAGTTAATTGAAGCTGATGTGTATGATCCGTCGGCACTCGATCGTTTGATGCAGCATGCAGATGCTGTGATCAATTTAGTCGGTGTGCTGCATTCATCCGGAGGCACCCCATGGGGACCGGCATTTGAGCGTGCTCACGTTGAGTTGCCGCGACGTTTAGTGGCGGCATGTCAGCGTCAGGGACTGAAGCGTTTTTTGCATATGAGTGCGCTGGGTGCTGATGAGCACGGCCCTTCTATGTATCAACGATCCAAAGCGGCGGGCGAAAAAATAATGGTTGAAGCAAGAGGTCTTGAGTTGACGTCGTTTCGCCCATCGGTAGTATTTGGGCCTGAAGACAATTTTCTCAACATGTTTGCGCAGCTTCAGTCCGTGTTGCCTGTATTGGCGCTGGGTGGTGTGCAAACAAAATTTCAACCGGTGTTTGTAGGCGATGTTGCGCAGGCGTTTGTGCAGGCACTTGAGAATGTTGACACCATTGGCCAGATCTATGAATTGGTTGGGCCGACTATCTATAGCATGAAAGAATTGTTGAATCTTTCTGGTGTGTATAGCGGTCATCCGCGGCCTGTCATTGAATTGCCTAATGCGCTCGCTCGAATACAAGCCTTCCTGCTGGAGCATATGCCTGGCGGTCCGATCATGAGTCGCGACAATCTCGATTCAATGAAAGTGGACAATGTTGCCACGGGTCTCCACTCCACACCTCCTGCGTGGCAAGCCACGCCATTAGAAGCGGTGGCACCTCGCTACCTTGCCCCTCACTGATCACGATGCCACCGACCTACAAAATTTATGTTGTGGGCGGAGCAGTGCGTGATGCGCTGATGGGTTTGCCCGTCAAAGATAGAGATTACGTAGTGGTTGGTGCGACTCCTGAGCAGATGAAAGCGGAGGGCTTCATTGCGGTAGGCAAGGATTTTCCAGTTTTTCTCCATCCCACAACGCATGAAGAATATGCCTTAGCACGCACTGAACGAAAAACTGCGCCGGGTTATACGGGCTTCGCATTTCATGCAGCGCCCGATGTCACGTTGGAGCAAGATTTACAGCGACGTGATCTAACGATCAATGCAATCGCACAAGATACTGACGGCACGCTGATCGATCCTTGTGATGGTCAAGCCGATATTAAAAACAAAGTATTTCGACATGTCTCCACCGCCTTTGCGGAAGACCCTGTGCGTATATTGCGTCTTGCACGTTTTGCGGCGCGGTTCATAGAATTTAGTGTCGCACCGCAGACAGCCAATCTTATGCATCAGATGGTTGAGTCAGGCGAAGCAGATGCGTTGGTGTCGGAAAGAGTGTGGCAAGAAATTGCGCGCGGCTTAATGGAGGAGCGTCCTTCATGTATGTTTGCGGTGTTGCGTGAGTGTGGAGCGCTGAAGCGTTTGATGCCCGAACTTGATGGATTGCTTAATCAATCAATCGATACGCAGTCAGACTTATCCACTACTACTGCTGCTGCGATAATAATGAACGAATTAGATATCGCAGCACAAGCAGGCGTATCGCTGCCCATTCGTTTTTCAGTGATTGCCTATCACCTAGCGAGTGAGCAGCTAGCGCTGGACTTGTGCCATCGATTAAAGCTGCCGAATGAAGTGAAAGATCTGGCGGTGATGGCTGCGCGTGAGCGTTACACCATTCTCGGCACTACTGAGATGGCGGCAGATTCAATCGTCAAACTACTTGAGCGTTGCGATGCATTTCGTAAAACGGATAGGTTCAAAGATCTATTGACGCTGCATGAATTAATTCATCGAAGCAGTAATGACGATGGCGTATTATTTTCAATTAAGCTATTGCAAGCTTCGCTTGAATCAGCACAATCGATCAACGCAGGTCAGATCGCTGCTACGGTAGCGATTGAATATCCTCAAAATCCTGCGCATCATATTGCTGCCGCAGTGCATGCCGCACGGGTGAGTGCAGTGCAATGTGTAGTAAACCATAGATAAAAAAACGGATCCGATGAGTTGATCGGATCCGTAAACACGCCTATAGAGTTAGGCGTGGAGACGTGGCAAAAAGCCACCGTGGAGTAAAAAATTCACATCACCATTTCTGAAGCAATCAAATTAATTCAAGATGTTGAAACGCTTATTTGGGACTTGGGCGCATAGTCATTTTCATTTCATCTTCACTCAGCTTGCCGTCCTTGTTGGTGTCAAGTTTGTCGAAGTCGCGTGATAGGCGTTTCATGTGTGCCGCTTCAACTTCAGCGCGACTGAGGAATCCATCACCATCTTTGTCTGCGCTTTTCCAGTGATCACGCATTTTTTCGCGCATGCCTTCGCGAAATTCGTCATGCATAATTTTGTGATGGGCTTGCATTTCTTCTTTTGAAATGAAGCCATCTTTGTTGGTATCAATTTCATTGAACATGCGATCGGTTCCTTCGCGCGCTTCATCGCGGCTAATACGACCGTCACTATTTTTATCAAATTTTGAAAAGGCGGGAGGCATCTTGTCTCCGTGCATGCCGCTACTTTCGTGATCATCAGCAAGCGCGAAGGTACTACTGGCGAGCGTAGCTAGCAGCATTGAAATGGCGGTGACGTTTTTCATGATTACCTCGTTGTAATGGTATGAGTCCCTATCGTGATTCACGCGACCCGCATACCACCGAGGATTTACTGCTTGTTACAGATCTGTCAGGGCTTGTCAGCCAAATGCGGGAAATAGTTCTACCTAGTAACCGTAGGCATGTAGCAAAAATTGCTGAAATGCTTCTGCCGGTGTGCTGATTTCTTTTTCCGGATTCCATAGCGCACCCACTTCCATTGGTGGCACAAGATCAAGAATAGGGCGTGCTTCAATCCGTTTACCTTCGAGCGACCAAGGGCGAAACACCATGTCAGACAATACAGTGACACCAAAGCCATGCGCCACCAGACCACGCACAGCCTCGATCGAAGTCGTACGAAACACAATTTTAGGTTTGATGCGACGTGATTTCCAGTAGCCTAATGTCGACAATTCAGCTTCATCGGTTGTCACCATGATGTAGGGATGTTGCGCAATGTCTTTGAGCGATGGCGAAGCAATTTTGGCTAAAGCATGGCCGGGCGCGACCCATAGTTGTCGGCGCGAACGCACTAGCACGGCGTGAGCAAAGCGCTCTAGTTTGTCAATGTTTGAGAGAATCGCCACGCCGAGATCGACTTCTTTATTAAGAACTGCGCGTTCAATTTCAGTTCGGTCCATGTCACGCAGATCAATTTCCACGTCGGGATAGCTCGCTCGAAAGCGCGCCAATAAATCAGGAAGAAAGTAGCCCAACACGGTATAGGAAGCTGCCACGCTGACTTTGCCGCGCAGAGCATTAGTGCGATAACGCGGCTTGTGAGTCGCATCGCGTACCGAATCCAAAATATGGCAAGCGTGGTGAAAGAAATCCTGTCCGTCAGCTGTCAGCGAAACGCCTTGAGCCAGCCGCTCAAATAGCCTGACGCCCAATTCTTTTTCCAGCGCCAGTACGGCGTTGGTGATGGCTGACTGCGAGACGCTCTCGCTGGTAGCGGCCATGGAAAACTGGCCGTTGCGGGCTGCTGAGACGAAATAGCGCAGTTGGCGCAGGGTGACGTTATTGATGGCCATGGTCTAGATAAGGTATGTGTTTTTCAGATACGATGCTTGCGTATTTGTGATTTTACGATACCTGAGGGTCTGCCTATACTTTGGCACTTATATAGGCAAACGACCTATATTGTCGGGTGAGTCGGCGTCGAGATTTGAGTTTAGTAATACAGAAAAATTATTGGGGACTTTATGAACGCACCATTGGATAGGCAGCAGGCACTGCAGCCAGACGCTATTTCCCTTGACGATAAATACACGCTTGATCGCGGGCGTGTTTTTCTGACCGGCACACAAGCCATCATTCGTTTGCCCATGATGCAGCGCCAGCGTGATCTGGCGGCAGGGCTAAATACGGCGGGATTCATTACTGGCTATCGCGGCTCACCCTTGGGCTCTGTCGATCAAACGGCGATGAAGGCAAAAAAATATCTTGATGCACACCACGTGCGTTTTCAACCCGGTGTGAATGAAGATTTGGCTGCCACATCGATCTGGGGCACTCAGCAAGTCAATTTATTTCCGGGTGCTAAATACGATGGTGTGTTTTCTATCTGGTACGGCAAAGGGCCGGGTGTTGATCGTTCCGGTGACGTATTCAAGCATGCGGTCGGTGCCGGAACGGCACCTCACGGTGGCGTATTAGCCTTAGCAGGTGATGATCACGCTGCTAAGTCATCGACGAATGCTCATCAGAGTGAACACATTCTGAAAGCGTGTGGCATTCCTGTTTTATTTCCCTCATCGGTACAAGAATATTTAGATTACGGTTTGCATGGTTGGGCCATGAGCCGCTACACCGGTTTGTGGGTAGGTATGAAATGCGTCACCGATGTAGTTGAGTCGGGTGCGACCGTTGATATCGATCCGAATCGTGTGCAGATAGTGATGCCTGAAGATTTCGATATGCCGCCTAGCGGATTAAATATTCGCTGGCCCGATGGCATTCTCGAACAAGAAGAGCGACTGGTTAATTACAAATGGTATGCAGCATTAGCGTATGCGCGTGCGAATAAACTGAATCGTGTGATCTGGGATAGCCCGAATGCACGCTTTGGCATTATGACTGCAGGTAAGTCGTATCTTGACACTCGTCAGGCACTGGAAGATTTGGGCATTGATGAAAACGTCGCCCGCGATATCGGATTACGACTCTACAAAGTAGGTATGACGTGGCCACTTGAGGCTGAAGGTGCGCGCCAATTTGCGACCGGTCTGGAAGAAATTTTAGTCGTCGAAGAAAAACGTCAACTACTGGAATACCAACTCAAAGAAGAACTCTATAACTGGCGCAATGACGTGCGTCCACGTGTGGTTGGTAAATTCGATGACACAGGTGAATGGAGTAACACTCGTCGCAGTGGTCATGGTGAGTGGCTGTTGCCGGGCACGTATGAATTAAATCCTACGCAAATTGCGCGTGCAATCGCAGCGCGTATTTCAAAGTATTTTGCAGGACATCCGATTGAGCAGCGCGTGCGTGAACGTATCGCTTATTTAGAGTCGCGTGAAGCGGTATTAAAAGTGAGTGTGAAGCCCGACGCACAAAAAGATCGCACGCCGTATTTTTGTTCTGGTTGTCCACACAACACCTCAACGCGCGTACCGGAAGGCAGTCGTGCTCTGGCAGGTATTGGCTGCCATTACATGGCGTTGTGGATGGATCGCTCGACCTCGACATTTACTCACATGGGCGCTGAGGGCACGACGTGGATTGGTCATTCACCATTCACGACCGAAGAGCATGTGTTCGCAAATATCGGCGATGGTACTTACTATCACTCAGGCTTACTGGCTATTCGCGCCGCTGCAGCATCCAAGGTCAACATGACCTATAAAATTTTGTTTAACGATGCCGTCGCGATGACAGGTGGTCAAACGCATGATGGTCCGCTAGATCCACCCACTATTTCGCGTCAAGTGGCTGCCGAAGGCGTCCATCCGATTGTGGTTGTCACCGACGAGCCGGATAAATACCCTTCGAATACCGATTGGGCGCCGGGCACCACCGTGCGTCATCGCAGTGAGCTCGATGCCGTTCAACGTGAGCTGCGTGAAGTAAAAGGTGTCTCAGCAATTATTTACGATCAAACCTGCGCTTCCGAGAAACGTCGCCGCCGCAAACGTAATGCCTTCCCCGATCCGGCTAAGCGTGCTGTTATTAATGAAGCCGTGTGCGAAGGTTGTGGCGATTGCAGTGTGAAATCGAATTGTCTCTCTGTTGAGCCAATGGAGACAGAGTTTGGCCGCAAGCGTCAAATCAATCAGTCGAGCTGCAATAAAGATTTTTCGTGCGTCACTGGATTTTGTCCTAGCTTTGTCACTGTAGAAGGTGGTCAGCTGAAAAAACCAAAGAAAGCCGCGGTTAAAAATCTTGGTGGCGCAACAGAGTCAGCGTTAACACGTGCTGCTGCATTGCCAGCGCCGGTGCTGTCTACATTAGAGCAAGCCTATGGCGTGCTGGTGACGGGTATCGGTGGTACCGGAGTGGTCACAGTAGGTCAGATCTTGGCGATGGCAGCGCACGTGGCAGGTAAGGCGTGCAGTGTGCTCGACATGAGTGGACTGGCGCAAAAAGGTGGGCCGGTGATGTCGCATGTTCGTTTAGCTGATCGTGATGATCAAATTCACTCTACGCGTGTAGGTACTGGCGCTGCTGATTTGGTCGTGGGATGCGATGTGATCGTGGCAGCCAGCAAAGATGCGATTGCGCGTATGGGTCAGGGTAGAACGCATGCGGTAATTAATTCCACACTCGCGCCAACAGCCGCGTTTGTCAAAAATCCTGATTGGAAATATCCCGATGCTGATGCCGCCGATAGCATTCGCAAAGCCTGTGGTGACGAGGCAGTAGCCGCTGTCGATGCAGGCAACATTGCGACGACCTTGATGGGTGATTCGATTGCCACCAATATGTTTATGCTGGGTTACGCTTGGCAACGCGGTTGGGTTCCATTGTCGGAAGCAGCGCTCTTGAAAGCGATTGAATTGAACGGTGTGTCCGTCGATTTCAATCAACAATCGTTTGCTTGGGGACGACTGGCTGCGCATGATATCGATGCGCTTCAAAAAGATTTGAAAGCGCTCGCTCCTGCTCAGGTGATTGAATTCAAACGTGCACCTAGCGTAGATGAATTAATCAATCGCCGCGTCAGCTTTTTAACGAACTATCAAAATAAAGCCTACGCCACTAGCTATCAAAGTTTTGTTGAGCAAGTACGCGCAGCTGAAACTAAGCTCTCACCGCAAGGGCCGTACAAACTGACTGAAGCCGTTGCGCGTTATTTGTTTAAATTGATGGCGTATAAAGATGAATATGAAGTCGCTCGTCTGCATAGCGATCCAGCCTTTAAGCAGCGCATTGCTTCTATGTTCGAAGGTAACTACAGCGTTAAATACCATCTCGCACCACCACTGCTATCGGCTAAGGATGCCAACGGCCATTTAATCAAGAGTGAATTTGGTTCGTGGGTAGGCTGGGTATTCCCACTATTAGCGAAAATGCGGTTTTTGCGTGGCACGTTTATTGATCCATTTGGTCATACGGATGAGCGTAAATCTGAACGTGCTTTAATTACTCAGTATCGCGAAACGTTGACGAGTTTGCTGCCGCAACTGTCGGCCGATAATTTATCGACGATGGTGGCATTGGCTAGCGTGCCAGAAGATATACGCGGTTACGGTCATGTTAAAGAACGTCATCTGCGTAACGCGCAAGAAAAACAAGCTGAGCTATTGAAAAAACTTTCACCGATAACGACCGGTGTGCGTGAAGTGGGTCGTCGCGCCGCATAAAAACAAAAGGCCTCAGTGCATATGCATTGAGGCCTCTTTGTTAATCATTCATCGCGCTAGCGTAAATTAACCGCCGCGTGTATTGCGCACCAATCCTCGTTGCGGGTCATAGCCTGCAGCAGCGATCATGTAAAACACTATCGTTGAAACGATAATCACGACTATCGATAAGGTGGCCATCTGCCCGTACAGCGCATAGCGCATCGCTTCCACTGCGTGCGTGAACGGGTTAAGTGATGCTATGCGATAAATCCACACCGCTCCCGCATCATGCATCCTTTGTATCGGATACAGCGCAGAGGATAAAAAGAACATGGGGAAAATTACGAAATTCATCGTACCCGCAAAATTTTCAAGCTGCCGTATATAGACCGATAGCACTAACCCAAATGCTGACAACATAAGTGCGCCTAGTATTAGTACCGGCAAGGCGCTTAAGACTTGCCAAGGTGAGAGGCCGATATTCCAGATCAACACCAAAATCATAAAAGCCAGTGCTTGTATTACAGACAAAAATGCACCGCCTGCTAATTTACAAGCGAGTAGATAGCTGCGTGGCAGCGGTGCAGTTAATAGCAAACGCATCACTCCCATTTCACGGTCGTACACCATAGCGAGTGAAGATTGCATGCCATTGAAAAGACAAACCATCAATGCCAGGCCCGGAACCATGTAGAGCCGATAGTCTAGTTGAGGATCAAACGGCATCACGCTACCTAGGTCGGGCATTTGTCGAAAACCCGCAGCGAATACCACCATCCATAATAAAGGGCGAACCAATGATGAGGCGAGACGGCCGGGCTGACGTAAAAATTTATGAATCTCTCGACCTGCAATCGCTGCCAGTGCTAATCGAGCATGAAGTAGTTTCATGGTTTACCCTCCGCACGAGTTAAGTGCAAGAAGGCGGGCGTGAGCTGCGTGTGCCCATTCAGTTTAATTAATTCTTTCGGTGTGCCATCAAAGCGCGTTTTACCTCCGGCCATTACGATGATGCGATCTGCTGATTCAGCTTCATCGACTAAGTGCGTCGCCCACAGCACACCCATACCGCGCTCACGACACAAGGATTTCACATCGGACACGATCGCTGCTCGGGAAGCCGGGTCAATACCCACCGTGGCTTCATCCATCAATAGCAAGGAGGGCTCAGAGAGGAGCGCGCGCGCCAGTTCGACTTTACGTCGCATGCCTCCCGACAGCTGTCGACATAACTCAGACGCTCGTTCTGTTAGCTCGAATCGATTCAACCAAAGTTCAATTCGCTGTTTAGCTTCGTCGCGCGCTATACCGTGCAGATCACTTTGAAACTGCATATTGGCTTTAACGGATAAATCTAAATCGAGGGCAGGTTGTTGAAAAACGATGGCGAGTTTTACTAATGCTGCGATCGGATCTTGCCCTATATCAGCACCGGCGATCGTGGCATAACCGGAATCAGCAACAAACAAGCCTGAGAGCATTTGGAATAAGGTGGATTTGCCCGCACCGTTAGGTCCGAGCAGAGCGACAAATTCACCGGCGCGTACAGAAAAACTAACGTCATCAACAGCGCGACGAGCGCCGAAAGATTTACTCAGATTCGTTACAGCTAGCGTATCGGGAAACAAAGAGGTTGCAGTCGACAAGCGAACTCCTGCTATTTTTTATGTGAAGCGATTGTAACGGTTCGATAGAAATGCTGCCGAGAGCGTCGTTAAGCTATCAATTCTGATTTTAATAATTGCCAAGGTTGTCGTAGGCGCCAGTCAGCGATCCAGCCTTCGGGCATCACGGCGGCGAGAGCGCCGATATCAGTCACTAATTCACCCAGTAAAGCGCTTTGAATGCGCACGCCGTTTGTAAGGGTAGGGAAACGTGTACTGACTTCGACTTGAACTAAAGGTGCGAGTAATGCCTCGTTTTCACGCCACACGCTACCACCGATTAAAACGCATTGCGTATCAAGTGTAACGATAAGGTTATACAAGCCTCGCCCAAACCATTGCGCTGCTTCGCGCACTATCGCGATTGCAGCTTTATCGCCTGATTGCGCAGATGAAAAAATCGTATCTAAACTCTCACCGAGACGTAGACCGAGATTGCGTCCTCCGACCAAGCTTTCCAGATCGCCGACATTCCCACAACCACACAAGGCTTTTGAAATTTCTGACATCAGCATATGGCCCGCATGACCGGCGTTACCTGATTTACCGCGCAAGATGTGACCATCAACACACAGCCCAAATCCTATGCCGGTACTCCACGTGACATAAATGGCATTCGATTCGTTTTGAGCTGCACCGAAACAGAGTTCACCGCGCATAGCGGCTACACAATCATTATCGATATGAATCGTCGTGAAGTGCTCACGCAAAACGGATTCTAAAGGAATGAAGGTCCAATCATTCGGTAAATTTTTATCGCGAGCTAAGCCGCCGCACAGATTCGGTGGAGTGAGCCCAAGCAAACCATCTTGATAGTCAAACGGCCCGCAGCTACTGACACCGATATGATCGACGTCTGCAAAATCAAGCGCCAAGCGCTGACAAGCGACTGCAAGAAGTTCTAAGGATTGGCGCGCAATGGCATCGGGTGTGCCGCTCTTGCGAGTTGCTTGCATGAGTCGGATGAATGGACCGTTAGCATTGGCTAAGGTGATGGCTAATTTGCTGCCACCAATATCTAGACCAGCGATAACTGAAGTCGTCATGAGTAGCTTGATAGATTCAGCAAAAAGAGCTTATTTTTTCTGCGAGACCTCTCACTAAAGTGGCGTGAGAATGGTCTCGCAGCGTGTGCAGCTAAAGAATCAAACCGTCAATGGCTTAAAGCGTAAACGTTTAGGTTTGGCACCTTCTTCACCCAGACGTTTTTTCTTATCGGCTTCGTACTCTTGATAATTTCCATCAAAGAAGGTGACCGTTGAGTTACCTTCGAATGCCAATATATGTGTAGCGATGCGATCTAAGAACCAGCGATCATGTGAAATCACCATTACAGTGCCGGCAAACTCGAGTAAGGCATCTTCCAGCGCGCGCAATGTTTCTACATCCAGATCATTGGAGGGTTCATCGAGTAGCAATACATTGCCGCCCATGAGCAGTGTCTTTGCTAAGTGCAAGCGACCACGCTCACCACCCGAAAGATTGCCAACAATTTTTTGTTGATCTGAACCTTTGAAATTGAAACGTCCTAAATAGGCACGTGATTGCATTTCAAAACGACCCACCGTTAAAATATCAGCGCCCTGAGAGATATCGTCAAATACCGTTTTATTATCCGTTAGAACATCACGTGTTTGATCAACCAGCGAGATGTGCACGGTAGATCCAATAGCGATTTCTCCGCTGTCGGGTGTTTCTACGCCATTGATCATTCGGAATAAAGTAGATTTACCTGCGCCATTCGGTCCGATGATGCCAACGATAGCGCCAGGTGGAATACGGAAAGAGAGCTTATCAATTAGCAGCCTATCGCCATACGCTTTGCTAACGTTTTTAAACTCAATCACTTCATTGCCTAAACGCTCAGCGACAGGAATAAAGATCTCTTGCGTCTCATTGCGTTTTTGGTATTCGTGTTCGGAGAGTTCATTAAAGCGTGCGATACGCGCCTTACTTTTCGCCTGACGACCTTTAGGATTTTGTCGTACCCAGTCGAGTTCTTTTTTCAGCGCTTTTTGTCGAGCAGATTCAGTCGATTCTTCTTGCTTAAGTCGTCCTTCTTTTTGCTCTAACCATGAACTGTAATTACCTTTCCACGGAATGCCGCTGCCGCGATCTAGTTCAAGTATCCATTCAGCGGCGTTATCCAGAAAGTAGCGATCATGGGTAATGCCAACCACGGTGCCGGGAAAGCGTGACAGAAATTGTTCTAACCAATCGACCGATTCCGCATCAAGGTGGTTGGTCGGTTCATCGAGTAGCAGCATGTCAGGCTTAGAAAGTAATAGCTGACATAAAGCGACGCGACGCTTTTCACCACCCGAGAGCACATCAATTTTTGCATCCCATGGTGGTAAGCGCAGCGCATCGGCCGCTACTTCAAGTTGTAGTTCCAGATTGCCGCCATCAGCTGAAGAGATGATCGCTTCGAGTCGCGCTTGTTCGGTGGCGAGCGCATCGAAATCCGCATCGGGCTCAGCGTAGGCTGCATACACGGCGTCAAGTTTTGCGCGAGCGTCGAAGGCTTCGCCGAGGCCACTTTCAACGGCTTGTCGCACCGTCATGGTCGGATCCAGCTGAGGCTCTTGCGGCAGATAACCAATTTTAAGATTGGGCATAGGCGTTGCTTCGCCTTCGATATCTTTGTCGATACCCGCCATAATTTTTAATAGGGTCGATTTTCCAGAACCATTCAAACCGAGCACGCCGATTTTCGCGCCAGGGAAAAATGATAAGGAAATATCTTTAAGAATTTGGCGTTTGGGCGGAACGATCTTGCCCACGCGATTCATGGTGAAAACGTAATTAGCCATGGTGAATTGTCTAGTATGAAAATAAATCTGGCAGTCAAGACTGCGAAGCCGTCAGAGGATACCCGAAGGGCGAGCCGTGGTACAGATCAATCCGGATTAGTAGCGCTGGCACTGGGTTTCCAAGAGTGCCATAAGCCCTGAACGGAATAAACAAATAAGCCAGCCCAAATCAGCGCAAAGCCAATCAGACGATTGCCGCCGAAAGGCTCATGGTACAGCCAGATACCTAGCAGCAGCTGTATGCTCGGACCGATGTATTGCAAAAGTCCTAGCATCGACATCGGAATCCGGCGTGCGCCGAAAGCAAACAGCAGAAGAGGAACGGCAGTGATGGGGCCTGCCGCAAATAGCAAGGCGCTCAGCACGGGATCGCCTGCTGTGAAGGAATGAGAGGAGCCACTATTAGGCAGCAGTAAAAATAAGGCAGCCAGGGGCAGCATCACCAAGGTTTCAACCGCTAAGCCCTCTAACGGACCTAGAGGAGCAGTTTTGCGCAGTAAGCCATACAGGCTGAAGGTGACAGCCAGAGTCAAGCCTATCCATGGCAGCTGACCTACGCCTAGCGTCAACCAAATCACCCCGCTCGCAGCAAATGCAATCGCCAACCATTGTGCATTGCGTAAACGCTCGCCCAACATGATGCCAAACAAAATATTAAATAACGGCGTGATGAAATAACCGAGACTGGCATCGATAATGCGTTGCTCACCAACGGCCCAGACATAGACCACCCAGTTAGTCGCGAGGAAAGCTGCGCTGGCTACAAACACCAGGGCGATGCGAGGTTGCTGCGCTATTTTGCTTAGCCATGACCACTGCTTGCGTACAGCCAGTATCACTAGCACCAGCAAAATCGACCAGATAACGCGGTGCGAAAGAATTTCTAGTGCGGGGATGTTTTGAAATAGCCTGAGATAAAGCGGAAAAATTCCCCACATAGTAAATGCGGCGGCTGTACTGAGTATGCCAGCGAGCATTAGGGATCCAGACCGAGAGAAAGTTGAGGAGACGGCTCACTTGATTTGCTTGTCTTTGCCTCTACCTCAAGACGAGACGTAGTGTCATTCATAGTGTTGACGATCGACGATTTTGTGGTTTGTCGCGATCGTCCTTCTCGGAAAGGATGACGGCTACCATGTTTGATAAACACTTG
>CANGJE010000006.1 GCA_947454305.1 Oxalobacteraceae bacterium
CCCGTACAAGAGATTGTTGAGGGCATTAAGTACGGCGTACGTAAAGTGAATATCGATACCGACATTCGTTTGGCGATGACTGCTGCTATGCGTAAAGCGATGGCTGATAAGCCAGATGAATTTGATCCGCGTGCATTTTTAAAAGCGGCAACGGCTGCAGCAAAAAAAGTATGTCGCGATCGCTTTGAATCGTTTGGTTGCGCAGGGCAGGCATCAAAGATTAAATCCCTGCATTTAGATCATATGGCGAGCTTGTATCAAAAAGGTAGCCTGCGAGCCAAGGTGCATTGAGTCTCTTAGTTTATACCGTAGATATCTCTTAGCTATCGTATGATCATTCCAGGTAAACACCGCTGTGTCTTGTTTGATGTGGATGGCACGATTGCCGAGACAGAAGGACAAGCGCATCTTCCAGCGTTTAATCACGCGTTGGAAGAAGCAGGTTTGCCTTGGCGATGGACGCATGCTGATTACAAGCGTTTATTAAAAACAGCGGGTGGGTTCGAGCGCCTGCTGCGCTATGCTGAAGAAACCGGTAACGATGCTGGCGCACTGCGTCATTTATTGGCTGGTGTGCATAAGAATAAAAATAAACACTTCGCAGAAATTCTCGCTTCGGGTGCAGTTAAACCACGCGCTGGTTTTGCAGAACTAATTCATAGCCTCACACGTCACGATATTCGCTGGGCTGTGGTGACCACGACCAGTCGATCGAACTGGGACGCGCTGTGGAACTATTCACTCTCACCTTTGGAATTGCCTGCGCCGGCTACCATCGTGGTGGGTGATGATGTGCAGGCAAAAAAACCGGATCCCGAAGCGTATCTTTTAGCGTTGCAGCGCTTGAGCTTGAGTGCTCATGATTGCTACGTTATTGAAGATTCTCGTAATGGCTTACTAGCCGCCGGCGGTGCTGGCTTGCCCGTGGCGATCGTGCGCAGTGAGTTTTTTGCGGATGAATCGTTTGAGGGCGCAGCGGTGGTAGTGGATGAGTTGACGGAGTTGGTGGTTTAGCTGCTCTGGCAATTCGCGCTTTAAGCCTTCAGATTCTCTTTGTTACGAACCAAGATCAATGAGTTTGGCCTCGCACTTCGAGCACGTGTTGATGATGCTTTTGGCCTAAAAAATCACCCATTTCCACCCAATTCACGATTGTTTGGCGTAGAAATGGGTGTTAATGGGTGTATTATTGGTTGCATGTTACGTTCAAACACCCTCCAAATCACCCCCGAGATTCTGAGCCTGATTGCTCGGATCGACGAATTTAAAGGTGCATGGCGGGCCTTGGGAACACTTGCGCCTGAGCGACTTTTGGCGCTACGGCGGGTGGCGACCATAGAAAGCATCGGCTCGTCCACCCGTATCGAGGGCAGTAAGTTAACTGATCGCGAAGTAGAGCGCTTGCTTTCCAACTTGGCCATTAAGTCGTTTGACAGTCGTGACGAGCAGGAGGTGGCCGGTTATGCTGAATTGATGGATCTAGTGTTCAGCTCGTGGCAGGACATTCCGTTCAACGAAAACCACATCAAGCAACTGCATCAAGTTTTACTGCGCCATAGTGAAAAGGACGCGCGCCATCGGGGGCAGTACAAGACCAATTCAAACAGCGTTGCCGCATTCGATGAAAACGGGATACAGATTGGCATTGTCTTTGAGACCGCCACGCCATTTGATACGTCAAGTTTGATGGCCGAGTTGGTGTCGTGGGTTAATGATGAGCGGGGGAAAGGACAACTGCACCCTTTGTTGATCATCGCGATCTTCGTTGTGGTGTTTTTGGAGATTCACCCCTTTCAGGATGGCAACGGACGTTTGAGCAGAGGGCTGACGACCCTATTGCTAATTCAGGCCGGCTACGCTTATGTGCCCTTCAGCTCGCTGGAGAGCGTGATCGAGCTGAACAAGGAAGCCTATTACCTGGCCCTGCGCCAGACGCAAGGCACCATCCGCACGGAGGAGCCTAATTGGCAGCCATGGCTGGTGTTTTTCTTACAATCGTTGGCCGAGCAGGTTCGGCGCCTGGAGAAGAAGGTCATACGAGAAAAGATCGTGCTAGCTGCTCTGCCAGAGCTGTCACTACAGATTGTGGAATTCGCCCGAGAGCACGGGCGCATCACAATGATGGATGCCATCAAATTAACTGGAACCAGTCGCAACACCCTCAAGCAGCATTTCCGCGATCTGACTGCACGTAATCATCTAGAGCGGCACGGTAGTGGACGCGGTGTGTGGTACAGGCTGAAATGAATTGATGGATAAGGCTAAGCTCGGTGCCTAGCTATCATTTTCCGAATCTCAAAGCATATCTTTTAGCGTTGCAGCGCTTGAGGTTAAGTGATCATGATTGCTGCGCAATATTCCGGGCGAATTTGTATCCTTATTCTGCGATTGGCAAATACCTTGCTAGACCGTAGACTATTCCTGTAGAAGGCATATCAGCTATTTACACATCCCTCAACCTTATCCACTGAACAGCTCGTGACGCGACTATGACGCCCGATATCATTGCAAAATTAGACCCCGCAACGGCGGACGCGATGCGTGCGTTTGAAGATAAGCTTTCTGTGCGCAGTGATTTTGCAGGTCTGATTTTATTTGGTAGCCGAGCCAGAAATACCCATCGTGCAGATAGCGATGCAGATGTTGTTGTGCTGTTGAGCGGATCGCCCGGAAAGTTTATCGCCACTAAATTAGCGATGGATGATCTAGCATATGACGTGCTGCTGGATACAGGCATTCGCATACAGCCTTTGCCCGTATGGGAGACTGAATGGAATCAGCCGGAAAATTATTCTAATCCGTGGCTTTTAAAAAACATCGCGAATGAAGGAATTCGTCTGTGACGGCGGGTGAGTTGCTAAACAAAGCGATGATTGCATTGTCATCATCAAAGTTACTTTTGGATGCGGGTGATGCTAGTGGAGCCTGTAATCGAGCTTACTACGCGATGTTCGATGCAGCTCGAGCAGCGTTATTGGCATCAAAATTATCAGATGATGTTCTTACTATCAGAACCCATAGTGGTTTGATAGCTAGTTTCAGTCTCAAGTTAGTTAAGTCAGGTTTAGTTGATATTCAATTTGGTAAGGCACTAAACAAGGTTGAAGATCTGCGTTTAGTTGCAGATTACAAAGGCGATCCTGTTGAAATGGAAGAAGCAACATGGGCAGTTCAGCAAGCCACTGAATTTGTGTCCAGTATGCAAAATAGTTTTTTTTGAATCTTGCCTAAGTTGTGTGAGTTTGGCAGCACAAGATGTTAATGCTGGCATATGAACGGACTCAGCAACTTAAACATTATTCTTCCTTCTTCTTCAGCAGCTTTCTAATCGTAGCGTTAGTCAGTTGCATCGCCAGAGCTTGTTGACGCACCTGCACTGCTTCAAAAATGGCAGGATGAATAACATCCAGTTTTCTAAAATCAGGTGCTTTCTTCGGTAGCTTGGCTGCGCGTGTATAGAACACGCAGTTCTGTCGATACACCGGATCAATCGTCTTATCGCTCCAGTAGTGTTCTCTAAAGCGAAGGTTCGGTACAAAACCTTCTTTGTAAAACAGTGCGGCCCAGTGCGATTGCCACTGATAGTTAAACTCGGGGTGATTGCCTTGATACGGCACTCCTGAGCTAAACAACACATGGTCGGTGCTGTTGCACATATCGGTGATCAAATCTTCGCTGCGTGTTGTATTCAATTCGTGTGCGTATTCCACGCAAATAAGTAAATCAGATTTACTGGGAAGGTTGACTTTAATTTTTGCCAGATCCATGTCTTTGAACTCTGACGGATCGATGCACAGCGGAGATTCACAAGCCTCTTTTGAATCAATGCCCATAACGCTGGTACTACCCAAATCTTTAGCTGCGGCGAGCCAAGCGCCCTCACGGCAAGCGAACTGCGCAACGTAGTTGAACGATGGTATGGATTTCGAGTTTTTACGCTTAGCAAAAGCATATAAAGCTTTAAGCATGCCGTGGGCACTAGCGTACTCTGCGTCGAAGGTATGAAGGTTGCGTAGTCCCATGTTTTTATTTATGCCACAAAGCCTTCGGATTGCTGTTCCCACAAGCGGGCGTAGTGTCCATCCAAGGCCAATAATTCTTGGTGTGAGCCTTGTTCCAGTATGCGCCCGTTTTCCATATACACAATGCGATCCATGGCGGTTAGCGTAGACAATCGATGCGCGATGGCGATGACGGTGCGGCCGCGAATAACTTCGGCGATGGCTTCGGTGATTTGGTGCTCGGTATGTGAATCGAGCGATGAGGTGGCTTCATCCATCACAAGAATTGGCGCATCTTTTAGCAGTGCGCGTGCAATGGCGATGCGTTGACGTTCACCGCCTGATAAATGCGTGCCACGTTCGCCGACGATGGCTTCGAGGCCTTGCTCACGTTCACGTATAAATTCATTGCACTTGGCTTGCTTGAGCACCTGCTGCAGACGTTCTTCACTAATATCGCCTGAGGCATACGTAATGTTGGCACGCAGTGAGCGATGAAACATAGTGGATTCTTGTGGAATTTCTGCGATCGATAAATTGAGGCTGGCAAGCGAGACGGTTGAAATATCTTGGCCATCAATCAGTACGCGCCCTGATTTAAGATTGTATTGGCGTGTGAGTAGTTTTAATAAAGTGCTCTTGCCTGAACCAGAGGGGCCGACTAAACCGATTTTTTCTCCGGCACGAATGTGTAGGTTGAGATTGCTTAATACAGGCCGCGCGTCGTGATAACTGAACTGTACGTTATCAAACTCAATGGCGCCTGAATGAGCTACTAAATGAGTGGCTGTAGTGGACTCTTTTATTTCGTGTTGCTTAAGTATGGTATCAAGCGAACTCGTTAGGCTGCCAATCTGTTCAAAAAAATTCAACAGCTGTCCGCATAGTCCATTGACATTCGCAGCTAATATCGCAGCGAGAGAAATCATCAAGCTCACATCGCCTAAAGTCAGTTGATCAAGTGAGTAGAGATGAATGGCGTAGGCGATAAAACCAATTTGAAACAGTAGAACACCGCCAAACAAGACGCTATTCATAAAGATGATGTACTTGCGATTGTGCTCTGACGTTGTTCGCTCAACATCAAGATCTTGAATCGCGATTGCGCGTTCGCGTTTTTCTGTGGCAAACGAGCGAACTAAATCGATATTGGTGAGTGTGTCTACTAGGGTGCCTGTGACTTTGGCGCCTGCCTGGGTAAATTTTTTAAACATGGGCGCGGTACGTTTCGCAAACCAGTAGCACAGCGCGTAGTAAGCCATCAACCAGGCCGCCATCGCCCATACAAATTCAGGTGATAACTTCGATACCAAAAACAGCGTCAATATGGTGGTGATGATGAGTCGAACAAAATCATTAAATAGTAGCGACACCAAAACAGCTATTGCACCACCGGCTTGTTTAATGTTTTGTGCCAAGCTGCCGGCGAACTGCTGTTTGAAATAACCTGCTGAATGGCGCATCACCCAAGCGAGTAACAATTCTTGAATTTCTTGGCGTACGGTAGGGGCGGTATAGACCTCAACGTATTCGCGCAAACGATTCATAGCAAACGAGCCTAGCCAAACTAAGGCAATCCAGCCGAAAACGCTGAGTGCTGTTTTTTGAAGATCGGGAGTCAGGCTGCTGCCACCCTGTAAAAGATCAAACAGCTGTTTTAGCAGCAGCGGCTCAAACCCCATGAGCGCTATACCGCCCGCTGCGGTGATAACCAGCAGTATGGAGCGCACTGGCCGTTGGCGACAGACCAGCTCGAGGTACATGCGCAGCGGCGAGTCAAGTTCGGAAGCGGATGCAGGGTGGTACAGCGCATCGTGGGCGGATTCGCGGGATGGGGATGCAAGGGTCGCCGTGGCAGGCTTGGTCATGCGGTATGGTCAGATAGCTGGTTTCCAGAGAGAACTTATTATCTCAGGAATTGCAATGCGGAGAATGGTGTTGGGTACGTTGGTTGATGGACTTTGCATCTGGCATAGTTACTAATAATTTAATGAGGGTTTAGAGTTGGCTCGAACAAGACAACCAACTATGAAAAACTAAGTAATTTGCATGAGGCTTGGCTAAAAAATTCAGACTACAAAAAAGCTTATGTGTCCATGCAGATTGAATATGAAATGGAATGGAAGCGCCTAAGTTCGATTTCAACAACCAATAAATCAAAACGGCTCATTCAACTTTACGATAGACAGATTCAAACACGCCGCAGTGCTGACCCACACTAAATGCGGCAGCTTAAGCCAAGTCGATGCGCTCGAATAAGCTCACATTGAAAGTGCAGTGAGTTGAGTAGCTGACACAACTATCACTGTAATGCTGTGCTTTTGAGAATC
Source organism: Oxalobacteraceae bacterium (assembly GCA_947454305.1). Lineage (GTDB taxonomy): Bacteria > Pseudomonadota > Gammaproteobacteria > Burkholderiales > Burkholderiaceae_D > Pernthalerella. The sequence continues at coordinate 6,332 of CANGJE010000006.1, forward strand.
ATGTTAAAAATCTTATTGATTTGGGAATTATTGTTTAATATACTGAACAATAATTGTGTTGGAGGTACCCATGAATATGCAAGAACTTGGTGGACTAGTCCGCAAAAGAAGGGAGGCTCTTGGTCTAAGTCAGCAGCGTTTGGCTCAACTAGCCGGGCTCTCTCGTACAACGATCAATTTATTAGAAATGGGTCGGCTGACGGATCTCGGTATTGCGAAGGTGAACGATTTAATGGATCTGGTTGGATTAACGTTGCATGCTCAATTTGACGAGCATCTGCAAACAAACGCCATATTGATGGGGAGTAGATCGGCAAGTGTTAGCTACAAAGAGATACTTACACCAGACGAATTGTTGACCGCTTTGTCTACCGGGGAAATTCCCTCGGGAAGAGATGCACATGTCGCAAGCTGGCTCGATGAGGCCTCACTAAAACTCGTTGTTTCTTCGGTTGAGTTAGCGTCGCAAAAAACAGCAGTGCCACCGAAACAGATTTGGAAACACGTGAATGCTTGGGCAAGGAAATTTCATTCCCCTCGTCAAGCCTGGTTTTGACTATGGAAAAAACTAAGGTGCATTACCCGACAGACATCCCAGAAGGTTCTTGGGAAATACTGCTGGACTTGAGTTTCAAGTTAATCGACAGCCTTCAAGAACACTCGGGTGTTTCGGAGCCTTTTTGGACGTTGGGCGGTGGAACGGTTTTGATGTTTAGGTATCGACATCGAAGAAGCAAAGATATCGATATATTTTTCCCTGATCCGCAATACCTTGGTTATGTCAATCCTCGCCTTAGTGATTTGGCAGCCGAAGTTTCAAAAGACTATGTGGAGACAGCTGGCTATGTGAAATTAGTCAGACCAGAGGGAGAAATAGATTTTGTTGCATCGAGAAATTTAACGTCAAACCCATTCGAGTGGTGGCATCTTAATGGAAGAGATTTGAGAGTAGAAACAGCATCAGAAATTGTGGCCAAAAAATTGTGGCATAGAGGTCATGCGGCGACTGCACGAGATTTGTTTGATCTTTCATTGGTCATTGAAAAATATCCCGATAGCTTGCTAACAGCAGCCCAGTATCTGACACGCTATAGAGACAATTTTATTGGGCAGTTGTACGAAAGAGAAATAATTCTTAAAGAACAGTTTGAAGCTATTGATGTTCTTGACTATCGCCCGTCATTTGAACATTCACGAAAATTAAGTGAAGAATTTTTAGTGAGTATTACGTAGATTGATTAAGCAACAACGTTCAAAACGGCCCATTCAACTTCACGATAGACAGATTCAAACACGCCGCAGTACTGACCCACACTAAATGCGGCAGCATCAGCCAAGTCGATGAGCGGGAATAGGGCCACGGAAGCAAAGTGAGTATCAGCACTGATAGCCACAAAGCGCCCACTTCCATGAGTGCGATATCGGGCCTATGCAATTTGAAGAACAGCACACTCCAAAGAACATTCAGCACGCAATTCATCAGCACAGCGGCTAAAAAATATTTTTTCTCTTGTTGATTGGCGTTGCGCCACGCTCGTACGCCGGCAATGCTGGTGGTGATGTAAAGCAGGGTCCACACCGGGCCGAAGGCCCAGTCGGGTGGTTGCCAGGTAGGCTTAATGAGCTGCAGGTACCAAGGTCCGATTTCGGTCGCTGCGCCGCCGATGCCACCGACAGCGAGCACCAGCAAAACAGCAATCAGCGTAGGTTTCTTGCTGGCGGGGGCCAGTTGAATCACGTTGTCATCACACTTTCGCGAGACCGAGTAAATGTGCCATGTCTTTGAAGAAGATCTTCACATGCGCCATAGGTTTGGCACGAACAAGTTGTTTGTTCATGTACGCATCGAAGGTCAGCTTCTGAACATCTTTGTCTTTGCACATATCGACAAAACGCTCGCGTCGTTTGTCGCTTGAGTACCAAAAGTACTGCATGATACCCAAGACCCAGAATACTTTGCGATGATCTTTCATAAACCGCTTACGTGCTTTGGCGAGACTGCGGCCATTGCCGGTAACAAGTAGTTCTTCAACTGCATCGCCCGCCAAGCGGCCGCCCAGCATGGCGTAATAAATGCCTTCGCCGGATGCTGGAGCCACTACCCCGGCCGCGTCACCAGCGAGTACGACATCACGACCGTTATCCCAGACGCGCAAGGGTTTCATCGGTAGTGGGGCACCTTCACGACGTAAAGTAACGGCACCTTTTAAACCAACGGCTTCACGCAAAGTGGAGGTGGCATTACGTAATGAAAAACCTTTATCTGCACTGCCTGTGCCAATCGATAGAGTGTCACCGTGTGGGAAAACCCACCCATAAAAATCGGGTGATAGATGACCTTGATAAAACACATCGCAGCGTGTGTCATCGTAGTCGTGAGGTTTGAGTGCCGGTGCTTTAACTATTTCGTGATACGCAAAAACATATTTGGTTTTGTCGGCATCAGGGATGGTTTGCTGTGCGACTGCTGAGCGTGCACCGTCTGCGCCAATGATGCTGCGAGCACGTACGGTGTGTCGCTCGCCATTGTCGCCATCCATATAACTAATGGTGCTGATGCCGTCGGCATCTTTACCTACTCGTTCAAATTTGCCGTTGCGGCGAATCGCGCCATGTGATGCAGCGCGTTCACGCAGCCATTCATCAAAATGTTCACGATCGACCATGCCCACGAAACCACCTTCGATAGGAATGTCGACTTTAGTGTTGGAGGGTGCAATCATGCGCGCTGAGCGAGCTTTAGCAACCAACAGCTCATCAGGAATTTCAAAATCTTTAATGGCGCGCGGTGGTATCGCTCCACCGCAAGGTTTGATACGTCCAGCGCGATCAAGTAGCAGCACTCGACGGCCGCGGCGTGCCAGATCATCGGCAGCGGTGGCGCCAGCTGGCCCGCCACCCACAACGACCACGTCAAATTGTTCTTGTGTGCTCATGATGTCTCCTCATCGTGTGCTGCTCATGTGAGTTAAATTTTTATTGCGTCATTGATGCGTTACGTTTGATCAAACACTATTCCATCTATTTCATGAAAACGACGGCTGCGCCATCGCTTGTTCCTCTTCTTGTTGCTGTTGCTCTGTCATTGGTATGCGCAGTGCTAACAGTGCAGACACAACAAACAACAACGCTTCTGCCGCAAATACGCTGGCGTAGGCGGCGCCACTGGATGAAATAATCCAATGAGCCAGATCACTCGCTGCTGTACCTAGCAAGCCACCAAATCCAAAGGCAATCGCTTGTGATGCACCCCACAAGCCCATGCGCACACCTTCACGTGAAGCGCGACCTTCTGATGCGAGTCGCATCATTTGGCCAATCGCTGCAATAGAAAAAGCGCCGTTCGCTGCACCCATTAAAAATACATTCGCTTTCAGTGGCCATGGTTCACCTACGTGACCAGCGATAGTCAGGCCGACGAGCGTGATGGCGGAGGCGATGCAGCCACCGACACACCACAACTTGAGTGAGCCAGCGCGACCCTGCGCGAATTTGCTGCCAACAAAAGCGACCATCAACATGCCAACTAATACACCTGCATGTTGTACGCCGGAGAGTGAGGTGGACTCGCCGGGTGTGAATCCAAACACTGCGCCAGCAAATGGCTCAAGAATTAAATCTTGTGCGCTGTACGCGAGCATGGAGATGAAAATAAAAATAGTGAATTGACGTGCAGAGTCTTCTTTCCAAACATCGGCTAAGGCTGTGCGAAATGGCACTGCATCAGAAGCGGCAACCGGTTCAGGAATAATGTCGCCCGGGTCGTTCTCAAGTCGGAACATCGCAATCAACGTAACAGCGAGTGCAGTGGCACACACAGTGAGTGTGACGGCAAATAGTCGTGTGGGTGAATAAGGATCGAGCAATTTACCTGCTGCACCAGCGGTAATCGCAAAACCAAAAATCATCATCAACCAAACTGCAGTAGCGGCTGCTGCGCGCTTTTGTCCATCAACACGCATAGCGAGTAGTACGAGTAATGACGTACCTGCAGCGCCAACACCAAGACCGATCATGATGAAACCAGTAGTGGCGACGATGACGCCTAGTGTTGGTGTATCTGCCATCAGCGATGTAGAAAAGGTGGCTGCTAGCGCGCCCGCTGCAAGCATCACCATGCCGCCCATGATCCACGGTGTGCGACGTGAACCTTGGTCTGAACCATGACCCATGCGTGGTCGCGACACCTGCACTAAATAATGCAGAGCGACGAGCGCACCAGGAAGTAATGCAGGTAGCGATAACTCAACCACCATGATGCGATTGAGAGTCGACGTCATTAATACAACGATCGCGCCTAACGAGGCTTGGACCATGCCTAAGCGAATAATTTCACTCCAGCCAAATGTTTTTTGATTCATCTTGTTATCCGATTAGGCTACGCAGCGCAAACGCCGAAACCATCATTCCTGTTACGAGTAAAGGCACACCGAAGGCCGAAAGTTTTAATGCGCGCTCAGTAGGCGAGGCAACGAAGTACTGCATCAACTGCAATTGCCCAAGCACGAGCATGATCACAACTAAAGCTTGTACAACTTTGCCCCAGCTAAACAGCATCGCAATGACCGCCAGTTGCGGCACGATCATCACGCGACATGCTGTACGCGCAGCACTATCAACACCTAACATCACTGGCAAGGAACGCACACCCATTTGCCTGTCGCCTTCAACAGCTTTGAAATCATTTAAGGTCATGATTCCATGCGCAGCGATGCTGTACAGCAATGCTAGCAGTAAAGAGCGTGAATCAGGCATTGCTCCGCCCGCCATTACCGCTGCGCCGGTCACCCAAGCCAGCCCTTCGTACGACAAACCGCATGCGGCATTACCAAACCAACCGTTTTCTTTCAGTCGTACCGGTGGTGCGCTGTACGCCCAAGCCAATACGAGTCCTAGTATTGCTGCCCGAAATCCCCAGACACCCAAGAGCATTGCGACTAACAGTGACAAGCCTGTCCAGATGATTGCGATATACAAACCCCAGTAACCGGGCATGCGGCCCGAGGGTATCGGGCGTTGAGGTTCGTTAATCGCATCTACATGCCGATCAAACCAATCATTAACCGCTTGGCTAGTGGCGCACACCATGGGCCCAGCCAACACAATGCCGGTGATGATGATGGGCCATTGACCATCAGCAGAGACGCCGGAAGAAATCGCGCCACAAGCAAACGCCCACATGGGTGGGAACCAGGTGATAGGTTTTAGTAATTCAGCAACAGCAGATAAAGAAGGACGTGCCATCGGGCGATTGTGCCCGTGACAGTTTTAAGCGTCAATTAAAATTGACACTTTGTGCGGGTGAATATTGGTCGGGCTAAGCGAGCGCTCAGGCGGGAAGAGTTATTGAGCATTTTCTGAAGGGGGCAGAGGGTGCGAAGGCTTCTATTTGACTATCCCAAGAAAGACCGCTAAGCAACGATCAACATCCATCAACAAGTTGGGATCCAGGCGGCCAATAGGCTCACCAAGCCGCTCATTGGAAACCGTCATCGCTTTGTCGATCATTATTTGTGAAGTAACGTGAAGTCCGTTTTCTTGGCTGGGCTCTACCAACACACGGAAAAGAGGGGTATCTCGAAGATCGCTGGTGACAGGTAAAAGGGTAACTGAAGGGTGGTTTTCGAAAAAGTCCGACTGCACCACCAATGCCGGACGTGGCTTACCGAAATCACCCTGAAGGGCGAGAGTGACAAAATTGCCGCCTACTAGCGCCAGCCATTATGGTCACAAGTAACCTCAATCAGCCCCAACATTTCTGTTTCTTGGGGATCGTTGACCAATCTGGCCGATTGCTCGCGACATTGGGCTGCGAAAGAAGCTTGCCGAGTGTCTGGCACCCAAAGCTGCACTGGGCGCAAACCCGCCATCCGAAGTGCTTCTCGGTGCTTGCGTACTCGATCATTTGTTGGGGTAGTCATGGGAGCTTTTCAAATTACATGAAAAAGCTTAATCCCAAAGATTCATTTCATGCAACAGGTATTAGCCCGATCTTTTGTCGCCTCGCTACCCATCGATACTGTTCACTTGAGATAGCCACCAAACTATTTAAAAGATGTCAGCCATTACAGGCCGGAATTAATTGGGATACCGCGCCTGAAAGTCTTTATAGCTTAGGGCTATGCCGTCTTTAAGTGAGGTTTGAGCTTTCCAACCCAGCGCATTTAAAGCCGACACATCAAGCAGCTTACGTGGTGTGCCATCGGGCTTGCTGCTATCAAATTCCAATTGGCCCTGAAAACCCACTACTTCAAGAACGGTTTCAGCGAGTTCGCGTATGGTCAGATCAACGCCCGTACCTATATTGAGCAATGAGCCGTTGTAATCGCTATCCATCAAAAACGTACATGCATCAGCAAGATCATCGGCGAATAAAAATTCGCGCATAGGCGTACCCGTGCCCCATACCAAAAATGATTTTTCGCCAGCGAGCTTGGCTTTGTGCGCTTTGTGTATCAGCGCGGGCAGTACATGTGAATTGTTTAGATCGTAGTTGTCGTTCAAGCCGTAGAGATTGGTAGGCATAACGCTGACATATTGACGACCGTATTGGTGATTGTGCGCATCACACAATTTAATGCCCGCAATTTTTGCGACGGCATACATTTCATTGGTGGGTTCTAGTGGGCCCGTCAGCAAATATGATTCTTTGATCGGTTGTGGGCACTCGCGCGGATAAATGCAACTACTGCCAAGGAACATCAATTTTTGTATGCCAGCTAAATGCGCTCCATGAATCAGATTCGACTGGATACTCAGGTTCTGAAAAATAAAATCTGCACGGTAGGTATTGTTGGCATGTATGCCGCCCACTTTAGCCGCTGCGATAAACACATAATCCGGACGTTCTTTTTCCAGAAATGCATAAACGGCTTTTTGATCGAGTAAATCTAATTGATCACGTGTGGCAGTGATAACGTTGTTGTAGCCTTTGGTGTGCAGTGAGCGAACGATCGCGCTACCCACCATGCCACGATGACCCGCTACAAAAATTTTTGCAGATTTATTCATGGTGATTAGTTATTCATCATTCGTGATGATCAAACGCTTGGAAGCCATGTTGTTTGACCAAGCTGTCACGTTTGGCTGAAGTGAAATCGCTCTGCGCCATTTCGCTGACTAATTGTTGTAGTGTGGTGACGGGTGTCCAACCGAGTTTTTGTTTTGCTTTGGTAGGGTCGCCCAATAACGTTTCAACTTCGGTAGGGCGGAAGTAACGCGGATCAACGCGCACAACGGTATCGCCGACTTTGCATTTGGCTTCAGCGTTATTAACAGCGGTAATGCGCGCGATTTCGTTCTCGCCTTCGCCTTCAAACTGGAGGGTGATGCCAAGTTCCTTAGCAGCCAAATCGACAAATTCTCGAACGCTGTATTGAACGCCTGTAGCAATCACAAAATCTTCGGCAACCTCTTGCTGCAACATTAGCCATTGCATTTCAACGTAGTCTTTTGCGTGACCCCAATCGCGTAGTGCAGACATGTTACCGAGATATAGACAATCTTGTAAGCCGAGTACTATGCGCGCAAGAGCACGAGTAATTTTGCGTGTGACGAAGGTCTCGCCACGAATCGGACTTTCGTGATTAAACAAAATGCCATTGCAGGCATAGATGCCATAAGCTTCGCGATAATTAACGGTGATCCAATACGCATACAGTTTAGCCACGGCATAGGGGCTGCGTGGATAAAAGGGCGTGGTTTCTTTTTGTGGAATTTCTTGTACCAGGCCATACAACTCGCTGGTGGAGGCTTGGTAAAAGCGAGTAGTTTTCTCTAGGCCGCAAATACGAATCGCTTCAAGTAATCGGAGTGCGCCTATGCCATCGGCGTTAGCGGTGTATTCCGGTTCTTCAAAACTCACCGCGACGTGGCTTTGCGCAGCGAGGTTGTAAATTTCGTCTGGCTTCACATCTTGGACGATGCGGATCAAGTTGGTGCTATCGGTCAGATCGCCATAATGCAAAATGAATTTTCTGCCGTCGACATGCGGATCTTTGTAGAGATGATCGATACGGTCGGTATTGAAAAGCGAGCTGCGTCGCTTAATGCCGTGGACGACATAACCTTTTTTTAGTAAAAATTCGGCGAGATACGCGCCATCTTGTCCGGTAACGCCGGTAATAAGTGCAACTTTAGGTGTTTGAGCCATTGGATATCTATCTTCGACGAAGTGTGCAGAATAAGCCCGCGATTATCCCAGATATGCGGGGTGTGCGACTAGCGATGGATAGTGAACGTATGTGCTTGGAGGGCGAGGGAGTCCTACTTATCCCCACCTAAATTGCCAATTTTATATTGACGCAGTTTCACGTAAAGACTTTGGCGTGAGAGCCCAAGAATTTCGGCAGCGGTGGCGCGATTGTCTTGGGTGAGTTGAAGTGCGGCTTCGATACAGAGCTTTTCTATCAACTCGGTGGTTTCACCGACGATGTCGCGCATAGGTACGCGTCCGACTAGTTCGCTGAGTTGTTCGACTGAACGTGGGATTTCGTGCTGTGTTTCGCTACCTAGACGGCGGCCGATATCGCGTATGGTGAATCCAAGCCCGCTGACTTCGCCGTGCGGTACTGAGACTGCTGAAATTTCTACCGGTATTGATGCGCCATTTTCATTACGCAGATTGGTCGCAAATAATTTAACTGCTCCACGTTGACGCAAATTCGCTAACAACACATTTAAATCAATACCCGCGCGACCTAACCAACGATCCATAGATTGCCCGATTACCTGATCGGCACGATTGAGTTGTACCAACTCAGTGAAGGCGCGATTGGCTGCCAAAATTTCACCGTCGTTATCTGTCACAACAAATGCATCAGGTGTTTGTTCCAATACCCGTAATACCAATTCGCCTTGTGCGGCGCTGCTACTAATAGCTGCGCTGGTCTGATTTTCACTGACGATGCGCACGAGTAGTAGTTCGCCGCTTTCTTCTTGTATGACGGAGATGGCCAAGGTTAGTTGACCCTTTGGTGAAGCAATGGCTAATTGATCGGCTTTGCCGCTGGCGCGCACTATTTCGAGTAGTTTCGAAAGTGTGGTGCCTGCTTTGGGATCAAAGCAATCGAGGATGTTGCGACTCACTAAACGTCGCACACTTTCACCCAGAGCGGATGCGGCTGCGGGGTTGGCTTCAACGATCTTGAGTGATTTGCCTTCAATGACCATCACGCCTTCGGAGGTCAGGTCAAACAAAATTCGGTAGCGCGATTCGAGATGACGTAAGCGCAGATAATCGCGTTCCATCGCTTGCTGCGCATCGACTAATTGTTGTTGCAGTATAGATTGCGCGCGTAGATCACGACCGAGTGCAATCATGCGGCCGTTAGGGCCTACGCGAATAGCACAAAAAGACAGCGGTACATCTGGGCCTGAGGTAGCTTTGACATTCACCTGTCGCCATATGGTTCGTCCATCGGCGTCGGCATCCTTCAACAGTTTTACAATTTTTGGGCGCGTCTCTATTGTGACGATGTCTTCCCAAGATTTGCCTATCCAGCTTCGCTGCCCCCCTTCAACGGGTAAAGCAGCATGACTGCTAGAGACGTCTTGCACCACACCCCGGCCGTCAACGACGAGCACGACGTCTGCCGCCGCTGAGAGCAGCGCAGCATTCGCTTCTGGACTCAGTCCAGCGAGCGATTCTTTTGGGGTTTCAAATTGTGTCACTTAGGGGGAACCAATAGTTGGTCGTAAAACTGTTGTGGGACGGCAAATATAAAAAATGACCGTAAAGTATTTTATTGCACAGGCCAGTGGATTGTGACCGCAATTATAAGGATTTTCAAGCTAAATTGTCAGCGGCAAACGTCAGTTTAATCTGACGGTCATTTGATAATGGACAAGCTTTGTTGCAAGTGTCGTTGCTGAAGTGGCATCGTCGGCTACGCCGTCGGCGCCTAGGCGCTGAGCGAGTTCGGGCTGCCTTTGCAGTAGAGGGCCGCCGACCATGATGGCCAGCTTGGGGTTGCGGGAGGTTTTGCGGGCAGCTTTGATAGTCTGTGCAAGTGCAGTAATTTCACCATCCGTGCTGGCTGATAGGGCCAACACGTCAAACCAGTTCAATGACAGCGAATCTTGGATTTCGTTTGCTTGGGGTGAGGGTATGGCCAGTACTACCCAACTTTCGCGTCGAAAAAATTCGGAGAGCATAGACACCCCTAAGGTGTGCTGATATCCCGGCAAAGTGGCAATCAAGATTCGACGCTCTAGGCTATTTGGTACCTGAGACTTGGCATTGCTTTGAAACGACGGGCTTAAATCGTATAACATGCTTTGAATGCGCCACGAACATAGCGTAACTTCGGTAAACGTGCGCTCATCGGATTCCCATAGCTCACCTAAATAGCGGGCCGAAGCTGCAAGGAGATCTAAATATATCGCTTCCATCGGCGTGCCAATACGGCGGAGTTCGTCCACGATGGCGGTAGCCGTGGTGATGTCTTGCGACAACAAGGCCTGTGTGAATGCGATGACTTCGTTTCTGGAAATAACAGAGGCGCCATCGGCGGGTCGTCGTGGATCGCTGTGGGCTAGCATCAGCCGTGGAATGATTTCAGCTTCTACCAGGGATAAAAGCGAGTGTTCACTGCGGTTAATTTTCTTGTAAATATTAGTGCTAGTAATGGCGCTGGGTGGATTCTTGCGCTTGCCTGCCTGGTCCATGCGTGTCTCCTGCGTCGCATCACGGACTTCACGAGAGTCCGGACGGCCTATTAATTCTGATTAATACCCTGACGATGCCTGAGGGCTTCAAGGGTGTCAACCGTACATTACGTAATCTTTAGTTGACATACTCCCCGGTCACTCCTACAGTCCGGCAATCAGTCCCTATCGGGCGGAGCGCCATTCATGTACGAAAACATCGCCAGATCAGTAACGCCCAGACCGCTCTACACGCCGGAAGAGCGGGTGCGGCGTGACGCTACTCGCTGGACGATAGTCCAGGGAGTGCTGGCGCCTGTCCAATTTTTTGCGTTAATAGTGAGTGTGATTTTGGTGGTTCGCTTTCTGCAAACCGGAGAAGGTGAAACTGCCGCCACGATATCTATCGTCGTTAAGACCATGCTGCTGTACGCCATCATGATTACCGGCTGCATCTGGGAGAAGGTGGTGTTTGGTTGCTACCTGTTTGCGCCTAGCTTCTTTTGGGAAGACATGTTCAGCATGATGGTGCTGGCGTTGCACACCACGTATTTGGTAGCACTTTATACGGGCAACTTGCCAGTGCAAGACCAAATGGTTTTGGCATTAGTGGCCTACTTCACGTACGCGATCAATGCGGGTCAGTTTTTGTTGAAGTTGCGTGCTGCGAGGTTACAGCATACGAACATGACCCAAGAATCGGGACTCCATATAACTACTCATGGAGCGCACGCATGAATGCCGTGATACCCATTCAAGCCGATGGCGGTTGCTCAGATGCGCCGGTATTACGCGAGCGCGGTCAGCGTGAAGTGTTTTGCGGCTTAACGGGCATTATTTGGCTGCATCGCAAAATACAAGACGCCTTCTTTTTAGTGGTGGGTTCACGTACCTGCGCTCACTTAATTCAATCGGCTGCTGGAGTAATGATTTTTGCAGAGCCACGATTTGCTACGGCAATTATTGATGAGCGTGATCTGGCCGGTATAGCCGATGCGAATGAAGAACTTGATCGCGTGGTGCGTCGTTTGCTGGAGCGCAGACCCGATATCAAAATGTTGTTCTTGGTGGGCTCATGCCCATCTGAAGTAATCAAGCTTGATCTGTCGCGAGCTGCTAGTCGACTCTCGCAAGAATTCGTTAACAAGGTCCGCATACTGAATTATTCAGGTAGCGGTATCGAGACAACGTTCACACAAGGTGAAGATGCGTGTCTCGCTTCACTAGTACCTCAACTACCAGCTGCAGAAAAATCAACCACCACCTCGTTGATGATTGTGGGCTGTTTGCCCGATGTGGTGGAAGATCAGTTTGCGCGGCATTTAAAAGCAATGGGCATAGAGAACGTGCAGTTCTTTCCGCCGCGGTCATCCAGAGGAATGCCTTCGATTGGCGAAAACACGCGCTATTTATTAGCGCAGCCATTTTTAACCGATACCGCACGCGCACTTGAGCTACGCGGTGCGCGCTATGTACCGGCGCCTTTCCCATTTGGTGTTGAAGGCACCACGGAATGGTTGCGAGCCGCCGCCAATTTATTTGGTGTGAGTGCCGAGTTGTTTGACAAAGTGACGCAACCATCGCGTGATCGTGCAAACCGCGCACTCGATAGACACAGAGAAAAATTACACGGCAAGAGTATTTTCTTTTTCCCAGATTCACAACTTGAACTTCCACTTGCACGCTTTTTGGCGCGTGAATTGGGCATGAAGTTAACGGAAGTGGGCACGCCCTATTTGCATCGCGAGCACATGAAATATGAATTAGCGATGCTACCTGCCGGTACCTCGCTCTCTGAAGGACAAGATGTAGAAAAGCAGCTCGATCGTTGCCGTGCTATTCAGCCCGACATCGTCGTGTGCGGATTAGGATTGGCTAATCCGTTAGAAGCGGAAGGTATCAATACTAAGTGGGCGATTGAATTAGTGTTCTCGCCTGTGCATGGCTACGAGCAAAGTGCGGATTTAGCTGAACTATTTGCACGCACCTTTGTGCGTAAAGGGAAGTTGGGATTGGATCAGCGTGGCCAGCGTGCAGTTTCCAGCTCATTACAACCGGCAAAAACAACGTCATCGGAGGCCACGTGCAATTAACGCTGTGGACTTACGAAGGCCCGCCTCACATAGGTGCCATGCGCGTGGCTACTGCAATGGAAAACGTGCACTACGTTTTGCACGCGCCGCAGGGTGATACCTACGCTGATTTGCTGTTTACGATGATTGAGCGTTTACCCAAGCGTCCCCCAGTTACGTACACCACCTTTCAAGCCCGTGATTTGGGTTCAGATACTGCCGAACTTTTCAAAAACGCTGCACGCGATGCGTATGAACGATTTGCACCGCACGCAATGATGGTGGGTGCATCATGTACTGCGGAATTAATTCAAGACGATCCAGGTGGTTTGGCCAAAGCATTAAATTTACCGATACCGGTGGTGCCTTTAGAGCTACCTTCGTATCAGAAAAAAGAAAACTGGGGCGCTGCTGAAACGTTTTATCAGCTAGTGCGCGCACTAGCTAAGCCACGCAGCGAAGATCATGTCAGGACTAAACCTTCTTGCAATATTTTAGGGCCAAGTGCGCTGGGATTTCGGCATCGCGATGATTTACGTGAAATCACCGGTCTGCTTGAGCGCATGGGCATACAGGTCAATGTGGTTGCGCCGTTAGGGGCAACGCCGGGCGATTTGGCTCGACTGGCGGAAGCAGATTTTAATGTGGTGCTGTATCCCGAAGTGGCGATGCAAGCCGCAACCTGGTTGCAAAAGAATTTCAAGATGCCGTTCACCAAGATCATTCCGATTGGAGCGCAAGCGACTCGCGAATTTATGGCAGAAGCAGCAGAGCTTGCCGGAATAGAGCTAAATCCTGCACTAGAAGATGCTGCTTCACGCGCGCCTTGGTATGCCAAGTCAGTCGATTCAACTTATCTAACCAGTAAACGTGTATTTATTTTTGGTGATGCGACGCATGCGATTGCCGCAGCGCGAGTCGCATCCGAAGAATTGGGTTTTGAAGTGGTTGGATTGGGTACCTATAGCCGCGAGTTTGCACGCGAAGTACGCGAAGCTGCAAAAAAATATGGCATTGAAGCGCTGATCACCGATGACTATCTCGAGGTCGAAGAAAAATGCGCTGAGCTCTCGCCTGAATTGGTGCTGGGTACACAAATGGAGCGTCACATTGCTAAACGTTTGGGATTGCCATGCGCGGTGATTTCTGCGCCAGTCCATGTTCAAGATTTCCCGGCACGCTATTCACCGCAAATGGGTTTTGAAGGTGCGAATGTGCTGTTTGATACCTGGGTTCATCCATTGATGATGGGCTTAGAAGAACATTTGTTGGGTATGTTCAAAGATGACTTTGAATTCCACGAAGGCGCAGCACCATCGCACTTAGGTAAAGCAGGTGCGCCTCGCGCAAGCACTGATATTGCTGAGCAGATCGTGGTACCCGAGACGATAGCTGCTTCAGTGAACGCAGAGGGCGAAGAGCCGAGTTGGACCGCTGATGCGCAAAAAGAATTACAAAAAATTCCGTTTTTTGTGCGCGGTAAAGCACGTCGTAATACCGAACGCTATGCAAAAGATGCCGGCGTGATGCATATCACGATAGAAACCTTGTATGACGCGAAAGCGCACTACGGACGTTGATGCAAAAAGCAGTGAGCTGAATAAGAGCAGTGATTAAAAGTAGCGAATAAAAAAGAACTGTCCTACCGACAGGAAAGTCACACCGAGGAGTCAAGCAATGAATATAGCGACCGTACCTGTAAGTGAAATCAAGCGTGATCGTCGCGCTGATGGTGAGGGCAGCGTGCAAGTGCAGCTCGACCCCAGCATGAAAATAGGTAATGCCAAAGTGTTTGCCATCTATGGCAAAGGCGGTATCGGCAAGAGCACGACGTCATCAAATCTGTCGGTGGCGTTTTCAAAGCTAGGAAAGCGCGTTCTGCAAATTGGTTGTGATCCTAAGCATGACTCCACATTTACGCTGACTAAAAAATTAATGCCCACCGTGATTGATGTATTGGAATCGGTAGATTTTCACAGCGAAGAGCTACGCGTCGAAGATTTTGTATTCGAAGGTTACAACGGTGTGATGTGCGTAGAAGCCGGCGGCCCACCTGCAGGAACCGGTTGTGGTGGTTATGTGGTTGGGCAAACGGTCAAGCTACTGAAAGAACATCATCTACTGGATGACACCGATGTGGTGATTTTTGATGTGCTCGGTGATGTGGTGTGCGGTGGTTTTGCAGCGCCATTGCAGCACGCTGATCGTGCATTGATTGTTACAGCGAATGATTTTGATTCCATCTTCGCGATGAATCGTATTGTGCAAGCCATCGGTGCTAAAGCAAAAAATTACAACGTGCGTTTGGGTGGCGTGATTGCTAATCGTTCTGATGCAACCGATCAAATCGATAAATTCAATGCGCAAATTGGCTTGCAAACCATGGCGCGCATTCCATCTCTCGACATTATTCGTCAGAGCCGTTTAAAAAAAGCCACACTGTTTGAGATGGATGATTCGCCTGATGTACGAATGGTGCAAAACGAATACATGCAATTGGCAGCACGCTTGTGGGCGGGTACCGATCCATTGATCTGTCAGCCCATGAAAGATCGCGATATTTTTGATTTGCTCGGATTTGATTAAGCCCTGTTGATTTAGATATTCACTACTAACCGATTAAGCACCCCAGAAAGGGGACATGATGGACAACTCCACGTACCAGGAAAAGCGTGACAGGCTGGAAGAATATTTTGATCGTACCGCCGCTGATCAATGGGCCAAGTTAACGTCTGATGCGCCAGTTTCTGGTATTCGCAAAACGGTACGCGCGGGTCGCGATCGCATGCGCGAAACCTTGCTGAGCTGGCTGCCGGAAGATTTACATGGCTGTCGCATTCTGGACGCAGGTTGCGGCACTGGAGCATTGGCCGTGGAATTAGTTAAGCGCGGTGCTGAAGTCATTGCGATTGATTTGTCGCCGACCTTGGTACAGCTGGCGCGCGAACGTATGCCGAAAGATTTGGGTAAAGGCAAATTGGAATTTATCGCCGGCGACATGCTGTCGACCAGCTATGGTCGATTTGATCATGTGGTGGCGATGGACTCCATGATTCATTACGAAAAGCACGACATGGTGCAAGGTCTGGGCGGATTAGCACAACGTACCAAGCATTCGATTTTGTTTACGTTCGCTCCGAGTAATCCAATTCTGGCGACGATGATACGTGTGGGTCGAATTTTTCCGCGCGGCGATCGTGCACCTTTCATTGAGCCTGTATCCGAGTCTGCTCTGCGTGATGAAATCGCGATAGCTGCCAAGTTGGTAGGTTGGAAGACTGGAAAAACCGAAAAAATTTCTAGTGGTTTTTACACTTCGCAGGCGATGCAGCTGGTCACCGAATAAAAAGTGATGGACATTTCCATTCAGTTTCAAGACCTTACATAGTCTAGTAGAGCCCATAAGAGTCCATAAGAGACGATTGAAGTCGAGGGAGAGATCATGAAAAACACAGTCGATGAAATTAATTCAGTAGCGGATGCCAACCGCAAAGCGGTCACCAATACGATTTTTTCACCGCGTTTCTACACTACCGATTTTGATGCGATGGATAAGCTCAATATTGAGCCTGTGCGCGCCGAGTGGGACGCCATGATGGCTGAATACGAAGGCGATAATAACCACGATCACTTTCAGCGCGATGCTACGTTTGCTGATGAGGCGCGTGATCTCGCCGCCAAAATGTCACCTGAATTACGCCAGGAATTTTTAGATTTTTTGGTTAGCTCGTTGACCTCAGAATTTTCAGGCTGCGTGCTGTACAACGAAATCAAGCGGAACGTAAATAACCCAGATATCAAGCAATTGATGGAATACATGGCGCGTGATGAATCACGCCATGCAGGTTTTATTAATTCATCGCTCAAAGATTATGGTTTAGGTATTGATTTGGGTGATTTAAAGCGCACCAAGAAATATACTTTTTTCAAGCCCAAATATATTTTCTATGCGACGTACTTGTCCGAGAAAATTGGCTATGCGCGTTACATTCGCATTTTCCGTCAACTGGAAAAACATCCTGAGAAGCGTTTTCATCCCATATTCCGCTGGTTTCAGCGCTGGTGTAATGATGAGTTCCGCCATGGTGAATCGTTTGCATTGATCATGCGTGCTAATCCGAATTTGCTGCGCGGTGGGAATGTGCTGTGGATACGCTTCTTCTTGTTGGCTGTGTACGCCACCATGTATGTGCGTGACCATACACGCCCTGAACTAAAACAAGCGATGGGACTGGAGCCGACTGAATACGATTTCGATGTGTTCCGCATCACTAATGAAATTACCAAACAAGTCTTTCCGATTTTGCTGGATATCGACCATCCCGCTTTCCGTGCCAATTGTGATCGTCTCTTTGTCTGCTCGCAGCGCGCTGATGAAGGTATGGCTGCAGGTGGTGTCATCGGTTATGCGCGTAAGGCCTTTTGGAGTTTGGCCGGTGCAGCGGTGTTTGTGCGTATGTTCTTTATTCCGGTGATATCAAATCGTCTCCCTGATACGGCGCGTATGGTGCCTGCTTGGTAAATTTTCGCGACGTCGTCGTGGTGTATTAATACTGCATAGGCTTTACGTTTGTAATGAGCCAGTATTTACTTCCTGCAGCGTTCACGCTGTTTGTCTGGTGGTTTTCGACTGGGGTGATTTTGTACCTCGGTCGACTGCCGCGTTGGACATTTAAGTGGACGATGTTGAAATCGACTTTGTTATTAGGTTTTGCCTTGGTGGGTTTATCTATCTCGGCATCGAGTACGACCGTATCTTCAGCGTATTGTGCGTTTACGTGTGCCTTGCTGATATGGGGCTGGCAAGAGATTGCTTTCTTGCTGGGTTATGTGACGGGTGCTCGTCGCAGCGAATGTCCAACCGATAGTCATGGATGGAAGCGTGCCTGGCATGCGACCGAAGCGATCTTGCATCATGAGTTTGCATTAGTTGTGTTAGCCATGCTGGTGTTTGCGGTGAGCTGGAACAAGCCGAATCAAACTGGTTGGTGGACGTATTTGGTGTTGTGGACGATGCGTTTATCCGCCAAATTGAATTTATTTTTAGGTGTGCGTAATCTCTCAGAAAATTTTCTGCCGGCGCATCTCGCGTATTTACAAACCTACTTCACACGTCGTTCATGGAATTGGCTGATGCCGATTTCAGTCACGGCAGCTGTGACGGTGCTAGTGCCGTTGTGGATGGCTGCATCGGTGCAACCGGCGGACGGTTTTGCAGCGACCAGTTTGTGTTTAGTAGCGGGCTTATTGACGCTGGCGGTGGTTGAACACGTCTTTATGATCTTGCCTTTGCCAACCACCTGGTTGTGGAAATGGGGCATGCGCGCGAAAGCCTAAAGTACAGGCTCTCGCGAATTTCGCACTCAATTAGTGTTTGCTTAATTCGTCATCCATGTATGCACGTACGACATCGTCGTAATTGGTATCACGAATAAATCCCATACTTTCTGCGCGAGTGGTGATGAAATCACCTGGCCAGGTTCGCACGAGTTTCATAATCGCTGCATCTTCTTCCCATTTAATTAATTTGACGGGTGCGTCACCGCCGACACGACCCATAGCTGCGACCATCTCACCGACGGTAATACTCAAGCCCGGCAAATTTACCGCACCTGCACTGCCAAAAACTGCGCCATCGACTTCATGCGCATGAATTAAATTATTAACGGTGCTGCGCGGTGAGAGCACCCACATGCGTGTGGTGGGAGGCACTGGGCAAATGGATGCCACACCATTTAAAGGTTCGCGAATAATGCCGCTCGCAAAGCTTGATGCCGCTTTGTTAGCTTTACCGGGACGTACCGATACGGTAGGCAAACGTACTGAGCGACCATCGACAAATCCTTTGCGGGCATAGTCCGTCACCATTAATTCGCACATCGCTTTTTGCGCACCGTAAGAACCTTGCGGTGTGGCGGGAGTGGTGTCGAGTACTTTGGCGGGCAGATCGCCACCAAATACAGCCACTGAACTGGTAAATACAAAACGTGGCTTATTGCCATTGCGGCGCGCTTGCTCTAACAAAATGCGTGTGGCATCAAGATTGATGCGCATGCCTAAATCGAAATCACTTTCGGCTTCACCACTCACTACGGCTGCCAGATGAAACACGGTTTGAATAGATGGTGTGAGCGCGCGTGCCACGCTGGTAGCATCGGCGACATCACCGGTCATGGATACGATGCGGGGATCAGTAAATCCTTGTGCAGCAACTTGATCGAGCAGCACGATGCGATTGAGGGTGTGTTGTTTGCCGTCTGGTCCGGCGAGCGTACCGCGTTCGAGTAATTTTTTTGCAAGTTTGACACCCAAAAAGCCTGCGCCGCCGGTAATTAAAACTTCCATCGTAGTCTCCGCGATTGTTATAAGAATTTATGTGCGGATAGTGTACTGGATGTGCGGTTGATATCTATTAATTGCGATCGTAACTTTTCCAAGCAGGCTGATTACTCAGAGCTTGCTCCAGCGCGAGCGCAATATCCTCTCGTCCTGCGATACGCGCCTGCTGTATGAGTTTGGCTGATAGGCCCGCTCGTTGATCGGCACCGTGTTGCAGTAGGCAGTTGACGATGCTGAGTTGACCTTTGCTGACGGCGAGCGTAAGTGGAGTATCGCCATCATCGATATATGTGATGTCTGCGCCATATTGAATTAACAATTCTGCGGCTTGAGTTTTGTCGTTATCAATCGCAATAAACAGTGGTGTTACGTTTTCATGGTTGGGGCAGTTAGGATCCGCTTTATGCTCGAGTAGAAATTTCAACAAGAACGTATCATTAAGAGAGATCGCACTAAATAACGCCGTATTACCATCAATGTCAGTGGCATTGATGTTGGCACCTTGCTTGAGCATCCATAAAAGCATGTAAGGATTATTATTTTCAACTACGCTTGCCAAGGGCAAGGTTCCCACGATTTGAGGTCGGTTTATTAGTTTTGAATTACTTTTCAAAATATTTTTGATGGCTTTTTTATCTTCACGTTTGACACGCGCTGCCAGCAACTGAACTATCAAACCTTCATCATTTGAACTGGGTAGTAGCGAGCGTTCCTCTCGACTCAGTTCAATGCCAGCTAAAAGAATGCGTGCTTTGTCCGGCGGGCTGCCTTCTAGTAATTTAATTGAGCTCACGTGCTCTAAGTCGTGCAGAGATTTAGGCGCATGCAGCGTGAGTGGTTGCTGCAAATCGCCGCCAAGTAAGGTCAGGCAATCGCCGCGAGCCATACCAGCCAGATAAAACAGGGTCAAAGGATCTGCTTGCACATCTTTAGAATTGCAAAGCTCTAAGTAGCTTGCAGTTGCTTCTAATGAATAACCCATTTGATTTAGCGAGGTAGTTTTTGTGCTGGAGTACAAGATAAACCAGCCGGACTGCCATAGCGGCGTACCCGGTTTGATTTCATCGGCTAATACCTTGGCCGTGCAACTCAACACATGAATAAAGGGTTTTTCCTTGGTTGTACTTGCTTGTGGTGTGTCTGAGTTGTGCAGAAGAAGGTTTTCCAGCCACTCACGAGTAACATTTTCACGCTCTGTGGGTGTGTCAGCATCTAACGTAAAGCGGTGACTACGTAGGCCTTTGACGCCAGTACTATGGCCATGCACGTGCACTAAAAGGTGGTTAGATTTTTCCTTATGTTTGCCAAACAGCTCGCCAACGGCGCTGATAGAGGCTTTCGCTGAATCGAATTCAAGCACATGGGTTTGCAGATGACTGAGCTTTGCTATTCGCTTGCAAAATTTAACGGAGTTGGGATCAATCTCTTTGTCGTACAGATAAATAAATTTTGGCGTTGTTTCCGTTGAATCCTTATTTTGATTTGGGTTACCCGTAGAGTGAACAGATGAGTGGTCGGTGGCGCGCATGATGTTGTAGCTCCAAGCTAGAGATTTTTACTGAGTCGCGGAGCTTTTGTGTGTCTTTCATGCGGCTGGAGTTCCATTGGTGCGCGTATCCGCTAGTGGTACTCGAGGTGAATTTTCTTGCCGAAAAATGTTTTCCACTGGCGGATCATCGTGCACGGTGAGCTGTAATTTATTTTCGCTGGCGCGGTGTAATACGCGTAGCTCGTCGCCGACGATTTCTGTCGTGTGTCTTTCTATGCTGTCTTTACCTACCCATTTACGGGTTTGCAAATGCCCCTCCAAGTAAATTAACGCGCCCTTTTTTAAATGTTGCGCTGCCAGTTCTGCCAGTCGTTTATACAAAACCACGCGATGCCATTCAGTCGCATCCCGTCGTGCGCCGGTGGATTTGTTTTTCCATGATTCGCTGGTGGCTACCAACAAATGAGCGACTAACTCACCACTGTTCATGGTGCGTATGTCGGGATCCTGGCCGATATGGCCTATCAATAGTGCTTTATTTAGAGTTCCTGTCATCGTGATTTCCGTGGAGAAGAGACCTTAGGGTGGACGTCATCATGCCGCGGCCAAATAGCCAAGGTGCTGTGCGGATTCAAGGCCCACGCGAGCCACGCCTGAGCTGGGGCAGACAAGCGCAACAAAGCCTGGCGTCAGAGGTAAAAAGGCGGGTAAAAATGTCTAGTCAGCCTGACACTTCGAGGTGTACAGTAAGCCCTGTGGCCGTCAGCAGGGATGTTATTAGTAAAAAAATAACCCGCTCGATAGGCTTTCAACCCAGAAGTGGGTGATGGGGGACGGGGTGGAAAAATTCTTCGCAGGCACCGGGCTGATCGATGTGGTGTTAGCAGCCACGCTGCTTGAATGGATGGCGCTCGAAATATGGTGGCGCATCACAGGCAAAGGTCTGGATCCCGTCGAGTTGCGCTTGGTGCTGCTGGCCGGCTTGGCGCTGATGCTGGCTGTGCGTACTGTCTTGATGTCCTTGCCCTGGTTTGTGACTGCGTTGCTTCTATCGGCGGCTGGTTTGGTGCATTTGGCTGATCTCAGGCGGCGTTGGTCTGTTTCATCGAGCTGAGTTTTTTCGGAGAAGATTTTCATGCGTTTGAGTTTTCCGTTTTCTGCCATCGTCGGGCAGGAAGAAATGAAGCAAGCTATTTTGGTCGCCGCGGTTGATCCCGGTGTCGGTGGCGTATTGGTGTTTGGTGATCGCGGTACTGGCAAATCAACAGCGGTACGTGCGCTAGCAGCCATGCTGCCAAAAATGCGCGCTATGGCAAGCTGCCCCTATGGCTGTGATCCAGAGCCGGGTACACCTTCATGCAAAGAATGTGCGCCACTTAAAACGAAAGGCAATCCAAAAACACTATTGCGCGACGTACCCGTTGTGGATTTGCCTTTAGGCGCGACGGAAGATCGTGTTGTTGGTGCGCTAGATTTAGAGCGCGCTTTATCAGATGGTGTGAAAGCGTTTGAGCCCGGATTATTAGCGCGTGCTAATCGCGGATTTTTATATATCGATGAAGTCAATCTACTTGAAGATCATTTAGTAGATTTGCTGATTGATGTCGCCGCTTCGGGCGAGAACATGGTCGAGCGTGAAGGTTTGTCGATACGTCATCCGGCACGTTTTGTATTAGTAGGCAGTGGTAATCCAGAAGAAGGCGAACTACGTCCGCAATTGCTCGATCGTTTTGGTTTGGCCGTCGATGTGACGACGCCTACGGATATCAAACTACGCATAGAAGTGATTAAACGACGCGATACCTTTGAGCGTGGCCCCGAAGCCTTTGTTGAGCAATGGCGTAAAGAAGATGAAAAAATTCGGCGTCGCATCGTGGCGGGTCGTAAGCGACTCGACGAAGTACAAGTTCCCGATGCAGTACTCGAACGCGCCGCTGAATTGTGTATGGCGTTGGGCACCGATGGTTTACGTGGCGAACTCGCATTGATGCGCGCAGCGCGTGCATTAGCAGCCTATGAAGGTGATACTGTGGTGACAGTCGATCATCTAAAACGTATGGCAGCTCCTGCCTTGAGACATCGACTACGACGTAATCCTTTGGATGACTCCGGTTCAGGCACGCGTGTGGCGCGTGCAGTAGAAGAAGTGTTTGCTGCTCATCCAAAGTAGCGCTGAATCACCCAACGTTTGAACGTGTGATGTCTGATTCCAGCGACTCCCTAGAGCAAGATACTGAAGCCCCCAGCGCTTGGTCGCTGGCGGTTCAGGCTGCGGCTTTGTTGGCGATTGATCCTGGCGGATTAGCCGGTGCGCGCATACGCGCAGGTGCAGGTCCGGTACGCGATGCCTGGATGAGTTTGCTACAAACGCTGATGGGTGACGCTGCCTGGAAGCGTATGCCAGTCAACATTACTGATGAACGTTTATTGGGCGGCTTAGATTTATCTGCCACCTTATCCGCCGGTCGTCCGATCTTGCAACAGGGTGTGTTAGCCGATGTGAATGGTGGAACGCTGATACTCGCCATGGCTGAGCGTCTACCTTCTGCAACCGGTGCCAAGTTAGCGCAAGTGATGGATAGCGGTGAAATTCATATTGTTCGCGATGGTATTGATCAGCGACGTGATTCACGTTTTGCAGTGATCGCTTTAGATGAAGGTGTGAGCGAAGAAGAAGTGTTATTGCCGGGTCTGCGGGATCGCCTTGCGTTTGATCTCGATTTACGTTCAGTGTCGTGGCAAGAGGTACGCGACTATCCCGCTAATTTAATTTCATGTGAAGAGATAGTCGCAGCTCGTGCACGCTTATTCGATCTGAATATCGGTGATGATCTTCTCGAAGCTGTGTGTGGAACGGCCATGGTTTTGGGAGTGGATTCGGCACGAGCGACATTGATGACCTTATCTGCTGCGCGTGCTAATGCCGCATTGAATGGCGATGCAGATGTTGGTGCGGATGATGTACGCGCAGCCGCTGAATTAGTGTTAGCGCCGCGTGCGACGCGATTGCCACCGACAGCGCAGTCGGAGGCTGGTCAAGAACAATTGCCTGAACAAGAGCCCGATCAAGAACCACCGCCACCGTCTGAAGAAAACGAACCACCTCCCGAGTCGGAGTCAGACCCAGCTTCTGAACAAAATCCGCAAGCACTCGAAGATCAAATTCTCGAAGCCACTAAAGCAGCAATACCAGCAGGTTTGTTATCGCAGTTACTGTCCGGTGGAATGCAGCGTCGTGCTAGCAGCGGTAAATCAGGTGCTGCAGTTAAAGGCGGTTTGCGCGGTCGGCCATCGGGTTCGCGTCGAGCGATGCCTGCGCATGGAAGTCGTTTGCATTTAATGGATACCTTGCGCGCCGCCGCACCCTGGCAAAAAATTCGTAAGGCCACTGCAAAAAATCAGCAAGCAAAAATTCAAGTGCGTGCAGAAGATTTTCATGTCGCGCGTATTAAGCAAAAAACGGCGACGACGACGTTATTTGTGGTGGATGCCTCGGGTTCATCAGCATTGAATCGCTTAGCCGAAGCCAAAGGTGCAGTGGAGTTATTGCTGGCTGATTGTTATGTGCGTCGTGATCAAGTAGCGCTGATTGCGTTTCGCGGCAAACAAGCGGAGTTGTTATTGCCACCGACACGTTCATTGGTGCGTGCTAAGCGTAGTTTGTCGGGATTGCCCGGTGGTGGCGGTACGCCACTGGCTACCGCGATTGATACGGCGGCATCAGTCGCTGAAGGTTTGCAACGACGTGGATTAACGCCAGTGATTGTTTTGCTTACTGATGGTCGCGCCAATGTTGCGCGTAGTGGTAGCGGTGGTCGTGAGTTAGCTTTTTCTGAAGCGATGGAAGCTGCGCGACAACTCGCCGTGATGCAAATGTCAGTCTTGTTTATCGACACTTCGCCTCAACCCCAAAAAGCAGCCGCTGAATTAGCCGCCGCGATGCGTGCGCGTTATATGCCATTGCCATTTGCCGGAGCAGCGTCGGTGTCGCAGGCCGTTCGTGTTGCTGCGTTGGATGGAGCGCGTTGAATTGAGTCAGCGTTTAGATTGGGATACCGATGGTCGTGATTGGCCAAATCGCGCTCACAGTCATTTTGTGAAAGCCGCAGGGCTTAACTGGCATGTGCAGCAATTTGGATTAACGCATGCGACAGAATTCAATCCTAAAAGAATTTTGCTATTACACGGCACGGGTTCGTCATCGCATTCATGGCGAGATGTTGCACCTTTGCTGGCGCTGCGTTATCAGGTACTAGCGATTGATTTGCCGGGTCATGGATTTACATCTATGCCAGCCTCTGAAGAGCAATCGCTGAATGGAATGGCGCGCAAGGTGGGTGAATTATTGCGCGTGATGTCGTTTACCCCTACGCTGGTGATTGGACATTCTGCGGGTGCAGCAGTCGCCGCGCGCATGGTGTTGGATGGCGCTGTTACACCTACTGCTGTAGTGAGTTTGAATGGTGCGTTTTTGGGTTTTGGTGGTCTGGCAGGGCAACTGTTTTCACCGATTGCGCGTTTGCTGT
The DNA here is from genome assembly GCA_947454305.1 of Oxalobacteraceae bacterium. Taxonomy (GTDB): domain Bacteria; phylum Pseudomonadota; class Gammaproteobacteria; order Burkholderiales; family Burkholderiaceae_D; genus Pernthalerella. The sequence goes on from CANGJE010000006.1 coordinate 31,405, forward strand.
CTGCCGGATCATTTGCTGCACGATTTTTTGCGTGGCAAGCGACGGATTACAGCGTCGTTGAAAAATTAGTGCGCAGTACCGGATCCGTATTAGATCCTTTAGGTATGAAGTTGTATGCGCAACTGGTGCGTAATCCTACGCATGTATCAGCCGCACTCGCGATGATGGCGAATTGGAACTTAGATGCGCTGGAACGTGACTTACCCCAACTGACTTTGCCGATATGGTTGGTCGCAGCAGAAAATGATTTAACGGTGCCGCCGTCACAAGCAACACAGGTAGCGCGTTTGCTATCCAACGCACGCCAGGTTGTGTGGCCTATGCTCGGTCATCTGGCGCATGAAGAAAGCCCCACGCAATGTGTGAGGCTTATCGATGAAGTGATGCAGAGCTGATTTATCGTTATCGCCTACATGCGCTTTAACAACACACCACCGATGCTCACTGGTCCAACGCCTACACTTTGTAATTGAAAAATCGCCGCAATCTCGGCTGGACCAGTACCACTACCACCTGCGCCTACCGCGCCGTAAAAGCGACCTGATGTACCGCCACTTAACGTTGTATTCGATGCGATGCCGCTGAAGTAATTGGCAAACTCTGCGCTACCTAAATTGAGCGTGCTGGTGAGCGATACTGGAACGACAGCCATGCCGCTTTCATCAACGCGAGTGCCGCTGAAAGTAATCGTTATGGTGCGGTTTGAAAAATTTACGTCTGCTTCGACTTCCCCAACAATCAGATGCGCTTCCTGATTTTTGTCATAGCTAAAAAATCCATGCAAGTTACCGCTGTAATGCACGCTACCTGAACTAGGCATTGTGCTGGTATCGGTTGCATCACCAAAGGCGACAAAGCCACGCCGCATTTTGTTGTGTTCGTTTACGCCATTCCATTCAGTGATCATCACGCTGTCCTGCGTGACCCAACTGCCGATGTTGGCGCTGGCATAACTCCATTGGTGATAGTCACGATAGCCCTTGAAGCCGGGATACGGCACGCCTATGCCATCAGCATTTGGTAATAGAACTAATTTGCCAGTGATATCGATCCCGTAGCCCGCTTGTGTTGCGCCATCTTCGTGGAGTCGTGAGGCCCAGATATTGTCGGGCGTGCTGCCACCCGTTCGCCAGTTACCGGCTTGTGTATGGACACCATCGGTTTCGCTGGCGGAGCAATTCGGTGTGCTCGAAGGGCAGCGTATCGGTTCATTGCGCGGAAAATAAATATTGTTGGCGTAATTAGCTTGAGTAGCGGTGGCGCCTAATTTTGCATAGTCATAAAAATTGACATCGGTAGGCGGTGGAAGCGCGAATAGCGTAGCGATACCTGCGCTGTTGAGTTGTACGCGACCCTGATTTTTTTCAAAGGTTTCGATAATGAGTGGCCGCTCAGTGATGCCATCCCATGACAGCCCAAGTTTTGAAAGCAGCAGCGTGACTGTAGCGGTCTGGCCGGTGGCATCGCGCTTGACACGCAGATCAGCCAGGCCACCGGTCGCCGGTTGCAATCCATAGGCGCTGCCGGGTGCCGGGTTGGGTTGCAACAAATCATTGGTTGAAATGGCATAGGTCTGAGCGCCGGAAGTGGTGACAGCAATACCGTTATCGATGCGGATGATGCTGTCGCCGCTGCATTGCATTCCTACCTGTGGGCAGCCCGCGCTGGAACCAGCGCTTTGCGCTGTGGCGCGACCGGCATCGCCGCCGCCGCCGCAACTCGCGAGTAGCGTGGCCAGCGCTAGTGTGAGCACTGGTAGCGCAGGCGCTGCGCGGTATGACCCGATATTCCCCATGAAGTCTCCCCAAAATTTTGTCCGCTCCGTTGGCTGGCGCTGGAAAGACGTGACCTTAGGTGATCCATCCAGCGAGGTTTTTGAGGTCGGACAAGCGTTCTTGGGAGCGCGGGCCGGGTCTGATCAATCTTTACGAATTGGCAAGCCGATCACAATCGAGGCGTAATCCACATCGCTTTGTGTCTATTTTTCTTGACACAAACATGTGACAGCTTTAAGTTACACCGATACCGTGGACTCGGAGTCCTCAATCGTCCCAAACCGCCAGACGGAGACAGCATGGATAACACTCAACGCATAGAAGCGGCACTCGAAGCGGCAGTCGCTGCCCAAGAAGGCCCGGATGGTCCGCCAAGATTAGCCGCGGCGATCCGTCATTCTGTGTTTCCCGGTGGTGCGCGGATTCGCCCGCATCTGACATTAGCGGTGGCGCAAGCCTGTGGCGCGGACGATTTAACTATCGCAGCGGCGGCAGGCGCGGCGATTGAGCTGATGCATTGTGCCTCGCTGGTTCACGACGATTTACCTTGTTTCGATAATGCGGCGACCCGACGCGGTCGTCCTTCGGTATTTGCAGCGTATGGCGAACGTTTGGCGGTGTTGGCGGGTGATGCGTTGATTGTTTCGGCGTATCAGAGCTTAGCCGTCGCAGCGAGTGCCAAACCAGAACGCTTGGGCCCACTAGTGGCCACGCTCTCAGCAGGTGTTGCAGCTCCGAGCGGTATCGTTGCGGGGCAAGCGTGGGAGTGTGAGCCGCGTGTGGCACTCACTGAATATCAGCGGGCAAAAACCGGCGCTTTATTTGTAGCTGCCACTGTCTCAGGTGCGCAAGCTGCTGGAGTTGCAGCCGGACCTTGGCGTGCTTTGGGCGAATGGTTGGGCGAGGCCTATCAAGTGGCTGATGACATTCGCGATGTGGCGTTAGATGCGGATTCGTTGGGCAAGCCTCAGGGGCAAGACGCAACGCATGGTCGCCCTAGTTCAGCGGCTGAACTGGGTTTGTCGGGTGCGATTCAATATTTTGATCAACTCATCGCGTATGCCAGCGCATCTATCCCTAGTTGCCGCGGTTCTGCGCAGTTGCGCACGCTGGTGAGGCAAGAATCAAAACGCCTGGTTCCAGTTGAGCTCACACGTCGGGTTGCGCCGAGTGTGACGCGAGTCTCGGCATAACGTAATGGCGGCCGCTACGCTGTCGTTCACAGATTGGTTGCTGGGTTGGCGTGACCGGTTGCTCTCCAGCCCCGCATTTCATCGGGCGGCCTCAGGCTTTGCGCTCACGCGTCCGATCGCGCATCGTCATGCGCGTGAGGTATTCGATCTGGTCGCGGGCTTTGTCTATTCGCAGGTGTTGGCGGCTTGCGTAAAGCTGGATTTATTCAAAACACTCTCACGCGGTCCGCAAAGTTTGTCGGTACTAGCGCATCAGTTTGGTATGACGCGTGAAGCGGCAGAACGTTTACTCACTGCAGCGCAATCACTCAGGTTAGTAGAAAAGCGTGGCCTTGATGCGCAAGGCGACACACGCTATGGCTTAGGTATGTTGGGTGCACCCTTAGTCGACAACGAAGCAGTGATTGCTATGGTTGAACACCATGCGGTGTTGTATGCCGATCTGGCCGATCCGTTGGCGCTGTTGCGTGGCATTGGACCGCCACCTTCACTCTCAGAGTATTACCCCTATACCGCCGACTCGGCTCTCACCGGTGCCGCTGAAATCGCACCTGAAAAAGTCGCGAGTTATTCACGTTTGATGTCGGCTTCGCAGCCCTTAGTGGCGGCTGAAATTTTAGATGCGTTTTCATTTAGCGGACATCGTCATTTGTTGGATGTAGGTGGTGGCGAGGGACGTTTTTTAGTGAGTGTCGCCGAGCGCCATCCTCATTTAAAAATGAGTCTGTTTGATTTGCCACCTGTTGCAGCGAATGCGCAGCAGCGCTTTCAAAACGCGGGTATCAGTAATCGAGCACAAGCTCATGGCGGTAATTTTTTGGCCGACACGCTGCCGACGGGTGCGGATATCGCGTCGTTAGTTCGCGTTATTCACGATCATGACGACGAACGCGCAAGCAAGATTCTTAGTTCGATACGTCGCGCCTTGCCTAAAGGTGGAACGCTGGTGCTGGCCGAGCCGATGTCGGGTACGCCCGGCGCCGAAGCGATGGGCGATGCGTATTTTGGTTTCTATCTATTAGCGATGGGTCGCGGTCAGGCGCGCACGGCAGAACAGCTGAGCGATCTGCTGAAAAAAGCCGGCTTCGGAAAAATCCGTCTGCTGCCCACCCGTATCCCGCTGCAAGTTCGCATGTTGGTAGCGGAAGCGGTCTAAGGCCTTCTGAGCTTGGTCGCGGGAGTTACGGCCTGGCGACAGGATTGAAATCCTAAAACGCTCAAAAAATACAAAAAAAGCAACTGCATGCACAGGCTGCCCATCGCGGTGGCAGGGTTATATGTAATTATTACTTGACAGTATGTCGCGTCAGCTTAGAATGACACATCACCCTGAAAAGGGCGCAGGTTAGCCCGCGCCGTTCCAGGAACGGAACATCGGCTATTGCCGTAACCACTAAAACGACAGGTTCGCAATGAACAACCTGCATTACGAGACAACTCAGCACACAGACAACCCGAGGGGCGCGGTATGAATGCGCACGCCGTGGTGGTCGAAGAGCCTCACAAATTACATGTGAGAGAGCTTGCGCTCGTCGAGCCTACGGATAACGACTTAGTCGTTGACATCCATTGGAGCGGGATTTCAACCGGTACAGAAAAATTGCTGTGGTCGGGTCGTATGCCGACCTTTCCGGGCATGGGTTATCCGCTGGTGCCAGGTTATGAGTCAGTCGGTCGCGTGGCTCAAGCTGGTCGCAGTACCAATTACAAAGAAGGTGAGCTGGTGTTCGTTCCGGGCGCGGCTTGCTTTGGTGACGTCAAAGGTTTATTCGGTGGCGCGGCATCACGTGTGGTGATTCCAGCTTTACGCGCACTGCGTATCTCGGATCAGTTGGGTGAGCGCGGCACATTGCTGGCACTCGCAGCAACGGCGTATCACGCGAACGTGGTGCCGGGATCAACACCAGGTACGACTAGTCCAGAACTGATTATTGGTCACGGTGTGTTGGGTCGTATGATCGCGCGCCTCGCCGTGATTGCAGGCGGTAAGCCCGTGGTGTGGGAAACCAATCCTGATCGTCGCTCTGGCGCATTGGGCTACGACGTAGTGGATCCCAAAGATGACACGCGTTCGAATTACCGTTCAATTTGCGATGTGAGTGGTGATCCAAAGATTTTGGATTCACTCATTGCGCGAGGTGCGCCCGGTTGCGAAATCGTACTCGCTGGTTTTTATGATCAGCCATTGTCGTTTTCATTTGCGCCGGCCTTTTTACGTGAAGCGCGTTTACGCGTTGCCGCGCAATGGAAGCCACAAGATTTGATTTCGGTAAAAGAATTAGCTGAATCCGGAAAGCTGTCACTCGAAGGATTAATTACACACCGCAGTAACCCAACGAATGCCGATGATGCGTATCGCACGGCGTTCACCGATTCCACCTGTCTGAAGATGATCCTTGACTGGAGAACTGCACAATGAGTACGCCTAATCAACCACAGGCAGCACCGATTAATTTTATGCAAAAAGAGCGCTTGCGTGCTGAAGCGGCGATAGAGCCTACGCCAGTGCATACCGGCGAGCCTACGAAAGAAACGCAAATCATCGCTATCTATGGCAAAGGCGGTATTGGTAAAAGTTTTACGCTCGCTAATCTGTCGTACATGATGGCGCAGCAAGGTAAAAAAGTTTTATTGATTGGTTGCGATCCAAAAAGCGACACCACTTCGTTACTGTTCGGCGGTAAAGCCTGCCCAACGATTATCGAAACGTCCTCCAAGAAAAAACTCGCTGGTGAGCCCGTTGCGATTGGCGATGTTTGCTTCAAGCGCGATGGCGTGTATGCGATGGAATTAGGTGGGCCAGAAGTGGGTCGTGGTTGCGGTGGTCGCGGCATCATTCACGGTTTTGAATTACTCGAAAAACTCGGCTTCCATGAGTGGGGTTTTGATTATGTCTTACTTGATTTCTTAGGTGACGTGGTGTGCGGCGGTTTTGGTTTGCCGATTGCACGTGACATGTGCCAAAAAGTGATCGTGGTGGGCAGTAATGATTTGCAGTCGCTGTACGTAGCTAACAATGTTTGCTCCGCCGTGGAATATTTCCGCAAGCTCGGTGGCAACGTGGGTGTGGCAGGTATGGTCATCAACAAAGATGACGGTACGGGCGAAGCACAAGCCTTTGCAAAACACGCAGGTATACCTGTGTTGTCGGCGATTCCAGCGAACGAAGATATCCGTCGCAAGAGCGCGAGTTACGAAATTATTGGCCGTCCTGAAAGTCAGTGGGGCGAGTTGTTCGCCACCTTGGCGCAAAACGTCGCGGATGCGCCGCCCGTTCGCCCTAAGCCTATGTCGCAAGATGCGTTGCTGGGATTATTTTCAGCGGACACCGTTGGTCGCGATGTCGTACTCGAGCCTGCCACCATCACCGACATGATGGGTAAAGCAGAAGTTACTAAACACACGCTCGAAGTTGTTTACGACGAGGTGTAATCATGACTCACCCTGTGATTCCGATCGTAGCGAACCCCGATGCCTTAAAAGGCGACGGTGTCGGCTGCCATTCGGGTAAAGATCAGTTGGCTGCTGCAGCACGTGCTGCAGGTAAAAGTGACACGCTGGATCAGTACGCACAGGATTATCCTAAAGGCCCGCACGATCAACCGCAGAGCATGTGTCCTGCGTTTGGTTCGTTACGCGTGGGCTTACGGATGAAACGCACCGCCACCATTCTTTCTGGTTCGGCGTGCTGTGTTTATGGGTTGACATTCACTTCGCACTTTTACGGCGCACGCCGTAGTGTGGGTTATGTGCCGTTTGATTCGGAATCACTGGTCACCGGTAAATTGTTTGAAGATATACGCGATGCCGTGCATGCTGAGGCGGACCCTGCGCGTTATGACGCGATCGTGATTATCAATTTGTGTGTGCCCACAGCGAGTGGCGTACCACTACAAATTCTTCCTAAAGAAATTAATGGTGTCCGCGTAATCGGCATTGATGTGCCGGGCTTTGGTGTGCCTACGCATGCAGAAGCGAAAGACGTACTCGCTGCGGCGATGCTGCGTTATGCGCGTACTGAAATTGGTGCAGGTCCAGTTGCGGCACCTACCAACCGAGTCTCTGATAAGCCAACGGTCACGCTGCTGGGTGAAATGTTCCCAGCTGACCCGATGATCATCGGCATGATGTTGAACTTGATGGGCTTAGCTGCTGGCCCGGTCGTGCCAACGCGTGAATGGCGTGAGTTGTATACCGCGCTCGATTGCGCTGCGGTCGCTGCGATTCATCCGTTTTACACCGCGAGCTTGCGTGAATTTGATGCTGCTGGTCGTGTCGCTGTGGGTTCTGCGCCGGTAGGACATGACGGCACCGAAGCCTGGTTGCAAGCGATTGGTAATGCATGCAATGTTGAGCAAGCATTGATTGATGCAGCAAAAAACAAAATGCTACCTGCGATTAAAGGTGCATTGAGTGCGATGCCAATCAAAGGTCGTATGACCTTGTCAGGTTACGAAGGCTCGGAATTATTAGTCGCACGTTTGTTAGTCGAAAGCGGTGCCGATCTGCGTTACGTAGGCACTGCGTGCCCGAAAACACCGTACAGCGATGCCGATCGTGAATGGTTAGAGTCACGTGGCGTACACGTGCAATACCGCGCATCACTCGAACAAGATATTGCGGCGGTTAATGAATTTAAACCAGATATCGCGATTGGTACTACGCCAGTCGTGCAAGCAGCAAAAGAACTCTCTATTCCATCGCTGTATTTCACTAACTTGATTTCTGCGCGTCCTTTAATGGGCCCTGCGGGTGCCGGTTCATTGGCGACAGTGATTAACGCGGCTATGTCGAACAAGCCACGCATGGATAGCATGAAAGCCTTCTTCGGTGATACCGGTGAGGGGGACCGTGCCGGTGTGTGGGAAGGTGTGCCAGTTGATCGTCCTGAGTTCCGTGCAGAGACGCGTCGTCGTATGGAAAAAGCGGCGAAGAAGCGCAAAGCCGAGGAGATGATATGAAGGTCATCGATCACGATCGCGCAGGCGGCTACTGGGGTGCGGTGTATGTCTTTACCGCCATCAAGGGCATGCAAGTCATTATCGATGGCCCGGTAGGTTGTGAAAATCTACCAGTGACGTCGGTGTTGCATTACACCGATGCATTACCACCGCATGAGTTGCCGATTGTGGTGACCGGTTTAGCGGAAGAACAATTAGGTCGTGAAGGTACGGAAGGTTCGATGAAACGTGCGCATGGCACGCTCGATCCGGATTTGCCTGCCGTCGTTGTCACCGGTTCGATTGCAGAAATGATTGGTGGCGGTGTTACACCCGAAGGCACCAACATTTTGCGCTTCTTACCGCGCACGATTGATGAAGACCAATGGCAATGCGCGAATCGCGCCATGCTGTGGTTGTGGAATGAATATGGCATGCGTCATGTACCACAACGCAAACCATTTGCTGAACGTCCTGCCGGTGAAAAACCGCGCGTCAATATCATCGGCCCTTGCTACGGCACGTTCAATATGCCTAGCGACTTAGCTGAGATTCGTCGTTTAGTGCAAGGCATAGGCGCTGAAGTCAACATGGTGTTCCCGCTCGGTAGTCATGTGGCTGATGTGGCGCGACTGGTTGAAGCGGATGTGAACATTTGCATGTATCGCGAATTTGGTCGCATGTTATGCGAAGCGCTTGAGCGCCCATATCTGCAAGCGCCGATAGGCTTACACAGCACAACAAAATTTTTACGCAAGTTGGGCGAGTTGTTAAATCTCGATCCCGAGCCTTTCATCGAGCGCGAAAAACACACCACCATTAAACCGGTATGGGATTTGTGGCGTTCAGTGACCCAAGACTTTTTTGCCACCGCGACCTTTGCTGTTGTGGCGAATGAAACCTACACGCGTGGATTGCGTCATTTCCTTGAAGACGAAATGGGCTTGCCTTGCAATTTTGCGGTGGCACGTAAGCCCGGTGAAAAAACCGATAGCGAAGCGATCCGCACTTTGGTGCGCGAGAAGCCACCACTAGTGATGTACGGCAGTTACAACGAGCGCATGTATCTGGCTGAAGGTGGTGCTGCATCACCGATGAAAGCGTCATTCATTCCAGCGTCGTTTCCGGGCGCAATTATTCGTCGCCACACCGGTACACCTTTCATGGGTTATGCGGGCGCGACGTATGTCATTCAAGAATTTTGTAATTGTTTATTCGATGCGCTGTTTCACATTTTGCCGTTGGGCACAGAGATGGATAGGGTTGATCCTACGCCAGCACGTGCACAAACGTTGTGGGACGACGATGCGCGTGATTTGTTAAATGAATTTGTTGCTGCTGAGCCGGTACTGGTGCAGATCTCTGCTGCTAAGCAATTGCGTGATCGCGCTGAGCGCGATGCGCGTCGCGCAGGCGAAGACAGTGTATCGGTTGAGCGCGTAACACGATCGCGTGATGCGATGCGTGTTGGTGAAATGGCGTGAATGTAATGACGCCAATCACAAAAAGAATGTCGTGGCAGTTCGCTGCGGATGCCCAGGGTTGCGGGGCTGTGCGCACCACTGGCTGCAAGGCCAATTTCAAGGAGCGTTCTGATGGCTGAAAGGAAGAGTATCTCCGGCCTGACCGATGAAGAGGCTCAGGAATTCCATGCGTACTACATGCAAGGGATGGTGGGATTTACGGCGGTTGCCGTGATTGCGCACATCCTGGTATGGGCATGGCGTCCCTGGTTCGTCTGATCACGGCACGTCGCTAACGAAAGGAGTAACACCATGGCACACACACATTTTAATGAGGAAAGATCCATGAAAGAACCCAGTCTGACTTTCTGGATGGTTTTCGTTCTCGGTTTCGCCGTCGTATTCACCATTGCACTCGTTGGTTCGCTGACGGGAATGCCATGGCGTAGCTGGTTGCCCGGAGCAGAAAGTTGTAAGTCCTTGTTTGGTGGTGTTCAGGCTGCGGTCTACTCGTTCATGTCACACACACTTTAGGGAGTAGGAACCATGTGGAGAGTATGGCGCCTTTACGATCCCCTCAGAGCCATGGTGGTTCAAGGGATCTTTTTGTTTGGACTGGCTGCGATGATTCATCTCATCCTTCTGTCAACGAACAAGTTCAACTGGCTGGACGGTGCAAAACCTGCCGCGACAGCACAGAACGCACCGATGCCAAAAGCATCGTCATAAATCCACTTTCACAGTGGTGGGTAGATGCCGATGGTCACTGGCTATCAGCATCTACCTTAAACAGAATATTCAGGGGATGACATTGATCATCCTTTGCAGGAGGGCTCGAACATGGGCATGTTGACGTTTGAAAAAAAATACCGCATACGCGGAGGAACCCTGGTGGGGGGTGACCTGTTTGATTTTTGGATTGGCCCGTTTTATGTGGGCTTCTTCGGAGTCACGACTGTGTTTTTCGCCTTCCTAGGTACGGCATTGATTCTGTGGGGCGCATCTCAAGGTCCCACATGGAATCTGTGGCAAATCAGTATTGCGCCACCTGATCTTTCATACGGCTTGCGCTTTGCGCCGCTAATGAAGGGCGGGTTGTGGCAATTAATCACGGTATGTGCCATCGGAGCGTTTGGTTCCTGGGCGATGCGTGAGGTAGAAATTTGCCGCAAGCTCGGTATGGGATATCACGTACCGTTTGCCTTCTCGATTGCTATCTTGGCGTATGTGACGTTAGTCGTGATTCGCCCCATCTTGATGGGTGCGTGGGGTCACGGTTTCCCCTACGGGATTTTCAGTCACTTGGATTGGGTGTCGAACGTCGGTTATCAATACCTGCACTTCCACTACAACCCAGCGCACATGATTGCGATTAGCTTCTTCTTCGCTACCGCATTGGCGTTGTCCATGCACGGCGGTCTGGTGCTCTCGTCCACTAACCCGGGCCCAGGCGAAGTCGTAAAAACTCCCGAGCATGAAGATACCTATTTCCGCGATTTGATCGGTTACTCGGTCGGCACGCTGGGTATTCACCGTTTAGGTTTATTTCTTGCACTGGCAGCGGTGCTGTTCTCTGCGCTGTGCATAGTAATTTCTGGTCCATTTTGGAGTCGTGGTTGGCCCGAATGGTGGAGCTGGTGGCTGAACATGCCGATCTGGAACCGATAGAGCGACACAGGAGACAGCACCATGGCTGATTATCAAAATTTATTTACTGCTGTGCAGGTCGCAGGTCCCGTGCATCACGGAACCGAATTGCATGACTCGACTGTTGAACGCACCGGTAAACCGTTCTTATTGCATCTCGCAGGTCGCATTGGTAATGCGCAGATTGGTCCGATTTATCTCGGCCCACTCGGCATCATGTCGTTGATGTTTGGCACGCTCGCGTTCAACATCATCGGCTTTAACATGCTGGCCTCAGTCAACTGGGATCCGGTGCAGTTTGTGCGCCTGTTATTTTGGTTGGCGCTTGAACCACCTGCACCCGGTAATGGTTTGGGGCTCGCTCCGTTGAATCAAGGCGGCTGGTGGCAGATCACTGGTTTGTTCTTAACGATTTCTGTTTTGCTGTGGTGGGCGAATGTGTATCGCCGCGCTAAAGCACTGAAGATGGGTACGCATGTCGCGTGGGCTTTTGCTGCAGCGATTTGGTTGTTCTTAGTATTGGGTTTGTTCCGTCCTGTGTTGATGGGCAGCTGGGGTGAGGCCGTACCATTCGGTATCTTCCCGCACTTGGATTGGACAGCCGCGTTTTCTCTGCGCTACGGTAATTTGTTTTACAACCCCTTCCATGCGTTATCGATTGCGTTCTTGTATGGATCGGCACTGTTGTTTGCGATGCACGGTGCAACGATTCTTGCAGTGGGTCGTTACGGCGGTGAGCGCGAGATTGAACAAATTATTGATCGCGGTACAGCGACGGAACGTGCAGCCTTGTTCTGGCGTTGGACCATGGGCTTTAACGCCACGATGGAATCGATACACCGTTGGGCTTGGTGGTTTGCTGTGTTGTGCCCACTGACCGGTGGCATCGGCATTCTGTTGACCGGCACCGTTGTCGACAACTGGTATCTGTGGGCCGTCAAACATGGCGTTGCTCCACCTTATCCGCAGGTATGGGGTCCAGTGATTGATCCCGCTACGCTGCAAGGAGCCAAGCCATGATTTTCAGAACACTAAAATTGGCTTCGGCCTTAACGCTGGGACTGTTGTTGCTGGCATCGTGCAAGGAAGCTCCGTTCGAGCGCCCTGGCATGGATAGCGTGCAGAACGGTTATCGCGGCACCGGTATGGTTGAGATTTACAACCCACGCATCGTTGCAAAACAAGATGCATTAAATACTGCGCCACCATCGTCACCACCATTGCCTGATGGTGGGCCGACAGCAAAAGCTAGCTACAAGAACGTGCAAGTGTTGGGTGATCTGTCAGCCGGTAACTTCATACGCTTGATGACAGCAATGACCACCTGGGTTGCACCGAAAGATGGTTGTGCGTATTGCCACAATCTAGAAAATCTTGCGGACGATTCGAAGTACACCAAAGTCGTTGCACGTAAGATGATTGAGATGACACGTCACATCAACAGCAACTGGCAGCAGCACGTTAGTAACACCGGCGTGACTTGCTATACCTGCCATCGCGGCAATCCTGTGCCTCAGCAAGTGTGGTTCACACCGCTGCAGCAAAATAAAGGCGCTGATTTCATTGGTGACAATGCAGGTCAGAATGTGCCAGGTAAGCATGTGAATTTGTCGTCGTTGCCCACCGATCCGCTCACACCGTATTTGTTGGAAGACAAACCGATCCGCGTGAATGGTCCTACAGCACTGCCATCGGGTAATCGTAATTCGATTAAACAGGCGGAGTGGACCTATGGTTTGATGACGCACATGTCGACTTCATTAGGTGTGAATTGCACCTTCTGTCACAACACTCGCTCTTTCCAGAGTTGGGAAAGCAGCCCGCCACAGCGTATTACCGCGTTTCACGGTATTCGTATGGCGCGTGATGTGAACAATGCGTACATGGTGCCGTTGACCGATACTTTCCCGATTGATCGTAAGGGTCCCGGTGGTGATGTCGCTAAAGTGAGTTGCGCAACTTGTCACCAAGGCGCGTATAAACCTTTGTATGGATTCCCTATGATCAAAGATCATCCGGAATTAGTCGGCAAGCCAGCTCAGGTTGCAGAAAATAAGTAATTCGTAGCGGGCATTTTTAACGCCTGCTGCACAGTGAAGTGAGATCCCGGCGCACGCCGGGATCGTTTTGTTCTAGCTATCTCGCGTTATTCAAAGCGGAGCAAACGATGAAGCAGGCCCTCTTATGAGCAAGACTTCCGAAGAGGACCGGGCCCCTCAGGCAGTGGCACACACTGATCAGACGAGCAGTCGCAAGGTTCAAGTTTTTAACGGAACAGTTTTAATCCTCCTTGCAAAAATTCGTCCCCGCTATTGGAGCTGGGGTTGGAATCGTATTGCCTTTGGAAGTTGGTTTACTGATGCTGCTCCTGGATTACGTTTCATGAAAACCTTGGGCAGTGGTGTCGACGGAGGATTTGGTTTAACCCCGAGTCCATCCCATCAAGGCATGTTTTGTGTCTTTGATTCGGTTGATGAAGCAAATCAGTTTGTTGAAGAAGCGCCGGTGATTGCCGCTTATCGCCAACGCAGTGAGGAATTATTTATGGCGACCTTGCGACCAGCCAGTGTGCGTGGATCGTGGGATGGAGTATCGCTAACAGCGGGTGAGGCTATAGCAAACGATGCCATGGTGGCGACATTAACGCGCGCCTCAATCCGACCTCCTGCCGCCGCCGCATTTTGGCGCTATGCACCCGACGCACAAAAAGATTTAACCACCGCAGACGGCTGCGATCTGGCCGTCGGTTTGGGCGAGGCTCCGGTATTTAGGCAAGCCACATTTAGTTTGTGGAAAAACGCCGCAGCGATGGATGCCTATGCGCGTACTGGCGCACATATGGAAGCCATACGCGCAGCTTGGAAGCATGAATTTTTTTCTGAATCCATGTTTGTACGTTTCGCGCCTATTCACATGCAGGGCCAATGGAAAGGAAAGCATTTTGGCTAGCGCATTGAATGAGCATCGCGTAGTCGTAGTGGGTGCCGGTGTGGCTGGCCTTGTGGCGGCGCTACAACTCGCCGATCGCAATCTTCAAGTGACCTTAATCGAAGCGGCTGCAACACCCGGCGGCAAGATGCGTCAACCACTGGTTGATGGTGCGGCGATTGATAGTGGCCCGACGGTGTTTACGATGCGCTGGATATTCGAGCAAATCTTTGCGCAAGCCGGTACCAATTTATCCGATGAATTAGAGCTCACTGCGCTACCGGTGCTTGCACGTCATGCATGGAGTGAAAACGAGCGCATGGATTTGTTTGCGAATCCGAATTTATCGCGTGATGCGATCGCTCGCTTTGCAGGGCCTGCTGAAGCTAAACGCTTTATGGAATTTTGTAAGCAAGCACGCGCTGTGTATGACGCGTTGGAAGGCCCGTTTATTCGTTCGCAATCACCCACCTTAACGAGTATGTCAGGTGATCTGGGTTTGCGTGGATTAGCAGTGCTGGCTTCATTAGGTCCAATGAGTAATTTATGGGATGCATTAAGTAAGCATTTTCATGACGTCAGACTGCAGCAATTGTTTGCGCGCTATGCCACCTATTGCGGTTCATCGCCGTGGCAAGCTCCTGCGACCTTAATGTTAGTTACGCAAGTTGAACTCGATGGTGTGTGGGCGGTAAAAGGTGGCATGCATGCGTTAGCAAAAACACTGGCATGTTTGGCCGAAGCCAAGGGCGTAAAAATCCGTTACTCATCACCTTGTGCTTCTATTGCCACAGTAGGAGAGCGTGTGTCTGGCGTGACTTTGGCGGATGGTGAATTTATTGCAGCCGATAGCGTGGTGTTTAATGGCGATGCTTCTGCGCTGTCGCAAGGTTTGTTAGGTAATCAAGTCAAGCGTGCAGCACCCTCGCTATCAGCGAGCAAGCGTTCGCTTTCTGCTGTGACATGGAGCGTGCATGCTGAAACGGACGGTTTTCCACTAGACAGACACAACGTGTTTTTCCAGTCGGACTATCAACGTGAATTTAGTGACATTTTTTCTCGCGGCCGTTTGCCGCAAACCCCTACTGTGTATGTTTGTGCGCAGGATCGCGGCTTAAATGATGCTGCGCCTGAACGTGATCGTTTGCTGGTGCTGGTAAATGCACCGGCTGAGGGCGGTCGCCATTTGACTGAATCGGAGATTGACGCATGCGAGCACCATTCTTTTTCCCTGCTGGCCCGTTACGGTCTGACTATCAAGCGCATGCAGCACAACTCGCTGCGCACAACCCCGAGCGATTTTCATCGGATGTTTCCGGGCAGCGGGGGAGCGCTGTATGGGATGGCGACACACGGATGGATGTCAGCGTTTGCGCGCTCGGGAGCGAGCACGCCGATCACGGGTCTGTATCTGGCGGGGGGCAGCGTGCATCCGGGGCCGGGCGTACCGATGGCAGCCATGTCGGGACAGTTGGCGGCCGCGACGCTCATGGGGCACCTCGATTCGACCAGCAAGTCACGTCGGGTGGTTATCTCTGGTGGTATGTCGACGCGCTCAGCGACGACGGCAACTATGGACTAAGCATCATTGCGTTTGTTGGTAGTGTTTTCTCACCCTACTATCGTTCGGCCTTAAAACGCGGCCCAGCTGATCCGGAAAATTATTGTTCTTTGAATGTGGCGTTGTATGGCCGAAATCGTCGCTGGACGATGACGGAACGTAGTCGTCGCAGCATCCTGCGCGATGCGCATAATTTCACGATAGGTCCTAGCAGTTTGCAGTGGCATGGCGATCATTTGGAAATTGATATCTGTGAAATCGGTGTGCCGATTCCTTTTTCAGTGCGCGGCAAAGTGCGTGTGTATCCCGAATCGCTCTCCACCTTTTGTACGGCGTTGGATGACAGTGGTCGTCATCGTTGGGGGCCGTTAGCGCCGTGTGCGCGAGTGGAAGTCGATTTAGAAAAACCGAATCAGCGTTGGAAAGGTCACGCCTACCTTGATTCGAATGAAGGTGATGAACCGATCAGTGAACCCTTTAAAGAATGGGATTGGTCGCGCGCTACGCTTGCCGATGGTTCAACAGCGGTAATTTATGACGTGCAGAAAAAGCAGGGCGACGATCGTTTAATAGGAGTGCGATTTGCGCAAGATGGAACCATCGAAGAATTTGTTCCACCACCTAGGCAAGACCTTGAACTTACGGGTTGGCGTATACCGCGTCGTATGCGTAGTGAAGGCGACGCTCCTGTACAAGTCATCGATATGTTGGAAGACACACCGTTTTACGAACGCTCCGTGTTGAAGAGTCGCTTGTTTGGTCAAGATGTGATCAGCGTGCATGAAACCTTGAATGTGCCGCGACTGGTATCGCCGGTAGTGCAGCGCATGCTGCCGTTCAGGATGCCGAGAATGGGGTAGTGCTTTTACGCCTGACGACCCGGTGTAGATAGACGCTCAAATAAATCAATCACCCATTCGCAACGCTCATCAAAATTGCGTTGCGGTAGTGAGCCTACTTTTCTAACAGGCGCAATGTGGCAGGCGGCGGTAAGAAATTCAATCGAAGCCAAGGCAGGACGGGTGTCGCAACGATGCGGGAATTGCGCACGAGCTTTAGCTAAGCAAAGTAAGGTGAGTTTTCGTGCGCTACCCACAACAGCGCGTTCATCCACAGAGTTCATGCTGCGATCAGAGATCACGCGACCAATCTCACCATAAATAGTCGCTGCCGCTAAAATCGCACCACGACAATCGCGCGGCAAGTTAGCAATCCCGGTGCTGCCCAATTGATATAAACGGTCGGCTTCTAACAGCAAGCGTCCAATCACATTGCCCAGAGCATCATTAAAGGTTGGCGCCTTCAACCATGCATCAGGATCTAAGCCTGCTTCGCGTATCCACTGGCGTGGCAAATACAAACGACCGCGCCGTGCATCCTCACCGACATCACGCGCAATATTCGTGAGCTGCATCGCATTACCTAATTCACAGGCGCGCGCTAGAGCATGCTGATCGCGAACACCCATAATCATGGCCATCATCGCGCCTACGCTACCAGCAACACGTGCGCAGTAGTGATGCAGATCGTCGAGGGTGTCGTAGTCGCGTCCGTCGGCGTCCCATGCAAAACCTTCGAGTAAGGCGTCGGGTAATTCGCGCGGCAATCCATAACGATGCACCACCATAGCCATAGCGCGATCTTCAACGATGTTGCCGGGCTCGCCGCGATAAATATTTTCTAAACGCGTTCTGAGCTTGTGCATGGCGTGCACATCATCAGCATGCTCATCAATCGCATCATCCGCAACACGACAAAACGCATACAGCGCAATCGCTGGAATGCGTATGCGCTGTGGCAGTAGACTACTCGCAGCAAAAAAAGATTTTGAGCCGCCACGCATGAGCTCTTCGCACAGAGCGAGATCAATAGCGGGTGTGTTTTGATGATCAGGCATTCGGCACCACCGTTGACATAGCTTTCGCAGACATCAACACGCCGGGTACACCTGCGCCGGGATGCGTACCGGCACCGACCATGTACAAGCCGTTGACATCTTCGCTGCGGTTGTGGGGTCGGAACGAAGCGCTCTGCAAAAGCAGCGGCTCAAGTCCGAAAGCGGCACCTTTGTATGACCAGAGGCGATCATGAAAATCTTGCGGCGTCATTAGCTTGCTAGTGACAATATGTTCGCCGACATTAGGTAATACGGATTTTTCTAAATACGATTGGACGGATTGCCGAAAAGCTTCAGCTTGATTTTTCCAGTCGGTGCCGCTGTCTAAATGGGGCACCGGTGCCAACACATAAAATGCATCATGTCCTTCGGGAGCCACAGAAGGATCGCTGGCGCTGGGGCGATGTAAATACAAACTGAAATCGTCGGCCAAATGGTGTTTTTTGAAAATATCATCGAGCAACTCGCGATAGCGCGGACCGAGCATAATCATGTGATGCGGTACATCCTCGTAGCGTTTGCTTGTGCCGAAATACCAGACAAACAAACTCATCGAGTACTTACTTTTTTCAATCTTGCGATCAGTCCAGTGCGTGCGATGCTCGCGGCTGACTAAATTTTTATAGGTCCAGGCTGGATCGCCGTTGGAGATGACGATATCGGCATCGTGACGTTCGCCATTTTCTAAGGTGATGCCACAAGCACGACCGTGTTCAACATTAATACGCGTGACTGACGCATTGCAGCGCACGTTAACGCCGCGTGCATTTAACAAGCCGACCAAGCCTTTAATTAATTGACCCGTGCCACCCATAGACCAGTGCACGCCCCAGCGACGCTCGAGCGTATTGATCAAACTGTAGACGCGCGTGACAGAAAATGGATTGCCACCAATTAGTAAAGGATGAAAGCTAAACACAATGCGTAGCTTAGGGTCGCTAATGTGTCGTGAAACTAAGGTGTAGAGACTTTCCCAGGCTTTCATACGAAGCATGCTGGGCATTGCAGCGAATAAATCACCGAGGCTATTAAAAGCCACCCCGCCTAATTCTTCAAATCCTAATTGGCAGGCTTGATCAGCCGCTTTTACAAAACGGTCGTAGCCAGCTAAATCGGCGGGATTAAAACGCGCAATTTCGCGTCGCATGGTTTCTTCATCGCCGCTGTAATCAAACCAACTGCCATCATCAAAGCGTAAGCGATAAAACGGCTCCATCGCTTTGAGTGTGATGTCGTCTGACATACGTTTGCCACACAGCGTCCACAACTCTTCTAACAACTGAGGTGCAGTAATGATGGTGGGGCCGGCGTCGAAGGTAAAGCCATCTTGTTTGTGAACGTAGGCACGACCACCGGGTGCGTCGAGTTTTTCAAACACCTCGACGTCATACCCTTTGCACGAGAGACGGATGGCCGCAGCCAAGCCGCCGAAGCCGCTGCCAATCACAATGGCTTTCGGTTTTTTCACTGGGGGCTCTCTAGCGCATTAGGCCAGAAAAAACGGCCGTGTTAGTTGGGCCGAAGGATTCCAAGGCAATGGTGGCCCCGGTGGCTGGGTCGCGTAATGTGAGTCGACCACCACTGTGAGCGATTAATTCGAAGGAGCGTTCTGTCGCAACATCGATGCCGCGCAATTTGCGTTCACGCACCAGTGCACGTAAGGTGCCGCGTAAGAAGCCTTGTTCGCCCTGAAAATTTTGTACGACGTGGTCGGTCAATTTATCGATTGCGTTGATCGAGCCATCTGGCTGATCAATAAAACGTAATACGCGAATGTGTGTGGGCGCGATGATGTCGTTAGTGGTGCTAGGCGTAGCTCCACGCATCAACACCACGGCGGTGATACATAGCGCTGCAAACAAGCCAATCACGATGGCCGGATTCAAGTCGCGGCGCATGGTGTAGGTCCAATTCAGGGATGGATTGTTTTTCATTGGGCAAACGCCGTTGCAGGCATACGTACAGGTATTCGCGTATCGCGTGCTGCGGGTGAATTTTCGATTTCGTGTTGACGCTCGAGCCAGGCTTTGTGCAACAGTTGGCCGACGTTTTGAATGTCAGCGATGTTGCGCAACAGCGGCTGTGGTTGATTGATATACCAAGGACGTGCATGCGGCCACAGATGCAGATAGGCGATGCGATCCTCGCCTTTTAATTCTAGAGCGATATCACCAAAGCCATCCGTTTGCGGTTTGATTTGCGCCGCTTGTATCCAACGCAATGGCAAGTTGAATGACAGTGTCAGCACAATACCAATGCGCATCACAATGCGTTTATTTGTGAGCGTGTACATGGTGGTGCTGGCAGACAGTTTGGCGGTGAGTGCCAACAGCCCAAGCGCAATCAGCGCTAAGGAGCCACTAATGGTGAGCGCGCCTAAATTCATGCGTAGTGATGCCGCTGCATCCCATGACAGCACGACTTGCAGCAACAGCATGGCAGCGAAATAAATCGTCAGGCGTTTGACATGGAAGGCATCAACGGCCAAACGTTTCCAATCGGGACTGCCTTGCCAGAGTATGTGTTCACCAGCGGGCAGGGCCTCAGGCAGGCCCGGCGCCGCTTCAAACTCATGCTCATGATGCGGCTTCATACGAGTGGTTCCTGACGTTCTGGTGTGGCATACAGAGTGCCGGCACCGTAGTAGGCCGCGATTTTTTCTTCTTCCAGCATAGTCACTTGATTCGCTTCACGGTGACCGGGAACATCAGCGAATTGATGCGCCAAAATCGCATGAACTTTTACGTGCTCATCGGTGATGCGAGCAAACGGAACGGGTAATAAAACGCTGTGATCCGAATCATTGAGTTTGACTTCAATGTAGCGAAACAGCATTTCTGATCTATCCATCCACAAGTCTTTAACTGTGCCGGCAACTTCATCGTCGGCACCTACAACTGGCAAGCCGCGTGGATCGTGATCTTGATGGGCGACGTGGTAGTCCGGGTTGACACGTAAAGGAACGATTTTGGCTTCGCCTTCAGGTGTGTGATCGGGTACATCCGCACGATTCGCCCAAGCACCTGGGCCAACGCCAGCTAACAGCGGATTACCGGTCGGTTCAATCGGTGAACCTATCCAGCGATGACGCGGTTCGGCTTGCAAGAACTCAGGCCCTTTCAGCGGATAAGGCATCACGACTTCGTCGCCATTAGCCAATTTGTAGGTCTTAGGTGAAGGGATGGGCGGCCAGCCGTCCATCTTGGTATCGCGACCTGTGCCTGGATCGAGAGGATAACCATCACGATGGTTTTCCTGAAGCAGGTAATAGATCAGACCAAAAAAGAAAATCCAGAACACGTAGAGAACGAGCTGAGCTACGTCCACGTATTGAGTGATAGCGCCTGTTTGCATGAAGAGTCTCCTTATTACTTTGGTTGTGGTCAGCTCAGTGCTAGCCTGCCCGCAAACGTCTTTTGTGATTCATGCTGCAAGAAATACTCGATGCTTCAATCGCTACAAAAAATAATCGTGCGTAGCGAGCGAAGTAACGTACAGATGAATTTCGTTTATCCAGGTAGATCGGCTAAGCCGAACTTCTGGCCCTGCGAGCGTGTCAGCGATAAATCGTTCCTAACTAATGGACCGATTGCAACCAATACGCCAAACAACAAATACATCTCGATGTGATACACAAAGCTGTAACCCGTTACGGGTGAAGTCAGGCTTTCACCCATCCAGCCAGAGGTGGCGAGTGCGCCGATCACATCTTTGATCACGCCACCCAACGCAACCGAAGCGCCACCTGCTGTTGCTTGCACAGCGCCCCAGGCGCCTAGCGCCAGACCCGCGTCTTCACCACGTTGCAGACTCATCGCCATGGTGAGTGTGCCGACTGAAAACAATCCGCCGCCAACACCGATCAAAAAGGCACCTATGCGAAACATGTTGGGCGCATCGAGCGCTCCGGAAAAAATCACTAAGGCAAAGGCGGGTAATCCGACCACGGCCCCTAAAGCGGCCAGTCGTACGGCATCCACTCCACGCGTTAACAGTTTTGCGGCGATCGCAAACGCTATTAGCGAGCCGCACGCGGTAAGTGCGGTGAGTAAGCTAGTCGCGCCCACACCCAAATGCAGTACCTGAGCACCATAGGGTTCGAGAATGATGTCTTGCATGTTGAAGGCGCAGGTGCCGAGACCCACCGTCCACAAAAAGCGTTTCACGCCGGGGCGGCTGACATACGCACGCCAGTGCGTAGAAAAATCCGCTTCGTCATCGGCCTCTTTCGCGCGCTGGCGATTTAAGGCTTCTTGTTTCCATAGTGCGTTTAGATTTAGCCAAATCACGGCGACGGCTGAGCCTTGTACTACTTGAATTAATCGCAGTGGGCTGAAATCAGTTAATAACCAGCCAAACAGTGCGCCGCTGCCCACTAATCCTAGTAACAGCATGGTGTACATCAATGCCACTACGCGTGGACGTGTCTCAGGTGTAGCGAGATCGGTGGCAAGCGCCAGTCCGGCGGTTTGCGTCACTTGCATGCCAGCGCCGACTAATAAAAAGGCTAGCCCAGCGCCGATACGGCTGACCCACACCATGCCCGGCTGCTGAGTAGTCAGCGCCAATAGAGCAAACGGCATGATGGCCAGGCCGCCAAACAGCAGCAGCGTTCCTATCCACAAATAAGGAAGGCGGCGCAGGCCGAGCGCTGAGCGATGTTTATCAGATTTGAAACCTATGAGTGCTCTGAGTGGGGCAAATACGAGCGGCAGCGCCACGGATAGCGCCACCCACCAAGCGGGTACACCCAGTTCAACAATCATTACTCGGTTTAGGGTGCCGACCAGCAAAGCAGTCGCTAAGCCAATAGAAAGCTGAAACATTGACAGCCGCAGTAGCCGCGAAAGCGGCATTTCGGCTGTTGCTACATCGGCAAAAGGCATCCATTCCGAGGTCATCCTGGATGTCAGTTTTCGGGTGTATTGGGTCAGCAGTTTCATAGCAGTCCAGAGGCCGGGGTAGATTCCCCGCATCATTCACTAAGGTACTCTAGAGGTGGGTGCCGTCTATGTCAACTAATGTTTACTGTTGCGGTGTAATTAATAGTTGACATAGTGCTAGGGATGCGGGATTCTTCCGTTGTGCCGCAGTGCGGCACAAAGCAGTGAAGCAACAGCAATATCTCCTCTCTGGGACGCTCGCCCTGCGGGCGTCCTTTTTTTTGGTCTTTAGCCCGCCGGACTGGGCTGAACTCGGCTAAAACCCTCGCCAATCCTTGGTCTGACCTGTGTCATGGTCGAATCTGAGGGCATACCTGCCGGTATAATCGCGCTTTTGCGTGCGCCAACCCTTGGCCGCGAACCGGATCCCCATCGATGCAATCCCGACACAAAGCGCAGATCGCGACAATTTTCGAGCAGGCGGTGGTATCGCTACTCACCGGCAGTGAGCTGTCTACCCCAGAAATTACCCTTGAGCGCCCGCGCGACCCTAGTCATGGCGACTTAGCTTGTACGGTCGCCATGCAGATCGCTAAGCCGCTGAAAAAAAATCCGCGTGAAATTGCACAGGCCATCACCGATGCTGTGATGAGTAATCCAACGCGCACGGGTTTAATCGATGCGCTTGAGATTGCGGGACCCGGTTTTATAAATGTGCGTGTTGCGTTAGCAGCGAAGCAGGAAATCGTTACGCAAATATTCAATGATGCGCAGTGCTATGGATTTAGTAATGATGCAAATCGTAGCAAGGTGTTGGTGGAATTTGTATCAGCGAACCCGACCGGCCCACTGCATGTAGGTCATGGTCGCCAAGGTGCGTTAGGTGATGCAATATGCGCATTGCTTGAAGCGCAGGGGCATGAGGTATTACGCGAGTTTTATTACAACGATGCCGGTGTTCAGATCGCTACGTTGGCAAGCTCGGTGCAAGCACGCGCACTAGGACAGAAGCCCGGCGATGCTGCTTGGCCAGAGTCAGCCTACAACGGTGATTACATCGCCGATATCGCGACAGATTTTTTGGCTAAGAAAACCGTATCGGCTGCAAACGGTGAGCCGGTTACTGCGTCGGGCGATGTGCATGACATCGAATCGATACGTCGCTTTGCAGTCACTTATCTGCGTCGCGAACAAGATTTGGATTTACAAGCGTTTGGAGTGCGCTTTGATAATTATTATCTCGAATCATCCCTCTACAGCGATGGCAAAGTGGATGCTGCCGTCGTTGCATTGGTCGCTGCGAATAAAACGTATGAGCAAGAAGGCGCGCTTTGGTTGCGCAGCACGGAGTATGGCGATGACAAAGATCGCGTGATGAAAAAATCCGACGGCACCTACACGTATTTTGTGCCCGATGTCGCGTATCACATCACTAAATGGCAGCGTGGCTATCATCAAGTCATTAATGTGCAGGGCAGTGATCATCACGGAACAATTGCGCGAGTGCGTGCAGGATTGCAAGCAGCGGGTGTCGGTATTGCCGCAGGCTTTCCATCGTATGTACTGCACAAGATGGTGACCGTCATGAAGAATGGCGAAGAAGTAAAAATTTCTAAGCGTGCCGGATCGTATGTAACCTTGCGTGATTTGATTGAGTGGTCAGCGGGTGATGTACCTGTTGATGCTCAGGGTCAGCGTGATTTAACGCGTGGTCGTGATGCGGTGCGATTTTTTCTCATCTCGCGTAAAGCGGATACTGAATTTGTGTTTGATGTCGATCTGGCGTTGGCGCAGTCGGATGAAAATCCGGTGTATTACGTTCAATATGCGCATGCCCGAATTTGTTCCGTGCTAGCGCAATGGGGCGGCGATGAGAATGGTTTGAAAAAAGTCGATCGCTCACCATTAATAGCACCGCGCGAAGCGAGCTTGATGGCGAAATTATCTGAATATCCTGAGATGCTAAAAAAAGCGGCTGACGAACTCGGCCCGCATCAAGTGGCGTTTTATTTACGCGATCTCGCAGGCGAGCTGCATAGCTACTACAATGCCGAACGAGTGCTGGTGGATGACGAATCTCTCAAGCTGGCACGGTTATCTTTGTTGCTCGCCACTCGGCAGGTCATAAAGAATGGTTTGGAATTAATTGGCGTATCTGCGCCCGCACGGATGTAACCCATGAATGTGATGCTCACCTCAAAAGATGCAAGCGCTAGAGTGCGCCGCTGGCAACGCGGTGGCACAGTCACGGGCGTGATCGTCGGATTGATTGTTGGTTTGACGGTCGCGGTGTGGGTAGCGATGACGATTTTGAAAACGCCTTTGCCCTTTGTCGATAAGATCAGCAAGCAGTCACAGCCGGCTGGTGAGTTGGGCGATCCGAATAAGACCATGCCAGGCGGTGCTCGTGAGAGACGTGAACGCATCAGCGAAGATGAATCCGTTGCGCCTGCAGCTGAAACCGTGACAGCCCCAGCGGCCTCTACAAAATCAGCTAAGGCTGCGAAAGCCGATCCAGCCCCTGCAGTCGCACTCCCGGCAACGTCGCCCGCTACAGAAAAATCACGCTTGGAAAAAACTCCTAGCTCTTCAAGTGCGGCATCTCAAGGGAGCACCTCGGCACCTGCAACCAATACAGCTAATTCATCAAACGCTTCAAACGTTTCAAACGCATCAACCCCAACTGCGCCTGCCTCATCCACTGCAGCATCAACATCGGCTGCAGCACCATCGACAACAGCCGCTCCGCAGCCTGAAGGGTTTACCTATTATCTGCAGGCGGGTGCGTTTAGAGAAATCAATGATGCCGAAGCGACTAAAGCAAAACTCGCATTGATGGGTGTAGCCGCCACGATTGCAGAGCGCAAATCTGAGTTAGGTACCTTGTATCGTGTGCGCGTTGGTCCTTTCTCAGAAATCGAAGCGATGAATCGCGCTCGTTTACGTTTGTCTGACAATGGCGTGGATGCCGCTGTCGTAAAAGTTCCGAAGTAATCTATTCATGAAATCAGACATGCCCAGTCATTTGCTGGCACGAGTATGTCAATCAACCCAGAGGAAATCATGCGTCTGATGAAGCACTTAAAACACTGGCTAGCAGCAGCTAGTATCGGATTGGTGGCGTTTTCGGTAGCGGCTACGCCGACCGAGCCGGTAGAGGGTATGGAATACCATCGCCTGCAAACACCGCAGCCGACTGATACTGGAAAAAAAACGGAAGTGCTGGAATTTTTTTGGTACAACTGCCCACACTGTTTTGCGTTTGAGCCATCGTTAGCTGAGTGGGTAAAAAAACGTGGTGACACGATAGTTTTTCGCCGTGTTCCGGTTGGTTTTCGTGAATCATTTATTCCGCAGCAAAAGTTGTATTACACGCTGGAAGCCTTGAATCGTTTCGATGTGCATCGCGCGGTCTTTGATGCGGTGCATGTAGGTCGCCAAAAACTCGATAAAGAAGAGCAGATCGTTGAGTTCATTGAGAAGCAAGGTATCGATAAAAAGAAATTTATCGATACGTTTAATTCGTTCAGCGTTCAATCGAAAGTCAACCGCGTGCGTCAACTCATGGAAGCGTATCGCATTGATGGCGTGCCGACCGTGGTGATTGACGGTCAGTACATCACCTCGCCTTCTATCGTTGGATCAGCCGTGCGTGGCCAGTCAGAGCAGGCATTAAACGCATCGACTTTGCAAGTGATGGACGCGCTGCTCGCGAAGAAAAAATAATGGCGTATCGTTAAATGTTGCGCGTTTTCATTACGGGTGCCTCGAGCGGCATCGGTGCTGCGCTGGCGCGTGAATTTGCAGTTCGTGGTGCGCAATTGGGTTTGCTGGCGCGACGTGAGTCGGCGTTGCATGACCTGGTTGCTTCGCTGCCGAATGCTTCGCGTCATCTGGTTTATCCAGTCGATGTTAACGATCACGATGCCCTCCGAGCTGCAGCACAAAACTTTTTGCGCCGCGCCGATGGCATTGATATTGTGATTGCTAATGCCGGCATTTCGTATGGCACGCTGACTGAGCGTCCAGAAGACCTCGCTGTTTTTGAATCCATACTGCAAACCAATGTGATGGCCACCGTTGCAACCTTTGCGCCATTTATCGATGCGATGAAAACTCAAGCGGCTGAAGGCGATCGAGGTTTGCGTCTGGTGGGTATTGGTAGCGTGGCGGGAATACGTGGCTTACCAGGCGCCGAAGCCTACAGTGCATCAAAGGCTGCGGTAATGAGCTATTGCGAATCATTGCGAGTTGAGTTGAACCCGCATCGCATTCGCGTGGTCACGATTGCACCAGGTTACATTGATACACCGATGACTAAGGTCAATCGTTATCCCATGCCATTTCTGATGCCGGCGCCACGTTTTGCACGATTGGCTGCAGATGTTATTCGCAGCGGGCGCAGCTACGCCGTGATTCCCTGGCAAATGCGCGGTGTGTCGTGGCTGCTGCGTTTATTGCCGAATTGGTTGTATGACCGCGTGATGGCCAACGCTCCTCATAAAACATCTCTCAAAGATCACCCCCATTCCGATGTCACTGCTGGTTGATGCTATTGGTAAGAAGCATGCACCGGTTGATCCGGGTAAAGCCGTGCGTATCGTGTCGCTGGTGCCTTCGATTACAGAGTTGTTATGTGATTTAGGTTTGGCGAGCCGAGTGGTGGGGCGCACCGGGTTTTGCATTCATCCACAGTCAGCGGTGTCGGCAATTCCTAAAGTGGGCGGCACCAAGGATGTGAATTTTGAAAAAATTCGCCGACTTGCGCCCACGCATTTGATTGTAAATATCGATGAAAATGAAAAGCCTACCGTAGAGGCATTGGCCGATGTGGTGCCTAATGTGATCGTCACGCACCCAATGGCGCCACGCGATAATCTCGAGCTGTATCGTCTGCTAGGTGGAATTTTTCGTAAAGAACGTGAAGCAAGTGTGTTGTGTGAGCGTTTTGAGCGGGAGTACGATGCCTTGGCTGCGGCTATGTCGTCTAATTCCAGACTCTCATTTTCTACCCATCGCGTGTTGTATTGCATCTGGCAGGATCCATGGATGACAGTCTCACGCGATACCTACATCGCGCGCATGCTCGAGCTGATTGGTTGGCAGCAGTGGTTAGCGGATACAGGAGTGCGTTATCCGGAATTTACGTGGGATGCGAAGATGTTGTCGGTGATCGACGAGATTTTGCTTTCATCCGAGCCCTACACGTTCACCCAAAAGCATGTCGATGCCTTAGAGCGTCAGACGGGCAAGCCTGTACGTTTGGTGAATGGTGAGATGCTGTCTTGGTACGGCAGTCGAGCGATACAGGGATTGCGTTACTTGCGTGAGTTGGCAGAGTAGTCGTTGACTTTATGATTACCTTAAAACGCTTTGTGGCCAGAGTTAAGGAAGTATTGATTAACTAAAGTTGAGATTTTTTTCTAGTATTAGGCGGAAGCTAATACCTGGCGGTATTTGATCCTCATACAACTCACAATAAATCAGTATTAATTCAAATCTTCTTTGTAACCGCCCGATAAACACCGTCTAGCGTTATTAAAAGAGATCTGCGAGTCTACGTGTCCACTTAAAATAAATGGACACGTATAGATGAGCGATCCTCTTTTGGCGTCTAGTGAATCTAGCCAATCCACGATCCCACGTAGGCGTTACA
>CANGJE010000007.1 GCA_947454305.1 Oxalobacteraceae bacterium
GTGGCTGCTCAGCCGAAATTTCTAAATGTTCAGCTGCGATCGTGTTGGCGATATCGCAGGCTTCATTCATATCGCGCACTTTGACTAAAGCACCTCGATTTGTGAGTGACACGCGAATCACATCGCGCCTAGGCATATCCGCCAACAGCTTATTCACACTAGCTTGCACGCGCGCCAAATAATCGGCATCGGGACACACGAGTATGGATTGCGCCAACTCATCATGCTCAGCCTGCGAAAACAAATCCATCGCCACCCAGTCAGGTTCGGTACTGCCATCAGCGAGAATCAAAATTTCAGATGGCCCTGCAATCATATCGATGCCAACTACACCAAACACACGACGCTTAGCAGCTGCGACATAGGCGTTACCTGGGCCAACGATTTTGTCGACCTGCGGTATGGTCGCTGTGCCATAGGCCAGCGCGGCAACTGCCTGCGCTCCACCTATCGTGAACACACGATCGACTCCAGCGATTTCCGCTGCGGCCAGCACTAAGGAATTTTTTACGCCATCAGGTGTGGGTACCACCATGATGACTTCGCCCACGCCAGCCACTTTCGCCGGAATTGCATTCATCAACACCGATGATGGATAAGCCGCCTTACCACCGGGGACATAAATACCTACCTTGTCGAGCGCTGTGACTTTTTGTCCCAAGACCGTGCCATCGGCCTCGGTGAAAAGAAATCCATCCGAGCCGCATTCTTTTTTTTGCCGCTCATGATAAGCGCGCACTCTATCAGCCGCCTGCTGCAACGCTTGACGACGTGGTTCGGGCAACCCTGCTAACGCTGCTTGCCTTTCAGAGCGCGGGATTTCGAGTGCCTGAATGCTTGAAGCGTTGAGCCGGTCAAATTTATTGGTGTAGTCAAGTAAAGCGGCATCACCCCGTTGCCGAACTTGGGCAATGATGTCGGCTGCGACGCGATCAATCGCCTCATCTTCAGATGCCTCAAAGGCCAGTACAGCCATCAGCTTCTGGTGGAAATCGCGCTCAGTAGAATCGAGTTGACGTATAACGACAGGCATAAATTATTTTTCGCTACGTGATCCACGATCAAACGCATCAATGATCGACTGCAGTTTTTCTCGTTTGAGTTTTAACGCAGCTCGGTTGACGACTAAGCGTGCAGAAATATCCATGATGTGCTCAACCTCAACCAAGTTATTCGCACGCAGGGTACTGCCAGTCGACACTAAATCAACAATCGCATCTGACAAACCTACCAAAGGACCTAACTCCATCGAGCCATATAGCTTGATCAAATCAACGTGCACACCTTTTTCAGCGAAATGCTCACGTGCGACTTGAACATATTTAGTCGCTACTCGCAAACGCGCACCCTGACGCACGGCATTCGCATAATCAAAACCTGCATGCACTGCTACTGACATTCGGCATTTAGCGATATTCAAATCGATTGGCTGGTACAAGCCTTCGCCGCCATGCTCTAGTAGCACGTCTTTGCCAGCAACTCCAAAATCAGCAGCACCGTATTGCACATAAGTGGGCACATCCGAGGCGCGCACGATCACCACACGTATCTGCGGATCGCTGGTCGGCAAAATTAATTTACGAGATTTTTCTGGATCTTCAGTCACCTCAATGCCAGCTGCTTTCAGCAAAGGCATGGTCTCTTCAAAGATGCGCCCTTTAGATAGCGCGAGTGTGATGGTCTGATCCGTCATTTGATTCTCTGTATGTCTGCACCTACGGCTGATAGCTTGGCTTCCATCCTATCGTAACCACGATCCAGATGATAAATGCGATCGACCAATGTCTGCCCTTCGGCAGCGAGACCGGCAATAACCAATGAAGCAGACGCTCGTAAATCGGTTGCCATCACCGGCGCTCCGACCAATCTCGGTACTCCATTGATGATGGCAGTATGTCCATCGATATCAATTAATGCGCCCAGACGATTGAGTTCCTGAACATGCATGTAACGGTTTTCGAAAATAGTCTCGGTGACTCGACTCGTGCCCTCGGCGACACAATTCAGCGCCATAACCTGAGCTTGCATATCGGTGGGAAATCCAGGGTATTCCGTGGTGCGAAAATTGACGGCTTTGGGTCGACTCGACATTTGAACCCGAATCCAGTCGTCGCCATTCGTCATAACGACACCCGCCTCGCGCAATTTATCAACGACTGCATCCAGCAAATCTGCCCGAGCATGCTTGAGCGTTACATCACCACCGGCCGCGGCCACCGCACACAAAAAAGTACCTGTTTCAATACGGTCTGCAATCACGGCATGTGACGCGCCATGCAAAGCTGGGACGCCCATCACACGCAAACAATCGGTTCCTATACCTTCAATGCGCGCTCCCATAGCAACCAACAAATTAGCTAAATCAGTAACCTCGGGTTCACGAGCTGCGTTTTCAAGTACGGTTTCACCTTCAGCAAGGGTGGCGGCCATTAGTAAGTTTTCGGTGCCGGTGACGGTAATCATGTCAGTGACTATGCGCGTACCTTTGAGCTTTTTTGCGCGCGCATGAATGTAACCGGCTTCAATACGTATCTCTGCACCCATCGCCTGCAAGCCTTTGATGTGCTGATCGACAGGGCGCGAACCAATGGCGCAACCACCCGGCAATGAAACCTTGGCTTCACCAAAACGCGCCAGCAATGGCCCCAATACAAGAATCGATGCACGCATCGTCTTGACCATCTCGTACGGTGCCTCGAGACGATTGATATCGCGACCGCACAACTCCGTCACGCCCTCTTTCGTCTGAACCGATAAGCCCATTTGCACTAGCAGCTTCTGCATAGTGGCTACGTCCTGCAACTTGGGCACATTCGATAAAGCTAGCGTATCCGCCGTGAGCAAACCCGCACACAAGATAGGCAGTGCCGCATTCTTTGCGCCAGAAACGGTAATCTCGCCCGAGAGGCGCTTACCTCCAGTAATAAGCAGTTTGTCCATTACGACTGATGCTCTTCCGGTGTCAGAGTTTTCATTGATAGCGCGTGTATCTCTTCGCGCATACGATCACCCAGTGCCGCATAAACTAATTGATGACGCTGGATCAATCGCTTACCTGCAAATGCGGGCGATACGATGAGTGCAGTGAAATGCTGACCGTCACCATCGACTTCTAAATGCGTGCATTCAATCCCATTGGCGATGTAGTCTTTAATTCGTTCAGGTGTAGGCAACACGATGTACCTTTGTAAAAATTCGATCTAAATTTATTTTTCGCAGCAACTACAGCTCAATGCCGTAATTTATAACCGCGCTTAAGCAGTCTCACTGCAATCCCAGCTAACACGGCAAAAAATATCGATACGATGAATAAGCTAGTCGCTGGCGGCACATCGGAGTGACCAAAGAAACCATAGCGGA
Organism: Oxalobacteraceae bacterium; assembly: GCA_947454305.1. GTDB lineage: Bacteria > Pseudomonadota > Gammaproteobacteria > Burkholderiales > Burkholderiaceae_D > Pernthalerella. Next base: position 3,361 of record CANGJE010000007.1, read on the forward strand.
AGCCATCAATCATATAAAAAAACGGATTGGCATGCGAAACAGCCAGCCAAAACGGTGGCAGCGAGTGCACTGAGTAAAAAACACCGGCTAAAAATGTCGCCGGCACTATCAAGAAATTTTGAAATGCAGCGAGCTGATCAAATTTCTCTGCCCAGATTCCAGCTAACAAACCCATCGTGCCCAGAATGGCTGCACCAATTAATGCAAACAAAATTATCCAAAGTGGCGAAACGAATGAGAGTTTGGCAAACCATACGGTGATAAAAAAAACACCCGCTCCCACTGCCAGACCACGCACCATAGCCGCCAACACATACGCTCCAAACATTTCCCAATGAGAGAGCGGCGCTAAAAGAACAAAGACCAAGTTGCCAGTAATCTTAGATTGAATTAATGAAGACGATGAATTTGCAAACGCATTTTGCAGCACACTCATCATCACTAATCCCGGCACCAGAAAAGCGGTGTAAGACACGCCAGGGAAAACCTGCACATGCTCTTCCAGTACATGACCAAAGATGAGCAAGTACAACATCGCTGTAACGATAGGCGCGGTCAGCGTTTGAGTCGCCACCTTCCAAAAGCGCAGCAATTCTTTACGAAATAACGTCTGAAATCCGGTCATTTATCACCACCCATGACCTGCATGAACACATCTTCCAAATCCGCCTGATGCAATTGCAGGTCCTCTAACTTCGCTCCGGAATCTCGTATCGTGGCAAGTATTCCCTCAACTTCGTCGTGATGGTTGACGCGTATGGTGTACTTATCACCCGCGAGCAATTCATCAGGATGGGAAACCAATGCATGCAATGAAGAAGGCAGCTTGCCACCTGATAGTTTGACGACCAGTTGAGAACCCGAAATTCGTCCAATCAATGCGGCCGTTGAATCCAGCGCCACCACTCGGCCCGCTTTGAGCATCGCAATCCGACTGCACAAGGCCTGAGCCTCTTCGAGGTAATGAGTAGTGAGTACCACGGTGTGGCCTTCGCGATTTAGACGTCCAATGAAATTCCACAAGGTCTGACGCAATTCCACATCAACGCCTGCGGTGGGTTCGTCCAACATGATGACCGGCGGCTTGTGCACCAACGCCTGCGCTACCAGTACACGTCGCTTCATACCACCGGAAAGGGAGCGCATATTGCTATCAGCCTTAGCCGTGAGATCCAGATGGTGCATGACCTCATCAATCCAAGCATCATTGTTGCGAATGCCAAAATATCCCGACTGCATGCGCAATGTTTCGCGAACAGTAAAGAAAGGATCAAACACCAACTCTTGAGGCACCACTCCCAAACACTGGCGTGCGCTTCGGTAATCCGTCACAACATCGTGACCTTGAATCGCCACCGTACCCTCATCGGCGCGCGCTAATCCCGCAATGATGGAAATTAAGGTGGTTTTGCCCGCGCCATTCGGGCCTAAGAGGCCGAAAAATTCGCCCGCACCAATTTTCAGCGAAACACCACCCAAAGCTTGCAAGGAGCCGTAGCGCTTTTTTACGTTATCTATGTGAATGGCGGTCATGAAGGCAGAAACAAGGCAAATACTGCCCGCGCGCCTAAGCGCGTGCAAAGTCCTTGATTATAGGGGATTTGAGGGCTGGGACTTGCCTCAGTGAATAGGCCTGCCGGGTAAAGCTGAAGATAGCGCTAGAACACAGCCTTAGAGCAGTGTATCCACGCTATATAACTTGGCCAAACTGAGCAAACCTGCGGGCAAACCTACTAGCTCCAGACTGACATTTTTTTCGGTCGCAGCACGTTGCCAAGCCAACAGGGCCGACACGGCAGAGGAATCAAAATGGGTCAGGCCAGAAAGATCAATCGTCGTCACGCCTTGCACTAGGGCCTGCATACCCTCGCGCAGCACATCGGCGGCATCCGTCATGGTGATGGAGGTCGGGGCAAAACTCATATCAGCTCTTGGTTTGTTTGGGGGGAGTAGCAGCCAATCGCTTATTACGATCGGCCAGCGCCTTGATCAGGCCATCGATACCACTCTTGCCAATTTCAGCAGAAAAGGTGCCTTTGTAGGTTTCAACAAGCCATGCACCGAGGATATTGACGTCATAAATTTTCCAGCCTGCTGCCGTTTTCTCCAGGCGGTAGTTCAGCTGTATCGGTTCGCCCCGTGGCTGCAGCACCATGGAACGCACCTCGACTTCATCGTCATTTGGCGCTGCACGCATGGGTTTAAATTCTAGAACTTGATTGCGGACCTGCGCGATGGCACCCGAGTAGGTATAGATCAACAGGGTACGAAATTCAGTCGTCAGCGCAGCCTGTTGTTCAGGGGTCGCTTCACGCCAGAACCGGCCGGCTGCCAGCGCAGTCATGCGTTGAAAATTCACATGAGGGATGACCTTGTTTTGGACAACCTCGATGATGCGCTGCTGATTGCCAGCCTGAATCTGCTTATCGGTCTTAGCCAGCTCGAGAATTTCCTGACTCACCCGCTTAATTAAAACGTCGGGAGCTTCTTGCTGGGCACTGACCTCACCGGCTGAAAATAGAAACGCCGAAAACAAGGCTATGCAGAAAATTCGTGAAGTAAACATAAGAAGCCCGCATTTGTGGCTGGACTAGGCCGCAGATTTATGCGGCCCAAAGACCGGATGATACAGAAGGCCGGGCAGCCCCATCAAAAGCAAAATTAAAAAAGTACTGATCGCAACAGATTAATCCTTACCGTCTCGAACCCGGCTCTCTCTGCGCTGGAGATAGGCATCCCGATAAAACTGGTAGGGGTCAAGCGCAGCTCCTTCCATAATGGTCGTGGTGTCCAGCAATGAAGCACGATCATCCACAATCCGAAGAGCACGACCCGTATTTTTGGCTCGCACGGGTACGTCGCTCGACGCCGTCAGTGGGTCAGCATATAAATCGACCGGCTTGGCTAGGGCATCGCGGACGGTGCTGGGGCCTAACAAGGGCAAAACGAAATAGGGGCCTGACTTGGCACCCCATACCCCAAGCGTTTGTCCGAAATCTTCTTCATGCTTAGGCAAGCCCATAGGGGTTGCCACATCGATCAAGCCGGCGATACCAATGGTTGAATTAAAAATCACCCGAACTAAATCAGTGGTGCCATCTTTTGGCTTGCCCTGCAAATAATTATTCGCAGCAGTCCACACATCACCTATGTTGGCAAAGAAATTTCCGATCGCATCTCGAACCAGATTGGGAACCACTTTCACATACCCCGTAGCGACCGGTTTGAGCACGTTGTCGTCAACCGACTTGTTGAAAGTGAACATTGACCGGTTGTAGTTTTCAAAAGGATCGCGTGGGTCGCTGCCAGCGCCCGGCACGGTGGTCGCGCAAGCGGTCAGCAGAAACGCTGCCATCACGATGGCGCTCCATCGTATCAATCGTTGTGGGCTTGTCATTTTTTCTCCCCGCCGCTTCCTTCGGCTGCCTTGCTAAATAAAAACTGGCTTATCAAATTCTCAAGAACGATAGCCGACTGTGTGCTCTTAATACGTTCGCCTTCAGCAAAATTCTTTGCATCTCCGCCAGGCTCTAATCCTATGTACTGCTCACCCAGCAAACCCGATGTCAAGATTTTAGCCGAGCTATCGCGTGGGAACTGAAACTCCGACTGTATACGCATCGTGACCTGCGCCTGAAATGTCTTGTCGTCGAATGCAATGCGCTCTACCCGACCGACCACCACTCCAGCACTCTTGACAGGCGCACGCGGCTTCAAGCCGCCAATATTGTCAAAGCGTGCGGCCAGCGCATAGCTGGGGCCAAAGCTCATTGAGCTCATATTGCCTGCCTTGAGAGCCAGGAACATGATGGCTATCGCGCCTAACAGCACGAACAGTCCAACCCACACATCCAAAGATTTTCGTTGCATGTCTTCCTCAGCTAAACATGAGTGCGGTGAGCAGAAAGTCCAGCCACAACACCATCAATGAACCAATCACGACGGTGCGTGTAGTGGCTCGAGCTACACCCTCAGGCGTCGGTGCTGCGCAAAAACCCTCGTAGAGCGCAATAAAGGTAACCGCCACACCAAACACAAAACTTTTAATGACGCCGTTCAATACATCGGCCCAGACATCAACACCGGCTTGCATCTGCGACCAGAATGCACCTTCATCAACGCCGATCAGCTGAACACCAACAATATAACCGCCCAACACACCGACCGCGCTGAAAATCGCGGCCAGCACGGGCATAGAAATCACCCCAGCCCAAAACCGTGGCGCCAGCACTCGCTTCATTGGATCAACGGCCATCATTTCCATTGCAGCCAATTGCTCGCCTGCTTTCATCAAACCGATTTCTGCAGTTAACGATGTCCCAGCACGTCCCGCAAACAGCAATGCAGTAACTACTGGTCCCAGCTCGCGTATGAGTGACAACGCCACCAACAAACCTAGCGCTTGCTCTGAACCATATTTATTCAGTGTGTAATACCCCTGCAGACCCAAAACGAAACCAACAAACAATCCTGATACCGCAATGATGACCAGAGAATAATTACCAATGAAATGAACTTGATCTGTCACCAATCGCGGCCTGCGAAATACGCTAGGAGAGGCCACTACTAAGGCAACAAAGGTGCGCGAAGCAGCCCCCAGACCCTCTAGCCTCGTTCGAACCGTTGCACCCAGCTGGGCTAGCAGATCAAGGATTAAATTCATCAGCGCGCTTTCATACCCAGCTGCTCAGCAATAGTTTTTCCGGGATAGTGGAAAGGTACGGGACCATCCGGCTCGGCGTTCACGAACTGCTTTACATAGGGATCGTCGGATTCGCGCATCTGTGTTGGCGTACCATGCGCCACAATTTTTCCCTGAGAGAGAAAATACACATAATCTGCAATGCTGAACGATTCATGCACATCATGTGACACCACAATCGACGTGGAGCCCAACGCATCATTCAATTTGCGAATCAGATTCGCAGTCACGCCCATAGAAATCGGATCCAAACCTGCAAAGGGCTCGTCATACATGATCAACTGAGGGTCCAATGCAATCGCGCGCGCTAAAGCAACGCGACGCGCCATACCTCCGGAAATTTCAGCCGGCTTTAATGCTGCAGCATTTGATAACCCAACCGCCTGTAACTTCATCAAGACTAAATCGTGAATCATGCTCTCGGTTAAACGAGTATTTTCTCTGAGAGGAAATGCGACGTTATCGAAAACGGTCAGATCAGTGAAGAGTGCACCATGCTGAAACAACATACCCATACGTCGGCGCATTGCATACAAATCAGAGACGTTCAAACCACTAATCTCTTGACCATCAACGGCGAGACTGCCAGATTGTGCGCGTATCTGACCACCGATCAACCTCAACACAGTTGTCTTACCCGACCCCGAACCACCCATAACAGCGATCACGCCGCCTTTGGGGAACTGCATAGTCAACCCCGAGAGAATAGGCCTCTCGTTGTAGGCGAAATGCAAATCACGAATTTCTACAAGATTGGGCACAAGAAGTGAGATTCGTTATCGTCTAAAAGAGTCATTGTAATTCACGGGACCTTCAGTTCAGAGTATCGCCGCGCAAAACATATGAGGAATCACCCGTAAAAATAAAAAAGCCCGCCAACTATGCGGGCATTTTCATTGAATCAATACTGCGCCTGTTTAGCGTGGCAAAACCGAAGAACCCATCAAGAATTCATCCACTGCCCGCGCACATTGTCGACCTTCACGTATGGCCCATACTACCAGCGACTGGCCGCGACGCATGTCGCCAGCTGCAAACACTTTCGGCACCGATGTCTGGTAGCAGCCATCACCATCAGTCGTCGCCTTGGCATTGCCACGAGCATCTTTATCTACGCCAAACGCTTCCAACACAGAATTCACCGGCGAAACAAAACCCATAGCCAGCAACACCAGATCAGCTTTGAGTTCAAATTCGGAACCGGCAACTTCAACCATCTTTCCATCTTTCCACTCAACACGCGCAGCGATGAGTTTCTCAACCTTGCCGTTCTTACCCTCAAGACGCTTAGTGGCTACCGCCCAATCACGTTCGCAACCTTCTTCGTGCGAAGACGAAGTACGCAACTTCGTTGGCCAGTAAGGCCACACCAGTGGCTTGTTTTCGACCTCCGGTGGTTGCGGCAAAAGTTCAAACTGGGTCACTGAGGCAGCGCCATGACGATTTGATGTACCCACACAATCGGAACCGGTATCACCACCACCAATCACCACCACGTGTTTACCCGTGGCCATCAATTGATCCTTGAGCTTATCACCGGCGTTCACGCGATTTTGTTGAGGTAAAAATTCCATCGCATAATGCACGCCACTTAATTCACGGCCAGGCACTGGCAAGTCACGCGGCCACTCAGCGCCACCGGCGACGATGACAGCATCAAACTCTTTATTTAGCTGTTCAGGCGAAATCGTTTCTTTCGATAAGCTCAGTATCTCTTTCGGAAAATCTTTGCCTACAAAGACGCTTGTCCGAAACTTCACACCCTCGGCCTGCATTTGCTCTACACGACGATCGATGTGAGATTTCTCCATTTTGAAATCGGGAATGCCATAGCGCAGCAAACCACCAACACGATCGTTCTTCTCAAACACCGTGACGTCATGTCCAACCCGCGCTAGCTGTTGAGCAGCAGCCATACCTGCTGGGCCAGAACCAATAATCGCTATTTTTTTCCCAGTCTTGCTGCTCGGAGGTTGTGGCACGACCCAACCATTTTCCCAGCCTTTATCAATAATAAAATGCTCGATCGATTTAATACCTACCGGATCATCATTGATACCCAACGTACAGGCAGACTCACATGGAGCGGGACAAATACGACCGGTGAATTCCGGAAAATTATTCGTCGAATGTAAATTTTCTAACGCCTCAAGATAGCGGCCGTTAAAAACCAAATCATTCCAGTCCGGGATGATGTTATTGACAGGACATCCGTTGTTACAAAACGGAATGCCGCAATCCATGCAGCGCGCTCCCTGAACTTTGGCATCGGCGTCCGACAGATGCATCATAAATTCTTTGTAATGCTTAGTGCGTGCCTGCGGCGCTTCGCTCGCCTCTTGAAGGCGCTGATATTCCATGAAGCCAGTAACTTTACCCATGTTTGTTCTCTTTTCTTTTCTACGAATGTGACTGAGTTTGATCGTTTTATAACGTCATTCTCAGGTGGTCACTTTTTCCTTAGCTTTGCCAGCCTTCGCCGCAAACATCTCACCCAAAGCACGTTTGTACTCAGTGGGGAAAACTTTGACGAATTTAGCGCGCGCATTATTCCAATCGTCCAGCAAGATGCGTGCACGCGTACTGCCTGTGTGTTTGAAATGGCGCTCAATTAATCCCTTGAGAATGACTTCATCTGTTTGTCTCTCGCCATTCCGACTTAAGCTGTGCCAGCTGGAAGGATTAATGGTTGATTCTTGCTCAGCTGCCGAGAGCACTGGATCAAGCGCCACCATCGCGAGATTACATTTCTGCGCGAAGCTGCCGTCTTCATCAAACACATACGCCAAGCCGCCGGACATACCTGCAGCAAAGTTACGACCCGTTTCACCTAATACGACCACGGTGCCACCTGTCATGTATTCACAACCATGATCACCGGTGCCCTCAACCACCGTTACAGCGCCTGAGTTACGCACTGCAAAACGTTCACCTGCGACACCATTAAAAAAGGCTTCTCCAGCGATCGCACCGTACAACACCGTGTTACCGATGATGATGTTGTCGACTGCTCTGCCGCGGAACTCTGTATTCGGGCGTACGATAATCCGTCCACCCGAGAGCCCTTTACCAACATAGTCATTACCCTCGCCGACTAAATCCAGCGTCACTCCATGCGCAAGAAACGCGCCGCATGACTGACCTGCCGTGCCTTGCAATTGAATATGAATCGTATCGTCAGGCAAACCTTCATGACCATACTTCTTCGCGACCACACCAGAAAGCATCGCGCCGACCGTACGATTTAAATTCTTGACCGGCGAAATGAAGGACACTTTTTCACCGCGCTCAATCGCTGGCTTAGCCTGATCTATCAGTTTGTGATCCAGAGCCTTGCTCAAGCCGTGATCTTGCGTCAACACGTGATGACGCGGCTGGTCTGCGGAGACATTCGGTAAGAAGAAAATCTTGCTGAAATCTAAGCCCTTGGCCTTCCAGTGACTCACTGCACGCGACTTATCGAGAAGATCAGCACGACCTATCAAATCTTCAAACTTACGAATACCCAGCTGAGCCATAATTTGACGCGCCTCTTCCGCTACAAAGAAGAAGTAGTTCACGACATGCTCTGGCTTGCCTTGGAATTTTGCACGCAGCACTGGGTCTTGCGTAGCCACACCGACTGGGCACGTATTGAGGTGACATTTACGCATCATGATGCAACCTTCGACCACAAGCGGCGCCGTCGCAAAACCAAACTCATCAGCACCTAGCAAGCCACCAATGACAACATCGCGACCTGTCTTGATCTGACCGTCAGTCTGCACACGAATACGACTACGCAATTGGTTCAACACCAGCGTCTGCTGAGTTTCAGCCAATCCTAATTCCCAAGGTGTACCGGCATGCTTAATCGATGACAATGGCGACGCACCGGTGCCACCATCATGACCCGCAATCACCACGTGATCTGCCTTGGCTTTTGCAACACCCGCAGCCACTGTACCCACACCCACTTCTGAAACTAGCTTGACGGAGATGTCAGCGGCAGGATTCACGTTTTTCAAATCATGAATAAGCTGCGCCAAATCTTCAATCGAATAAATATCGTGATGCGGCGGTGGCGAAATCAAACCCACACCAGGTACTGAGAAGCGCAGCTTGGCGATATAGTCAGACACCTTGTGTCCTGGCAACTGACCACCTTCACCTGGCTTAGCGCCTTGCGCCATTTTGATTTGAATTTGTTCAGCTGATGTTAAGTACTCTGCTGTTACACCGAAACGACCCGAGGCAACTTGTTTAATTTTGGAGCGCAATGAATCGCCGTCTAATAATGGCAGATCCACTTCAACGCGCTCTTCTCCAATAATGGAAGCCAGCGTGTCGCCCTTCTTAATCGGAATACCCCTTAACTCATTGCGATAACGATTTTCGTCTTCACCGCCTTCACCGGTATTCGATTTACCACCGATGCGATTCATCGCAATAGCCAGCGTGGCATGTGCTTCAGTAGAAATTGAACCGAGCGACATCGCGCCTGTTGCAAATCGCTTGACGATTTCTTTTGCTGACTCCACTTCATCCAGAGGAATCGCTTTTGAGGGATCGATCTTAAATTCAAACAACCCACGCAATGTCATGTGGCGCCTAGATTGATCATTAATGATCTGCGCGTACTCTTTGTAGGTGTTGAAATTATTTGAGCGCGTCGAGTGCTGCAATTTAGCGATCGCATCGGGCGTCCACATATGGTCTTCACCACGCACTCGGAAAGCATATTCACCACCCGCATCCAGTGCATTTTGCAGTATGGGATCACTACCGAACGCCTGTTGATGCAAGCGCAGTGCCTCTTCAGCCACTTCAAAGACACCAATACCTTCGACATTCGATGCTGTGCCTTTGAAGTACTTGTCGACCAAACTTTTATTTAAGCCAATCGCTTCAAAAATTTGCGCGCCACAGTAAGACATGTACGTCGATATGCCCATTTTTGAAAATACTTTGAGCAATCCTTTACCTACCGCTTTTTGGAAGTTATAGATTGCTTTTTCAGGAGCGAGATCGCCAGGCAATCCTTTTGCCATGTCGGTCAGCGTATCCATCGCTAAGTAAGGATGTATCGCCTCAGCACCATAACCGGCGAGCAAAGCGAAATGATGGGTTTCGCGAGCCGAACCCGTCTCAACGACTAAACCAGCCGAAGTACGCAACCCCTTACTCACCAAATGTTGATGAACTGCTGAGGTCGCTAGCAAGGCTGGAATGGCGACATTGTTTTTATCAACATGGCGGTCGGAGATAATCAAAATATTGTGGCCCGACTTAACTGCATCGACCGCTTGCGCACACAAGGATGCGAGTCGCGCCTCAACACCTTCTTTACCCCATGCAGCTGGATAACAAATATCCAGTTCAGATGAACGGAATTTGCCGCCTGTGAATTTGCTTATAGTACGCAGACGAGTAATGTCTTTGTAATCAAGAATCGGCTGCGACACTTCCAGTCGCATCGGTGGATTAATGTTGTTGGTATCGAGCAGATTCGGCTTAGGACCGATGAACGACACCAACGACATCACCATCGCTTCGCGTATCGGATCGATAGGGGGATTTGTCACCTGCGCAAACAACTGCTTGAAATAATTAAACAGTGGTTTGTTTTTATTTGACATGACGGCCAATGGGGAATCATTTCCCATTGAGCCCGTAGCCTCTTCTGCGTTAACCGCCATCGGCGACATCAAAAATTTAATGTCTTCTTGTGTGTAACCAAATGCTTGTTGACGATCGAGTAATGTCGCCGTTTCTTTACGCGACTCTGCTTCGACTTTTAGGTCGTCCAGTTTAATACGAACGGAATCAATCCATTGCTTGTAAGGCTTAGCGTTAGCGAAGGTGTCTTTGAGTTCTTTGTCATCAATGATGCGTCCTGCATCCAGATCGATCAAAAACATTTTGCCCGGTTGCAGACGCCATTTATTGATGATCTTCGATTCGGGAATTGGCAAGACACCTGACTCAGAAGCCATCACCACCAAATCATCGTCCGTGACAATGTAACGAGCAGGACGCAAACCATTACGGTCTAGTGTTCCACCGATATGACGACCGTCAGTAAACGCCATAGCAGCGGGGCCATCCCATGGCTCCATCATCGCTGCATGGTATTCGTAAAACGCACGACGATTTTCATCCATCAGCGTGTGGTTTTCCCAAGCCTCAGGAATCATCATCATCATGGCTTGCGCTATTGGGTAACCCGCCATCACCAATAATTCAAGCGCATTATCAAAGCATGCCGTATCCGATTGACCTTCATAAATCAATGGAAATAATTTTTGCAAATCTTCGTTCAATACAGCGGATTTCATCACGCCTTCGCGGGCACGCATCCAATTGAAGTTTCCTTTAACGGTGTTGATCTCACCGTTGTGCGCGAGCAGACGATAGGGGTGAGCCAGCGGCCATTCAGGGAAGGTATTCGTAGAGAAGCGTTGATGCACCAAAGCCAACGCTGACACACAACGCGGATCTTGCAAATCTTTGTAATACACACCGACCTGATCAGCCAGTAACAAACCTTTGTAAACCACGGTTCGAGCAGACATCGATGGCACAAAAAATTCTTTTCCATGCAAAAGATTCAATGCTTGAATGGCATGGCCTGACGATTTACGAATGACATAGAGTTTTCGCTCTAGTGCATCGGTCACCATGATGTCTTGACCGCGGCCAATAAAAATTTGGCGAATCACTGGCTCTTTGTCGCGCACAGTCGGAGACATTGGCATCTCACGATTGACCGGCACATCGCGCCAACCCAATACCACTTGCGCTTCAGCGTGAACCGCTCTTTCGATTTCCTGTTCGCATGCTATGCGCGATGCATTTTCTTTCGGAAGAAACACCATACCCACACCGTATTCACCGGGAGGTGGCAAGGTCACACCCTGCTTCGCCATTTCTTCGCGATAAAACTGATCAGGTAATTGAATCAATATGCCTGCGCCATCACCCATCAAAGGATCCGCGCCTACCGCGCCGCGATGGTCGAGGTTATGAAGAATTTTCAAGCCTTGCTCAACTATCGAGTGACTTTTCTGACCCTTGATATGAGCGATGAATCCGACACCGCAGGCGTCGTGTTCGTTAGTCGGATCGTATAAACCTTGGGCTTTCATCGCGGGACTCCACGGCATTAATAAAGAGCGTGAAAGGATAGTGCAACGCAATAAACAGAGCAATGAAAAAAATTAGGGTCGGATAGATTATTTCGAGCTGCGCCAGCACGAGGAAAATAAAATGGGGTCAGATTAAATTTGGTGAGGGTTTTGCCCGAATTAATGCATGAGCAGCCGCCATTTGTCACCGCAAACCCACCTCAGCCCGGCTTGGAACTAAGTTACTCGCGTGGGCAGCACCCCGGTCTATGACCCTTCAGTAGCCGGCTGTTTGCGCGGGCGACCGCGCCGCGCCGGCTCTAACCGGCGATCGGTTAATTTACCCAGTCGGCGACGAAACTCCTCGGAACCCAAAGGCCATGCCTTACGGGTCGCCGCTTCAATATCGGCGATCAGCTCAGCAGAACCCGACGCTTGAGCCAGCTTTTGGTAAGCGGCCTCGCGCTCAAACGGTGTGTTTCCCAGCGCCCAGTAGGCGGGATGATCGGCCAACCAGACTTCGCGCCGCGCCCCAGAATGATGCGCGTAACTCGACCAGGTATAGGACTGTGGGTCGGAAACAATGCCGGCTACGACCGGCTGTTGCTCGATCAGTTGGGCGCACGCCAGAAAATAAGTATCGGCCTCCATCACGGTAGCGCGGAAACGACCTTCCCACAAATTACCGCTGCGACCGTGCCGCGCATTGAAATACGGAACGTAATGGCGGCCTATCGCCTGCATGAGCTTTCCCAGACCTTCAGCATCGCAAGGCGTCGCCATCAATTGAACACGACTCGGCATCAGCACATACGCATGAATTGCGACAGCCGATCTCTGCGCCGAGTCGCGCAGAGAGGAAAGAAAGTGTTGGCAATCAGCGTCGTCTAAAACGATGTGTTGATCGTTATTGCCGCGGGCGACAATGTGATGAAGGTGGTTGGGCACCACCAGTCTGGGCAGGCGGGCCATAAAATTTCAACGGCAAATAGTTAGCACTATGAGCAACGTCAGACAGTTCAAACGCGCAAACGTTTAGAACGGAATATCATCATCCATATCGCTCATGCTTGGCGCCTGTTTAGCTGGAGCCCGCGCACCGGCTGATCCAGTCTTCGCCGGGGCTGATCCGTAGCCAGCATCATCCATCGATGCATTGCCACCGCCCATACCCTGACGACTGCCCAGCATTTGCATGGTGTCCGCGATGATTTCTGTCGAATATTTTTCGATTCCATCTTTGTCGGTCCACTTGCGCGTACGCAGTTTGCCCTCGACGTAGACCTGAGAGCCTTTTTTCAAATACTGCCCAGCGATTTCAGCCAGCTTGCCAAAAAATGCAATGCGATGCCATTCGGTCGCTTCTTTCTGCTCACCAGTGGCTTTGTCTTTCCACTTATCCGTGGTTGCCACAGCAATGTTTGTCATTGCATCGCCACTAGGCATATAGCGTGTCTCAGGATCACGACCTAAATTGCCAACGATGATGACTTTATTGACCGACGCCATAGCTTTCTCCTGTGATTGCGTTGATTTCAGCGAGAGGGGGAACAGATAATCAGTGAGTGCTTGACTGATGCTTAATACACATCATGCAAACCTCGTAGAGAGGCACATTATAAGGCACGCCACTAAAACAACGCGGCAGCTTAAGCGCAATTAGTGAGTCACTAGCGCATTCAGCCACATACAGCCCAGTGAAAACATCGTCGAAATACCGAATATCGAAACACTTGCACAAAACCTGATCACATTCACACAGCCAAGCTTTGCAAATGAAATAAACGCCCTAGACCCAGCATAAATAGCAAGCCGCATAGAACTAGAAGCGAACCATGAAAACCCGTTATAGTAGCAGGCTGACTCGCGCTCATTTGTCAAAAATTTTGGCAAAAAGACATTCACGCGAGAGTAAATCGATCTGGACATCCGCATGGAAGAAATTCGTATTCGTGGTGCACGCACTCACAACCTGAAAAACATCAGTCTTGATCTGCCGCGTAACAAACTCATCGTTATCACAGGTTTATCCGGCTCGGGAAAATCGTCACTCGCCTTCGACACGCTATATGCCGAAGGCCAGCGTCGCTACGTAGAATCGTTGTCGGCATACGCGCGTCAATTTCTTCAGCTAATGGAAAAACCAGACGTCGATATGATCGAAGGATTGTCCCCGGCGATTTCGATAGAACAAAAAGCGACGTCACATAACCCGCGTTCTACAGTTGGTACAGTCACCGAAATTCACGATTACCTGCGCTTGTTATTTGCGCGCGTGGGCACACCCTATTGCCCGGATCACCCAGAAAATCCGCTCGCTGCGCAATCGGTTTCGCAAATGGTGGACACGGCAATGGCCATGCCGGAAGACACCAAGCTAATGATCATGGCCCCCGTGGTAGCTAACCGCAAAGGTGAACACAGCGATTTATTTCAAGCGATGCAGGCGCAGGGCTTTGTTCGCTTTCGTATTCAAAGCGGCACGTTGGCTGCAAAAATCTATGAAGTCGACGATCTGCCTAAGCTCAAAAAAACAGAAAAGCACACGATTGATGTCGTTATTGATCGCGTAAAAGTTCGCAGCGATGTTAAACAACGTCTCGCCGAGAGTTTTGAAACGGCGTTACGTATTGCGGAAGGTCGCGCTATCGCTTTAGAGATGGACACAGGTCACGAACATATTTTTTCAAATAAATTCGCGTGCCCCGTTTGCGGCTATTCATTGCAAGAACTCGAACCCCGATTATTTTCATTCAACAACCCGATGGGTGCGTGCCCTGAATGTGATGGATTGGGACATATAGAATTTTTTGATCCAAAACGCATCGTCGCGTTTCCTAATCTTTCACTCGCGTCCGGCGCCGTCAAAGGCTGGGATAGACGCAATCAGTTTTATTTTCAAATGCTGTCGTCGTTAGCCAAGCACTATGAATTTGATCTTGATTTGCCATTCGAACAGCTACCTGAAAAAGCGCAACAGGCTGTTTTATTTGGCTCAGGCAAAGAAAAAATTCCCTTCGCTTATGTTAACGAGCGCGGCCGCACCGTGATCAAAGAACATACTTTTGAAGGTGTCGTCCCCAATCTGCAACGCCGCTATCATGAAACAGATTCGATGGCGGTCAAAGAAGAGTTGGCAAAATTCATCAATGAAAAAGAATGCCCTGAATGTCATGGTGCACGCTTACGAGTTGAAGCGCGCTTTGTCAAAGTGGGCGAAGGTTCGCAGCAACGCGCCATATTTCAGGTCGCTGAAATGCCGCTGCGGGATACATTAGATTTTTTTGAGAAGTTGAAATTACGCGGCGCAAAAAAAGAAATCGCTGACAGGATCATCAAAGAAATTATCTCTCGCCTCAAATTTCTTAACAATGTCGGATTAGATTATTTATCACTGCACCGCAGTGCCGACACCTTATCGGGCGGCGAAGCGCAACGCATACGACTGGCATCGCAAATTGGTTCGGGTTTAACAGGCGTGATGTACGTTCTTGATGAACCCTCGATCGGTTTGCACCAGCGCGACAATGATCGTCTGATCACCACTCTCAAACATTTACGTGATATTGGCAACACCGTGCTCGTCGTTGAACATGATGAAGATGCCATTCGTAGCGCTGATTACATTGTCGACATGGGCATGGGCGCTGGCGTGCATGGTGGCGAGGTCGTAGCTCAGGGCGGCATTAGTGACATACTCAAAAATAAAAAATCCCTCACAGCTCAATACCTCAACGGCAATCTCGCTATTGAAGTACCTCAGCAGCGCACGATTGCTGACCGCAAAAAACTACTCGCTATCAACGGCGCCGAAGGAAACAACCTTAAGTCAGTGAATCTTGAAATACCTGTGGGTTTACTGACGTGCGTGACGGGTGTATCGGGTTCAGGTAAATCAACGCTGATTAACGACACGCTACATCATGTGCTGGCGCGCCATTTGTATGGCTCACAAGCAGAACCTGCGCCGCATGAAAGTGTTACAGGCCTCGAACATTTTGATAAAGTGATTTCAGTTGATCAGGCGCCTATTGGTCGTACACCACGCTCAAATCCGGCGACGTATACGGGCCTATTCACACCTATCCGTGAATTATTTTCTACTGTTCCGCAAGCCAAAGAACGCGGCTACTCCGCAGGCCGCTTCTCGTTTAACGTCAAAGGTGGTCGTTGCGAAGCTTGTCAAGGCGATGGCGTCATCAAAGTTGAAATGCACTTTTTACCGGACGTTTACGTACCCTGCGATGTTTGTCACGGCAAACGCTACAACCGCGAGACGTTAGAAGTTCAGTACAAAGGGAAAAATATTTCTGAAGTACTGGGCATGACCGTCGAAGATGCTCATGTATTTTTCAAACCCGTTCCGCTGATTGCTCGCAAACTACAAACTTTGCTTGATGTCGGTCTGGGCTACATACGTTTAGGTCAGAGTGCCACCACGCTTTCGGGTGGCGAAGCGCAACGCGTCAAGCTGTCGCTGGAATTATCCAAACGCGATACGGGTCGCACGCTCTACATACTTGATGAACCCACTACCGGCTTACATTTTCACGACATTGCTCTCTTGCTGAAAGTTATACATCGCTTGCGCGATCAAGGTAATACCCTGGTGACCATTGAACACAATCTGGATGTCATCAAAACCGCGGATTGGATTATCGATCTCGGCCCTGAAGGCGGTGCCGGTGGCGGCCAAATCATCGCTTCAGGAACACCTGAGCAAGTAGCAAAAAATCCCGCTAGCGTGACTGGTAAATATCTTGCGCCTTTGCTCATCACCAAAAAAGAGAAAAAGCGCGCTTAACAAGAAACGCTGAACCTCACTCTGCACTGGCTTGAAGTTATTCGAGCTAGTGCATTTATTTTTCCAGTAGTCGTTTCTCTGCGCGCTCCAATGCGGTTGCCGCACCTCGCAAAACCACCACGTCACCAGCCTCAAGAACAGTATCCGGAGCAAATGGAATACGGCTTTTGCCGCGTCGAACAGCAGTAATTTCTGCTTCCAGTGCTTCTATGTTCAATGCTGCTAGCGATAAACCAATCGCTAATGCTTTGTCGTGTAAAGGCACGGAGTGCAGTCGCACTTGCAGATGCTCGTCATCGTCGGCCACATCACCCAATCCATGAAAGTAACCACGTAGGGAGGCATAGCGCTCACTTCGAGCTGCCTGAACCCGCTGAATCACGCGACGCAGCGGCACGCCTTTGAGTAGCAGCGCATGTGATGCGAGCATCAAACTACCCTCTATCGCCTCGGGCACCACTTCATCAGCGCCTCCAGCTCTGAGCACATCCAAATCATCTTCACCCACGCTACGCACAATAGCGGGCAGATTAGGCGCAAGTTCATTCGCAAAATGCAGCGTCTTTAAAGCGGCGTGTGTATCAGCATACGTAATCACCAGTGCGGCTGCACGATGTATGCCTGCAGCGATCAAACTCTCGCGACGAGTAGCATCACCATAAGACACTTCAGCACCCGCATTTTGTGCTTCGATGACTCGCTCTGGATCAAGATCAAGTGCGTGATACGGAATGTTTTCTTCTTCGAGTAATTTCGCCAGACTTTGACCACTGCGACCAAAACCAGCAATAATCACTTGCCCTTCTTCTTTCATCGCTCGACTGGCAATGCGCGTGAGATTTAAGGATTGCTCCATCCATTCGCTGGATGAGAACTTCATCGCGATACGATCAAAATTGGCAAAAATAAATGGCGTAGCTAACATAGACAACACCATGGCAGCTAAAATCAACTGCACTAACGCAGGATCAACCAAGCCTAATCCACCCGCCTGATTTAACAAAACAAAACCAAATTCTCCGCCCTGCGCCAGACCCAAACCCGTACGTAATGCCACGCCCGGCTTGGCGCCAAATACACGAGCCAGCAGCGCGATTAAGCCAAACTTAAGAAACAAGGGTATGACTAACAACAGAAGCACTAATAAGAAATGGTCAACCACGAGCCGCAGATCGAGCAGCATGCCGACGCTAATGAAAAAAAGACCGAGCAGCACATCACGAAACGGCTTGATATCTTCTTCAACCTGAATTCGAAACTCAGTTTCGGAAATCAACATACCCGCGACAAACGCGCCTAAAGCCAGTGACAAACCTGCAATTTCAGTGATCCACGCCGCGCCCAATGTCACTAGCAACAGATTAAGCATGAATAGTTCGTGCGAGCGACGCTGAACTACGATCTGAAACCATCGCCGCAATAAAATTTGCCCAAGAAATAGCAGCAGGAACAATACGAAACAGGCTTTGATGCCCGCCATGACCAGATCTTCGACCAGGTCAGGGCCAGGATGAGCCAGTGAAGGCAGCACAATGATGAGGGGTACTACAGCCAGATCCTGAAACAGCAAGATGCTGGTAATTCGGCGACCATGCTCACTTTCCAGCTCTAGCTTTTCGGTTAGCAGTTTCAGCACGATGGCCGTGGACGACATGGATAGTGCAGCGCCTAGTGCAAAAGAAGCGCTCCAGCTAATTCCCATCACTGACGGCAGCAGTTTAGCCATCAAGCTTGAGCATAAAACCGTCACGACGATCGTCAGAACGACCTGCGCCATCCCTAGGCCAAAAACATTTCGCCGCATCGATTTCAGCTTGGGTAGCGAGAATTCAAGCCCTATCGAAAACATCAGAAAGACGATGCCGAACTCCGCCAGCATATGAGTCGCATTGCTATTGGCGGCGAGCGCCAGCGCATGCGGGCCGATCAGAATGCCGACTGTCAGATAGCCCAGCATGGGCGGCAGATTCATCATGCGGAATGCCACCACACCCAAAACAGCGGCAACCAGCAAGATGAGCGTCAATTCCAGCGGTGAATTCATGGGCCAATTTGATCTTTAAAGGGCTTAGCAACTAACTGACGACAAGAATTACTGGGAGTGGCAGGATCTTTTACCACTGGCAGGTTTTTTGCTTTAAATCTTGGGCTATACTCTACGCATGAGTGTAACCCATGAAAAAAGGTTCTCGCAGCAATTTGACAACAGCGTTGCTGATCGCGCGCTGGAGTTGGCACGCGACACACTTCAAATTGAGGCCGACGCCATACTGGCGCTGAAGGCTCGCCTGTCGGCTGATACCCATCAATACTTTGCGCATGCGACTGCTTTACTACTAAGCTGCAGCGGCCGCGTTGTTGTGTCCGGAATGGGGAAGTCGGGTCACATCGCCAGAAAAATTGCTGCCACCTTAGCCTCCACCGGCACGCCTGCGATGTTCGTCCATCCAGGCGAAGCGGCGCATGGCGATCTGGGTATGGTCACCAAAGCCGACGCAATGATCGCGATTTCTTATTCTGGTGAATCGGATGAATTACTCGCCATCACTCCTGTCATTAAACGCCTGGGTGCAAAACTCATTTCAATGACAGGAAATCCAGAGTCATCGCTCGCTCGACTGGCTGACGTTCACCTAAACATCGCCGTAGAAAAAGAAGCTTGCCCACTTAATTTGGCTCCCACAGCAAGTACCACCGTAACGCTCGCTCTCGGTGATGCACTAGCCGTTGCCATGTTAGATGCACGCGGATTTCGCGAAGAAGATTTTGCCCGCTCTCACCCCGGCGGCGCGCTGGGTCGCAAATTACTGACTCATGTGCGTGACGTCATGCGCACCGGCAGCTTAATTCCTTCAGTTAAACCCGATGTGATGCTGCCTGAAGCGCTACTCGAGGTCACGCGCAAGGGCATGGCCATGACGGCGATCGTGGACGATGATTCCCATGTCCTTGGTATTTTTACCGATGGCGATTTACGCCGACTCATCGAACAAGGTAAAGACTTTTCGAAAACACTCATTCGCGATGTGATGCACACAAAGCCGCGATTGTTAGGCCCGGAACAACTCGCGGTCGATGCCGTCGAGATGATGGAGCAACACCGCATTAATCAAGTGCTGGTGTGCGAGCCGAATGGAAAACTGGTCGGCGCTCTACATATTCATGATCTAACGCGCGCCAAGGTAATCTGATCATGATGACTTCTGATTTAACGTCAACTCAACGAGCAAAACGACTCAAACTGATGATCTTTGATGTTGATGGCGTACTGACCGATGGCGGTTTGCGCTATGGCCCGGAAGGCGAGCTGATTAAAACCTTTAACGTACTCGACGGGCATGGCATCAAGCTACTGCAAAAATCCGGCGTACGCACTGCGATTATCAGCGCTCGTCAATCACCTATCGTTGCGCGCCGCGCATCAGATCTTGGAATCAGCATTCTGCTGCAAGGCGTTGAAGACAAACGCACAGCATTTGAAAAAACCATCAACGAACTAAAACTCACACCGGAAGAATGCGGCTTCATGGGCGATGATGTGATTGATCTGCCAGTGATGACGCGAGTGGGTTTTGCTATTAGCGTACCAAATGGGCACCCTGAAGTTAGAAGTCGTGCGCATTACGTAGCCGAAGCTCATGGCGGTAAAGGGGCCGTGCGTGAGGTGTGCGATTTTATTTTGCAAGCACAAGGCAATTATGACTCGGCCCTCGCGCCTTATCTGTCATGAGCAGTGACTTGCGCCGACGATATCCGGCATTGCTGCTGCTAGCCGCCGGATCTTTGCTGGCAGCACTCAGCTTTTGGGCATTAGAAATTGCACGTCGTTCGGGCGACGATACACCCGAACCTACCGTTCGCACTGAACCTGATTACTTTATTGAAGATTTCACCTACACACGCATGTCTGTCAGCGGCAAGGCCCAATACGTTATCAGTGGTAAAAAATTAATTCATTACCCAGTGGACGACAGCAGCACTATCGTGCAACCGTCGGTACGTAGCTATTCCAGTTTGCGCGATCCAATGACACTGCGCTCACGCACTGCAAAAATCAGCGCCGATCAAAAAGAATTACATTTTTACGATGATGTCATATTAGAGCGGCCACAAACCCGAGGTACCGAATCGTTGCGAATCGATTCAGATTACATGCTGGCATTACCCAATCAAGATATTGTAAAAACCGATAAAAAAGTAGTGATTCAGTTGGGCACCTCCCGCATGGAGGGTACCGGCATGGTTGCCGACAATGGCAAACATCAGCTGAATTTACAGAGTCGAGTCAGTGGTCATTACGAACCATCGCATTAATAAGGGATGCGCTATTTATGAAAAATTCCATCGCTATTTTAGTTAAAACGAGCTCATTAATTATTGGTCTCGCTATGCTTAACGCAGCACATGCTGAAAAGGCGGATCTGAACAAACCGACGAATGTCGAAGCGAATCAGATGTTCTATGACGAATCCAAACAGACCAATACTTTTATTGGCAACGTCGTGCTTACGCGTGGCAGTTTGGTCATGCATGCAGACAAACTCCTGGTTCGCCAAGATCAAGCAGGACATCAATTCGCAACTTTATATGCTCCACCTGGCGGCACCACTCGATTTCGTCAAAAGCGTGATGGCGGCAAAGATTTATGGATTGAAGGTAACGCATCCGATCGTATTGAGTACGACACCAAAACTGAAATTGCCAAACTCTTCAAACAAGCGCGCATAAAGATGCTGGATGGCTCAAAGATTACTGATGAAGTTGAAGGTGAATTTATTTCGTATGACAGCCGTGCTGAGTTCTACTCAGTCAGTAATTCGGTTTCCGGTGAAAGCAAACCAGGGAGTGGTCGAGTAAAAGCTGTCATTCAGCCAAGAGGCTCGGATAAAGGTAACGATGAAAAGTAGTTTGCCCAGCGTGCTGCGAGTACGCAGCCTCCAGAAAAGCTATGGCGCACGTCAAGTGGTGCATGACGTGTCTCTGGATGTCGCCAGCGGTGAAGTGGTGGGATTACTCGGCCCAAACGGAGCCGGAAAAACAACGTCGTTCTATATGATCGTCGGTCTGGTTCCATCAGAAGGTGGAGAGATCACACTCGACGACGAGAGCATTTCGGGACTACCCATTCACCGACGCGCAGAACTGGGTTTGTCCTATCTCCCGCAAGAAGCTTCGGTATTTCGTAAGCTTTCGGTTGAAGACAATATTCGCGCTGTTCTCGAACTACAAAAAATTCAAGGCAAGCCATTACCTCGTGGTGAAATCGAGCAGCGGCTCGATACGCTGATGGCAGACCTGCAAATTGAAAAACTGCGTGGCAATCAAGCCCTGTCGCTATCCGGTGGTGAGCGGCGGCGTGTAGAAATCGCCCGCGCTTTAGCAACCAGCCCGCGTTTCATCTTATTAGATGAGCCTTTTGCGGGCGTTGATCCGATTGCTGTGATTGAAATTCAGCGCATCGTTCGCTTTCTTAAAGAGCGTGGCATCGGCGTACTCATTACCGATCACAGCGTACGTGAAACATTGGGTATCTGCGATCGCGCTTACATCATTAACCAAGGGGCTGTGCTGGCCTCGGGCAGTCCAGAAGAAATCATTGGCAATGAATCCGTTCGCCGTGTTTATCTCGGTGAAAACTTCAGGATGTAATCGAGGACAATGAAACAGACTTTACAACTACGCGTATCACAACATCTTGCACTGACTCCTCAGCTGCAGCAATCGATACGCCTGTTGCAATTGTCTACACTCGAGCTGCATCAGGAACTCGAGCAAATGCTGACTGACAATCCGCTACTCGAACGTTTGGATGACCCACTAGATCATTCAGTACGATTGTTGAGCGACGGCGCTATCAGTCAAGCACCCCTGTCAGCACCCGCTGACTCCGTAGGTGAAGGATCAGGTGAGGCCGGCGCACCCGCTGAAGCGAGCGCGGATGGCGCGCCAGCCGGTGATGGTGGCGATGAAGGCAATACGGGCAATGATGCCGACTGGAGCTTTGATGATGTCTCGCGCTCATCCAAAGCGCCCGAAGATGATAACGGCCGTCCTCAGCTAGAAGCGCATGAATGCACCTTGCGTGAGCACTTACTCGAGCAGCTATCCGTCACGGTCAATAATCGTCGTGATCGTGCGCTCGTCGAGTTACTCATTGAAGCCTTAGATGACAACGGCTATCTTGAGGAACCTCTGGAAGATATCCATGGCCGTCTACCTGAAGAATTAGATATTGAGTTTGATGAGTTGATGGTGGCACTCAAACTTTTACAAAGCTTCGACCCAGCAGGCATAGGCGCTAGAAATGCGTCGGAATGTCTAGCGATCCAAATCCGTCGCATGGAAAAAGTCGCCTTTGTCACACGTCGTATGGCGCTGACGTTGGTTGAAAACCATCTGGAACTCTTTGCGCAGCGCGAATTTAATAAACTAAAAAAATTACTCGATTGCGACGACGAAGATTTACGAGAAGCGCAAGCTGTCATCCGCTGTTGCAACCCGCACCCAGGTGCTGCCTACGCCGGCGATGCGTCCGACTATGTGGTTCCCGACGTCATTGTCAAACGTGCAAAAGGTGAATGGCAAGTTAGCCTCAACCGTGAGGTCATGCCAAAGCTTAGGGTGAACGCCATGTACGCCAGCATCCTTAAGCAAAGCAAAGGTGAAGGCTCGCTCACATCGCAGTTGCAAGAAGCCAAATGGCTGATCAAAAATATGCGGCAGCGATTCGATACTATTTTGCGTGTCTCGCAAGCGATAGTAGATCGTCAACGTAATTTTTTCTCCCATGGAGAAGTTGCGATGAAGCCCCTTGTGCTGCGTGAAATTGCTGATACACTGGGTCTGCATGAAAGCACTATTTCGCGCGTAACGACGCAGAAATATATGCTTACACCGCACGGTATGTTTGAACTGAAATTTTTCTTTGGCAGCCACGTAGCCACAGAAACGGGCGGCGAAGCATCATCCACTGCAATACGCGCTTTGATCAAACAACTGATAGGAGCTGAAGACCCCAAAAATCCATTCTCAGACAGCAAGATCACAGACATGCTTAGTGAACAGGGCATGGTGGTAGCGCGGCGTACTGTTGCAAAATACCGCGAGGCCTTAAAAATACCGCCTGTTAATTTGCGCAAGTCTTTGTAGTTTTTCCAGTTTTTTCACCGTTGCTGTGTTCCTACCGGTCTGCCGCCGGCGGTCGAGCCAGAACCTCCAGCGACGCAATGCGAAGGAGTGCTGTGTATGAATCTGAAAATCAGTGGGCATCATTTGGAACTAACTCCCCCTTTGAGGGAGTATGTACAAAATAAACTGGAACGAATCAAACGCCATTTCGACAATGTGATTGATATTTCAGTCACCCTCATCGTCGACACCCTCACAGAAAAAGAAAAACGCCAGCGCGCGGAAATTAATCTACATACCCGCGGCAAAGATTTTCACGTCGAAAGTGAAGCGCAAGATATGTATGCCGCGATTGATCTGCTCATGGATAAACTGGATCGACAGGTACTGAAACACAAAGGTCGGATTCAAGATCATCAGCACGAAGGAATACGACGCTACGAAGGTCCAACCGAGGAAATCGCCTGATCTCGATAATCAGGAAAACAAAGGGCGCTGCGGCGCCCTTTCTCTTTTCTACTACGAATAACATATCCGAACTGTCTGCCTTGGCTACTCTAAATTGACATCTCACTTGGCGGTTAAGTGAAAGACTGACTTTTTCGCTTTTCAATCCCTTCACTACGAATAACGATAAACTTCTGATTTTAGACATCATAACTAGCTGGGCTTGCTGCCTATCGCACCCAGCACATCTATACCCTATGACAGATCTCATTCGCACTCACATCAGCGGCCGCACTGGCGTCATCACACTAAACCGACCAACAGCGCTGAATTCTTTATCGCTTGAGATGGTCAGAGCCATGACTAAGGCTTTGCTTGATTGGCAAAATGACGCTGAAATCTCTGCCGTATTTGTGCATGGTAGCGGCGAAAAAGCCTATTGCGCCGGTGGTGATATTCGCTTTTTCCACGAAAAAGGTAACGCCAACTCCATGAATGGCGCAGCACTCATCGAGGATTTTTTTACCGAAGAATATGCGCTTAACTACTTAATACACCATTACCCCAAACCCTACGTTGCATTAATGGACGGGGTCGTTATGGGTGGAGGTATGGGCATCGCCCAGGCAGGTCCGCAAGCGCGTATGCGCATCGTGACTGAACGTACAAAAATGGCGATGCCCGAAGTAGGCATAGGCTTGTTTCCGGATGTCGGTGGCGGACATTTTCTATCGCGCGCGACTGGACACACGGGAACGTATCTGGGTGTGACGGGCGAAATGATTGCTGCGGCAGATGCACTGTATGCCGATTTGGCCGACGTGTTTATACCCTCATCAGAACTACCCGCACTACACGCTATGGTGGCAGAAGCGCGCGGCGATTTACGCGAAGCAGTGCGCAGCTTTGCCGCGCCTTTTGCCGTACAAGCCGATCCATCACAGTCGCGCCTGGCAAAATCACGCGCAGCGATTGAACATCATTTCGCTCTGGATTCCGTGCCAGCCATCTTGGCCTCACTGGCCACCGACTCGGGTGAGTTTGCTACTAAAGCACTAGCGAGTATGCAAAAGAAATCGCCATTGATGATGTGCGTCACGCTGTCACAACTGCGCCGCGCGGCAACGCTCGATATAGCCGATTGTCTACGTATGGAAAGAACGATGGTGAGACGGTGTTTCGAGCATGGCGAAGTGATCGAAGGAGTTCGCGCACTGGCTATCGATAAAGATCACTCACCCAAGTGGAACCCGGCGAGTCTGCAAGAGGTAACTTCTGAAATGATAGCCGGCTTCTTCGATTCGGCCTGGCCGGAGTATGCTCACCCGTTGAGACACTTAGACTAACAACGGCTGACCGCATCTCTACGATGAGATGCGCTGCACTCAGAGTATTAGATTTCGTCGACCGCAAATAGTCGGCGATATTCGCGCATCGCATAGCGATCCGTCATGCCGGCAATGTAGTCAGCGACTTTTCTAGACTGCGCCGTTTTATCGTCACCTGCTATCTGATAATCCAGCGGGAGCAATTCTGGACCTGAGATGAAAATATCAAATAAATCGGTAACGATACGTCGCGCTTTGCTCGTCATACGATTGACTTGGTAGTGATGGTAAAGATTAGTCCGTAAAAACCGCTTCAACTCTTGCGCTTCTTTTTTCATGTTTTCTGAAAAGGCGATGAGTGGCGGCGCATTCCTCACATCTTCTATCGTTTTGATTTCAGCGTGACGAATATTTGAGCGCGATTGTTGAATCAAGTCATCCACTAATGCGTTGATCATACGACGAACGGTTTCATTAATTGCACGACGCCCGCTGATACCCGGAAATTGACTTTCGGCTTCATGACGATAGCGCGCATACAAAGTCACTTCATTCAGCTGCTCGGTCGTTAACAAACCAGAACGCAAACCATCATCGATATCGTGATTGTTATATGCAATTTCATCTGCCAGATTAGCCAACTGAGCTTCAAGGGTTGGTTGCTTACGCTCTATAAATCGCCGACCAACATCACCTAATTGCTGCGCATTCGTTAGCGAACAATGTTTGAGCACGCCTTCACGCGTTTCGAACATCAAATTTAAACCATCAAAAGCGCCGTAGCGCTGCTCAAGCGAATCGACGACTCTGAGACTCTGAAGATTATGCTCAAAGCCACCATAATCCTTCATACAGGCATTCAAGGCATCTTGACCTGCATGACCAAAGGGCGTGTGTCCAAGGTCATGTGCTAAAGAGATGGCCTCAACCAAATCTTCATTCAAGCGCAAATTGCGTGTAAGTGAGCGTGCAATCTGTGCGACTTCAATACTGTGCGTCAAACGGGTTCTGAATAAATCACCTTCGTGATTAACAAAAACCTGTGTCTTGTATTCCAAACGTCTGAACGCTGTGGAATGAATAATACGATCACGATCGCGCTGAAATTCACTGCGCGTAGGCGGCGTTAGCTCTGCAAATTGACGCCCTGGCGAGGTAGTTGCCAGAGCAGCATAAGGCGCGAGATGCGCTTCGAATTCGGGCATCATCGGTCAGTTTGCACGCAAGATGAAAGCGTGGCGTCAAGATGTTCTGCTGGCGCAGATGTCACCATCGCCTTGCCTAAAGGTTTAAGAAGAATAAATTTAATCTTGCCACCTTCGTTTTTCTTATCGACTTCCATCAGATCTAACCATCTGTCTTTACCTAGATCAGGTGCAATGGTCGGTAAACCTGCCGCTTTAATCAAGGCAATCAGACGATCACGATCAGCAGCATCCATATAGCCCATGCGTACCGATAAATCCGCCGCCATCACCATACCGCAACCGACGGCCTCGCCATGCAGCCACCGGCCATAACCTAAGCCGGCTTCAATGGCGTGTCCGAAGGTATGACCAAAATTCAAAATCGCTCGTAAACCTGTCTCTCGCTCATCCTGGCGAACGACCTCAGCTTTAATTTCGCACGATCGCTGTATCGCATACGCTAAGGCCTGATCGTCTCGCGCCATTAGCTTGGCCATATTATTTTCTTGCCAGCGAAAAAATTCAGCATCAATAATGGCGCCGTGCTTAATCACTTCAGCCAAGCCGGCTGACAGCTCACGCGTGGGTAAGCTCATCAGCGTACTCGTATCCGCAATCACTGACTGCGGCTGATAGAACGCCCCAATCATATTTTTACCCATGGGATGATTGATCGCTGTTTTTCCACCTACCGACGAATCAACTTGCGCCAGCAAGGTAGTCGGAATCTGCACAAACGGCACACCACGCATGTAGGTTGCGGCAGCAAACCCTGTCAGATCACCAATCACACCGCCGCCTAGCGCTAACAAGGTCGTCTTACGATCACATTTATTCTCAAGTAATGCATCAAATACCCTCATCAGGTTATCGACATTTTTTTCTTCTTCACCATCTGGCAAAACGATGGATAGGCAGTGCTTACCCGCAGCTGTCAACATGCTGGATAGCCGCTCTAAATAGAGTGGAGCCACTATGGTGTTAGTTACAATCACCACGCGCGAGCCAGGTATGTAATCTGCAAACTCTGTGTGCTCGAGTAAATGCTTGCCAATCACAATGGGATAGCTGCGCTCTCCCAAATCGACGTTCAGCTTAGCGAATATTTCTGGAGGTGACTTCATGGATGATCTACCGAACTTTCATTAGTCGACTCAGGCTGATTTTCAGCAGGTAGGGTCTCGGATAAATTGGGCAGCTGGCTCAGAATTGTCTGGACCACTGATTGCACGTTGGGACGACCGGTCTCAATAATGATATGAGCCACTTCTTGATACAGCGGCGCACGTTGCTGTGATAACTCTTCGATACGCGCTTTAGGATCGTCGGTCTGTAATAGCGGACGGTTACGATCATGACTCGTTCGTTGCAGAATGCTGTTGACCGAAGCGCGAAGATAAATAACGGTGCCACGTTCTTTAAGCAATTGACGGCTTTGTTCATTCAGCACCGCGCCACCTCCGGTGGCCAATACTATGCCTTCTTGTGCTGTGAGGTCACGAATGACATCGGCTTCACGCTGTCGAAAACTCGCTTCGCCCTCGATCTCAAAGATCCAGGGTATGGACGCCCCAGTGCGTGTCTCGATTTCATGATCAGCATCCACAAAACGCTTATCCAAGCGCTTTGCCAACGCTCGACCTATAGTCGTTTTACCTGAACCCATCAGGCCGACAAGAAAAATATTAGTAGTTGAATTCGACATGCTTGCCCGCAGCGAGCGCTTGTCGCCGCCGATTTCCGCAAGAAAAACTACAGTTTACTGCATTCGCTACGCCGGGCCTTTGCCAGGAAATCTCAGTGCGGGCGTATTATTTTTCAGCGAGGGAGTCTGAGACTACGCGCGGAGTGATAAATATGAGCAATTCAGTACGATCCCGTGTTTTGGAAGCACTTCGAAAAAGATAACCTAGCACAGGGAGATCACCAAAAAATGGAACCTTGTTCACGCCATCAATCTCGGTTTGAGTAAAAATACCTCCCAAAACGACCGTTCCTCCATTTTCAACCTGAACGTTGGTTTTTACATGCTTCGTATTAATCGCAAAGCTTGAACCCACCGCCACACCACGCGAATCTTTAGCCACATCGACGGTCAAAATGATGTTGCCGTCGGGAGTGATCTGGGGGGTTACCTCTAATTTGAGGTTGGCTTTCTTAAACTGTATCGAAGTCGCTCCACTACTCGTAGCTTGCTGATACGGTATCTCCTCGCCCTGCTCAATAATGGCCGCTTGCTGATCGGCAGTCACGACGCGAGGACTCGATATGATTTTTCCCTTGCCTTCAGCTTCAAGCGCCGACAGCTCAAGATTCAAAAATCGATTCGCGCCTGCAGAAAATAAGCTGACCGCCAAACTTCCCGGAGTAACACCATTGATAGATGAGGCCGGCATACTGACAAACTGAGAATTAGGAACGTAGCTCCCTGCCGTGGCGGCTATCTGTCCTGTTTGTTCACCCACACCCAAATAATTTCCTGTAACGGCCAACCGAGATGAACCAGGCAAATTAATTCCCGAGCGGCTCGTATTCGCATCGGTAAATCCCAACTTCACGCCAAGATTTTTACTAAACCTATCATCTGCTTCGACGATGCGCGCCTCTATCATCACCTGACGCGTAGGTACGTCGGTCAGCAAAATCAATTTGCGCACTTCATCCAGTCGACTCGGCGTATCAGTAATAAATAATTTATTTGTTCGTGGCTCAGACGAGGCACTGCCGCGTCGCGACAGAATGCTGCCACGTCCTACCTGACCATCGAGACCGAACACCTGTCGAAACGCATCTGCTTTTTGGTAGTTGAGCTGAAAGGTTTCGGTTACCAAAGGCTCTAACTCAGAAATTTGCGCGCGCTGCTCAAGCTCTAGTCGCTCTTTGGTTAACAGCTCATCCTTCGGTGCTATCCAAAGAACGTTACCGTTCTTGCGCATATCTAAGCCCCTGGCCTGCATAACAATATCTAAAGCCTGATCCCAGGGCACATCTTTTAAACGCAATGTCAGTTGGCCACTCACACTATCGCTAGCCACGACATTAAATCCCGTAAAGTCCGCTATGACTTGTAGTAATGCCCTCACTTCAATATTTTGAAAATTCAGCGACAACTTATCACCACGATAGCCGCGTCCTGCATTAGAGGATTTACTCTGCTCGGCTTTTATTGGGCGCACTTCGACTACTAATCGTTTATCGGTTTGCCAGGCAAGATGTTCCCACACGCCTGTTGGTTCAATAACCATGCGCACCATGTCAGACTGTGTGCTGGCACTGACAATTTGTATCGGGGTACCGAAATCTTTCACATCCAGCCGACGTCGCAATACATCTGGCAGATTGGTTTTCATGAAATCGATAACTACGGTCTGACCCTGCCTTCGCACATCAACGGCAGACTGGGCTTTGGCAAGATCAATGATGACGCGCCCCGTTTCACCGCTCCCTCGCCGAAAATCAATATCAAGTATCGTATTTTTATCACTGCCGATAGTATTTGATGGTTCATCATTTAATTTCACCGAAGCCAATGAAGTGCTATCCGGTTCAGACAAAGTCACTATCAATTCTTGATTTTGAGCTCGCGTTGAAAAGATCAACGGTCGTTTTAATGCAACCACTAGCCGTGTACGGCCCTCTACCTGAATAATATCTACGTGCCTCAAATCGCCGCTATCTAAAACACGCCGCAGCTGACCCGTCGCATTAGTAATCCCTGCAAAATCCAACACAACGCGCGGAGGATTTTGTGTTGTAAAACTGAGAGGCGTAATAGTCGGCAATTGCTTAAAACTGATATGAAGCTGTTGTTGCGTTCCGCTACGCACCACGTCGATGGCGGTAATAGCATTGAGATTTTGGTTAACCTGAGCTTCAGTTTCTTTGTCAACAGATTGGGCGCTACTGACCACCACAATTAAAAAAACTAACATCAAGTATTTAGAGCTAAGCCAGGGATGTCGTATTTTCATTTAGCCTCCTGCATCGACAGCCGCACTCGTCGCTTTATCCAAGCTCCATTCGGTTCCTGAACCGTTTCTTCGATTTCAATTGAGCTATCCATAATGTTGATCACCTCACCCAGATCCTGACCCAGATGATTGCCTTTACGTAGTTGATACATGGTTTTCCCGACTTCCACTAATGCCACGCTATGACCGGGTCGACCCAGGCTACCGACCATTCGAAACTGATCCAGCGGATAAGATTCGAGAGGTTCACGCGATCGTTTTAAATCGGGACGAACTCCCGCATGGTCTGAGATATCGAGCAGCATTGAAATCTTTGAGGCATCGAAGGGATCGACTCGCCCCGCTGGCTCATACACGGAGGGCGTCATCGCCAGTGGCGAGGGTAGTGTTAACGGACTAGTGTGCGCGGTATGGCGCACCGTCGCCATCCACTCGCTCAGATTTTCCTCGCCCGACACTTCACAAGCCGCGAGAGTAAGCAAGGCACAAAAGTGTATGGCACGTAGTAAACCGCTTAAAAAATCACCAAAAAAACTATTAAGAAAATCGTATTTTATTTTTCCAAAAAAATTTGGCGCGAATTCATAAATCGCCTGTTTCCGAATTCGACAAAACTTTTTTTTCATTTAGTTTTTTTCTGAGTGGTTGAGATGCGCTTCGCTTGCTCATTCGCCTCTTCTTTATCGAGGTAACGATAGGTATGCACAATGGCTTCAAATGTTTGAATACCTTCTTTCTGCTGATTAATTATCATATGATCGATGGTGACCACACGAGGTAGATTAGCGATGTCACTAACAAATCCTGCCAGAGCGTGATAATTACCGACTAGCTTGATAGCGATAGGAAGCTCTGCATAATACGGACGCAATCTCAGCTGCTCCGGTTTGAATAATTCAAACTGCAACCCACGACCAGTACCGGCCTGATTGATTTCAGATAGCAACGAATCCATCTCGGACTTGCCTGGCAGTTGTCTCCCAAGCACTTCTACCCTGGCTAATACGGCGGCTTTCTTCTGTCTTAAGACTTCTAAATTTTGCGCTTGCCCTACCTTGTGACGAAATAATTTGCGCAGCTCACCTTCTTCTGCGCGCGTCTGATCAAGCATTTCCCATTGATCAAACCAACACAACCACGCACCAGCGGCGACCACTCCAAATAGAACTGCCGCAAATAATGTGACTCTTGGGACCGCGGGCCACAACCCCGGGTGACGCCCGCGTAGTTGCGTAAACTGCTGGCCCCAAGCTTGTATAGCCTGCACTATATTGAGGAGAGAATTCGTATTCATTGTTAGCTTTACCGAACCAGATTTGGCACTGCCACAGTGAAATCAAATAATTTTCTACTGTCTTTTCCGGCACTATACGTAGCGGATTTTATTTCGATTAATTCCGGCTGCCCCAAACCTAATTGGCTGGGTGATTCACTTAGATTGCGCAACAACTCTGAAACGCGCGCATTTGATAAAGCAAATCCAGATATAACTATCTGATCACCTTGCTTTAAAGATTTCAGCATAATTCCAGTAGGCACTTTATCGGCCAAAAAACTCAACAGATAAACCGGCTGATTCCGATTCGTCTGTAATTTTTCTACAGCCGCTTGCCGAGCTTGCAATGCACTGATCTCTTGATTCAACGTACTGACTTCTTGAATTTTTACATCAAGAATTTTTATTTCAGAATTAAGTAGCGCATTTCTTTCTGACTGTTTTTTTAGCTTTTCCTCATTAACAAACCAAACCACTAAAACAACACTGAGCGCTAGGACAATATGCAACGACACCAGCCGATTAAAAAAGACTTTCTTTTGATGACGTCTTTCTTCACGCCAGGGTAAAAAATTAAATCTCATCATGAAGCTTTATCAGTCATAGCAAGCCCACAGGCAACCAACCACGAAGAAGCATCCATCTCGAGCTTGGATTTATTGATAGCGTGAGAAAACTTCATTTCAGCGAAAGGATTAGCAAATTCAGCAATGACAGATAACTGTTCTTGCATCATGGAGGGCAATCGAAACAAGCTTTGTTCTTGACCGGACAAGAAAAATTTATCGATCGGCACATGCTGAGATGTCGTTGAATACATCTGTAATGCACGCTTGAATTCTTGACAGACCGCGCCACAGAAAGCTTCTGTGGTGGCCACAACCTGGCCTGGATGTCGATCGAGATCTTTCTGTAACCTCTGAAACCCAATATTTAATTCATGTTCAAATATGAGGGATCGGTGGTTTTCGACAAAAAAATAACTCGAATCACGCCCAATTTGCAAAACAGCTTGGGCTCGTGCGGCGACATGCACATTCGTAGAATTTTTCGTTGAGTTTACTGCTGCCATCAACGCTTGCGATTCGATATCAATCACTACCGTTCGAATACCAGCGGCTTGCGCCATTTCCAGGCGCTCAGCAATTGTTTCTTTACGTGTCGCCACTAAAATGACATCGGCATTGCCAGGATTTGCGATTGAGGAACCCACAACACCAAAATCAAGATTTAATTCATTAATTGGAAAAGGTAAATTTTGTGCCGCTTCTGATTCAACCTGCAATTCAATCTCATCTTCAGACAAATCATTCGGCAGTGTCAGCATTTTTCGAATAACTAATCCTGGTGGAAGCGCCATAGCGGCCTCTTTAAGCCGGCTACCCGATTTTTGTATGGCATCAATTAAGGCTTGAGTGATCTGCTCGACCTGAACGATGCTGCCTTCGCGCATGACGCCTCGAGGTAATTCATGCTCGGCATAATGTTCTACGCGCCAACCATCAGACCAACGTGTCAACTCAATGACACGTATTGCTGCAGAGCTGATATCGATACCCAATAGCGGTGTCGAACGCTGCGCTAAAAAACTCTTTAGAAGTCCAATTCTCAAACCATACCTTCATCGAGATCGTTGCATTTTTAAAAATTGTGTCGATGCTAACAAGCTCCTTTTTTAGCTGTAAAGAAAAGTCCTGAGTACGTTGTCAAATCCTGACGTAATGCGCCAACTTAGTTCACTCTTAGGCTGATAACTAGCCATACAAAGCGACAAAAGTTCAACAATTCAGCCGACATGAATGCTGGATTGTTGAAACGCTATAATGGGCACCATCACGCGCATGAGCGCTTTCTTACTGCTTCCCGCATGAATTCAAATGCTCCAGAGGGAAATTCACCCTTAGGCCCCCGCAGGGACCGATTGCCCGCACCGATCAAGCTTGCCTTAAGTATTTTTGGCGTGCTCACCGGTCTGGGAGTGATTGGCATATTGCTCGTCAGCTTTATGATGATGATGGCCTACCCAAATCTGCCTGATATCGATTCGCTGGCGACTTACCAACCGAAGATGCCGCTGAGGGTCTTTTCTGCCGATAACGTGTTAATCGGTGAGTTTGGTGAAGAGCGCCGCAGCTTAGTTCGTTACAAAGATATTCCTAAAGTAATGAAACAAGCCGTGCTAGCCATCGAAGATGATCGCTTTTATGAACATGGTGGCGTCGATTACTGGGGCATACTGCGCGCCGCATTACACAATGCAATGGGCGGTAGTCGTCAAGGTGCATCGACTATCACTCAACAAGTTGCAAGAAACTTTTTTCTAAGTAGCGAACAAACTGTCAAGCGTAAGTTGTACGAAGTTCTGCTTGCTTGGAAGATAGAAAAAAATCTGACCAAGGATCAGATTCTTGAGCTCTACATGAACCAGATTTATCTGGGACAGCGCTCGTATGGTTTTGCATCCGCCGCGCAAATTTATTTTGGCAAAAAACTGCACGACATCACGATCGCCGAAGCCGCCATGTTGGCTGGCCTTCCGAAGGCACCATCAGCCAATAATCCGGTCGTTAATCCCAAGCGAGCCAGAGCTCGTCAGCAATACATACTGCAACGCATGCATGATCTCGGTTACATCACAACCGCTCAGTATGAACAGGCGCGCGATGAGCAACTAAAAATAAAAATGGATAGCAATGAATTCGGCGTCCATGCTGAGTACGTTGCCGAGATGGCTAGGCAGATGGTGTATGACCAGTTCAAAGAAGATACTTACACGCGTGGCTTAAATGTATTCACCACCATCACCAAGGCGGATCAAGATGCCGCCTACCTCGCGTTGCGCCGAGGTGTATTAGATTATGAAAAGCGTCAGGTCTACCGCGGCCCCGAGGGTTATATGGATATCCCGGCTGATAAAGGAGAAGCCGAGGCATCCATTGAATCCGAACTAGCAGAACATCCCGATAGCGATGGCATCGTGGCTGCCGTTGTGTTGACGGCTACGCCCAAGAGTGTTCGTGCCTTACTGGCATCAGGTGAAGAAATTACCATCCAAGACTCGGGTCTTGGATTGGCGACCAGTGCACTAACAGATAAAACACCGGCGAATCGTCGCATACGACGCGGAGCAATTATTCGCGTCATGCAAGAAGGTAATGGCTGGGCGATCATTCAATTACCTGAGGTCGAATCAGCCTTTGTCTCTGCCAACGCCGAAGATGGCGCCATTCGCGCGCTGGTTGGGGGCTTTGACTTTAACCGGAACAAATTCAACCACGTGACGCAAGCCTGGCGTCAGCCCGGCTCTTCTTTCAAGCCATTTATTTATTCAGCGTCCTTGGAAAAGGGACTTTCCCCGGGCACCGTGATTAACGACGCGCCGATAACTTTCGACGCATCACAAACGGGTAGCCAGGCGTGGGAACCAAAAAATTACGACAATAAATATGAAGGCCCAATGTCGATGCGCAAAGGCCTATCAAAGTCGAAGAACATGATTTCTATCCGCATCCTTGATCGTATCGGCCCTGCATACGCTCAAGAGTACGTCACTCGTTTTGGATTTGATCCAGAAAAAAATCCGCCGTATCTGACATTAGCGCTGGGTGCAGGTGCTGTCACTCCACTGCAATTAGCGGGAGCTTATGCAGTATTTGCGAATGGTGGTTACAAGATCAATCCCTATCTGATCTCAAAAATCACCGACAACAATGGCAAGACGCTATTCCAAGTCACGCCTGAAAAAGCAGGTGATGAGAATCTTCGTATCATCGATGCACGTAATGCGTTTTTGATCGACAGCATGTTGAAAGACGTGATCAAGCACGGCACAGCCATGCGAGCCCTCTCGCTAAAGCGCAGCGATATCGCAGGCAAAACCGGCACCACTAATGATTCCATTGATGCGTGGTTTGCGGGCTACCATCCCAAGCTAGTTGGCGTTGCGTGGATAGGTTTTGATAAACCAAAAAATCTGGGTAACCGCGAAACAGGTGGCGGACTCGCGCTGCCTATCTGGATAGGCTATATGCAAAAAGCCCTGCCTGGAATAGCTACGGTTGAGCGAGAAATCCCCTCGGGTATTACCACCGCAGGGGGCGACTATATTTATTCAGAAAATACAGACACGGGGGGCGTGGGATCATTAGGAATTTCACCGCCGTCTGAATCCAAGCCTCCGTCAGAAAAAACGGAAGAAGGACAAAAGAGCGAATTATTCTGATACCAACGCGCTCAAACAAAACATAGCGCGTTATAGGGTGATCGGACTACCCGCCTGTAAGGAAGCAACTTTTGACAGCGCGGCATAAAGCTCCGATCCATCTCGAGTGTCTAACCACTGCTGCCCGTTGAATCGGTAATGAAACCCACCTGAGCGGGCCGCCATCCATATTTCTTGCATGGGCGCCTGCGTGTTGACGATGATTTTTGAATCCGTATCGATGAATTCAATTTCCAGCACATTCCCGCTTCGGCTGCATTCAATATCAACGTCGCCACTATCGGCGACGCGCTCAAGCCTGATTTCAATATCGTTCAGCACGGCTTCAGCCAGCACCAAGTACTCCGATTCGGTCATGCTACACTCCACTTAGACGTTTTTTAAGAAACCAAAACCCAGTTTTTTTCATTCATGACCACTTTGCGCGTGATCCTAGCGGCATTTTTGATTACAGGTTTGAGTGCCTGCGGTCAAACCGGGCCACTGTATTTACCTGACAGTGCACCACCCAAAAATCAACCTTCAGAAGACGCAGGGGGCGGTGACTCTTCGTCCCAATCGCGCTAGCCTTGATCATGTCGCACTTTACTTATACAAACGGCAAATTACATGCCGAACAAGCAGCGCTTGATCGTATCGCTGCAGAGTTTGGGACGCCTACCTATGTTTACTCCAGCGCCAGTTTGACAGAAAATTTTCTTGCCTATGCAAAGGCCTGTCAACAGCATGGCAGAGGCAACGGAAGTGCGCTTGTTTGTTACTCGGTTAAATCCAACTCTAATCTCGCTGTTCTCAATCTACTAAGCAAGCTGGGCTCAGGCTTCGATATCGTCTCTGGCGGTGAACTAGAACGCGTGATTGCCGCCGGTGGCGACACGAAAAAAGTTATTTTTTCAGGCGTGGGCAAGTCACGCGATGAAATGCGTCTGGCGCTGTCACATGACATCCTCTGCTTTAACGTTGAATCAATTCCTGAGCTGCACCGTCTAAATGATGTGGCCGCAAGTATGGGTAAACGTGCGCGCGTATCGCTGCGCGTGAATCCCGATGTTGATCCCAAAACGCATCCGTATATTTCTACTGGCCTGAAAGAAAATAAATTTGGCATTGCATTCGAAGATGCGCTGCAAACCTACCGTGTCGCCGCTGGATTACCTCACCTTGAAGTGACTGGAATCGATTGTCACATTGGCTCACAGCTATTAGATGATGCTCCGCTGCTTGAGGCCTTGGATAAAGTGATTGAACTAGCGGATCAACTGCATGAATCTGGGATTGAATTGCACCACTTAGATATTGGTGGTGGTATTGGCATCACTTACGATCAAGAGCAACCTGTAGCCGTGGGTGATTATTTATCTCGCCTTTTTAAACGCATCGATAGCTGGCGCGCAGAACGCTACAACAGCAAACCGATTACGGTACTGTTTGAACCAGGCCGCTCTATTGTTGGCAACGCGGGCGTTCTCATCACGGAAGTCCAGTACCTTAAGCACGGCGGCAATAAAAATTTTGCTGTGGTGGATGCTGCGATGAATGATCTGATGCGCCCAGCTATGTACGAAGCCTGGCATGGAGTGCAGTCCATCAATCAACGATCCGAATCACCAAAAGTTTATGACGTTGTTGGACCCGTCTGTGAATCCGGTGATTGGTTGGCTCGCGATCGTTCACTCGCGATAGAGTCGGGTGACTTGCTGGCGATTATGTCAGCGGGTGCGTATGGCATGACCATGGCATCGAACTACAACACGCGTGGTCGTGCAGCCGAAGTGCTGGTCGATGGCGATCAATTCCGATTGATACGCAAGCGGGAAAAATCGTCTGATCTGTTCGCTTTAGAAAATATCTAATCAGGCTAAGCCACGTTCTCAGGCGCTCGCCGAGAACGCCATACGAACACCAAACGCGGCCCCAATAGCAACGCCATCACGAGCGCTATGATCGTAGGCTCTTGAAGATTATTTTTACCTGACTTCATCCACCAAAAATGTAAAACGGCGAGCAGCGCTACTGCATAAATCAGGCGATGCAATCTTCCCCACCACCGACCTAAGCGTCGCATCATGCGATCGGTACTCGTTGCAGCCAACGGGACTAATACTACAAACGCCGTAAATCCCACAGCAATAAATGGTCGCTTCAATATGTCTTTCCCCATTTCTTCCAGATCAAAAAAATGATCGAACCAAAGAAAACACAGGAAATGCAAAAACGCATAGAAGAAAACATACAGGCCAAGTAAACGCCTTAGTCGCAGCAGCCAATTAAGGCCAGTCAAACGACGCAAAGGTGTAATCAACAGAGTCAGACAAAGAAAATAAATTGCCCAATCGCCGCTCGCACGAGTGATGAATTCCAGTGGATTAGCGCTCAGATTATCGTGCACACCACGCTCAATCAGTCGCAACAGAGGCAGCAGTGCTACGACAAAGATGACGAGCTTTAGGCGCTTAATGTGAGCGGCAGTGAGGTTCCGCATTGATGCTTAGGATTAGTAAAATTTCTTCAAATCCATACCCGAATAGAGCGATGCAACTTCGGGGTAGCCATTAAACATCAGGGTTTTGCGTTTACGCGTAAACAATCCATCTTCACCGATACGTCGCTCGGTCGCTTGCGACCAACGCGGATGCGCCACTTCGGGATTTACGTTCGAGTAAAAACCATATTCGTCGGGTGCGGTTTTATTCCAGGCGGTTTTAGGTTGATGTTCTGTAAAGCGTATCCGCACTATCGATTTAGCCGATTTAAAACCGTATTTCCAGGGCACGACTAAGCGAACTGGCGCGCCATTTTGATTAAGTAATGTGTGCCCATACATACCCACACAGAGTAAGGCCAGTGGATGATTGGCTTCATCAATTCGCAAGCCTTCCACATACGGCCAGTCGAGTATGCGGCTGTTCACGCCTTTCATTTGAGCGGGATCAGCGAGTGACGTAAATTCCACGTATTTGGCATTCCCCGTTGGCTCTACCTTTCGTATCAACTCGGAAAGTGAGTAACCAATCCAGGGTATAGCCATCGACCAGCCTTCGACACAGCGTAGCCGATATAAACGCTCCTCTAAGGGCGCCAGCTTCATCAACGCATCGATGTCTAAGTTGAGCGGTTTTTTGACCTCACCATCGATCTTAATGGTCCACGGACGGGTTTTTAAACTGCCGGCATACAACATGGGATCACCCTTGTCAGTACCAAACTCATAAAAATTATTGTACGAACTCGCATCGTCAAATTTTGTCGGCGTGTCCTTGGCTATAAACGCTGGATTCGGTGGCGCAGTCAGCCTAGGGCGCGCACTTTCTGCAGCCAAGGCATTGCTGGCAAAACTGCTAGCTGTCAACGCACCTGCGGCGAGTTGATGCATGAACAAACGTCGCGATTCAACCAGGTGCTGCGGCGTGATCTCAGAGCCCGGGATGTGAATAAAACGAGGTCTATTGATCAGCATAGGAACTCCATCATCAAAAATTCACCAGTAGACTTGAATTAAAAAAGGCTGCATCTAGCAGCCTTTTTTGATTATTACAGTTCGCCGTAAGAATGCAAACCGGAGAGGAACATATTCACACCAAGGAAAGCAAAGGTAGTCACCAGCAAACCAATTACTGCCCACCATGCCGCAATTTGCCCGCGCAAACCCTTCATCAACCGCATGTGTAACCACGCGGCGTAATTTAGCCAGACAATCAACGCCCAAGTTTCTTTAGGATCCCATGACCAATAACCACCCCATGCATCGGCAGCCCATAAGGCACCGAGAATCGTAGCGATGGTGAAAAATGCAAAGCCTACAGCGATCGCTTTGTACATGATGTCATCTAG
Organism: Oxalobacteraceae bacterium; assembly: GCA_947454305.1. GTDB lineage: Bacteria > Pseudomonadota > Gammaproteobacteria > Burkholderiales > Burkholderiaceae_D > Pernthalerella. Next base: position 43,363 of record CANGJE010000007.1, read on the forward strand.
CACTTCCAGCGACGGCAATCGATCTTCAAACACGCCCTTAGACTTGAGAAGATAAGCAACACCAACCATCGCCGCTAACGCAAAGGTTCCATAACCAATAAAGTTGGCGGGCACATGAATCTTCATCCACCAACTCTGCAAAGCCGGTACCAGCGGTTGAATTTCTTGGGCATCACGACTGCTCATGTACCACAGAAGAAAACCAACGGCGGCTGAAATGACGAGCAGAATAAAAGCACTCACCTGCCGAGTCGCATATTTCTCTTCATAGAAAACGGTAAACAGCGCTGTAATCAAACAAAATAAAACAAAGACTTCATACAGATTCGAAACCGGAATATGGCCAATATCGGCGCCCAGCAAATACGATTCATACCAGCGAACCATCATGCCGGTAAATCCCATCAAAATCGCAGCCCAGCATAATTTGCTACCTACCGCCGAACCAAAATCAGTTCGCGCCAGCAAACCACCCCAGTGAAAAATCGTCGATAAGAAAAACAACATGCTCATCCACAGGATGGCAGACTGACTAGAGAATAAATATTTAAGTAAGAAACGCGATTGCGCCATCTCGAGATTACCGCCGTACTGAGCAATCGTCCAAAGCGACAATGCAGCTATCGACAACATCAGCAAACGCACTGGCCGCCAATACCATCCGAGTGCAACAAAGGTTGGGACGGCGGCGAGCAAGATACCTTTTTCATAGATATCCATGAATTCACCGTAACGATTCAGCGCGAACAAAGCGCCTGTCGCTAAAACAGCTAAGAACAGCCAATCAAACCATGTGCGACTTTTCAATAGGCTAGTCGTTTCACTGTAAGAAGGATTCTGGGTCAACTCCATTATTTCTCTCCGCGTAAGGCAGGCTATGCAAGTGCGATTAGTATAGTGCAGGCCTAATAACGCTGCTGATTACCCAGGTTGTAATCAGGGGCAGGCTCAGGAACGCGTTAGGTCGCCCTTCAGCTGTTCAAATTCCTTGTCGAAATCTAGGCTGCGACGTTGCGTGCTCATCGCCATCAGCGCATGACTACCACCCTCGGCATCGGAACGAATCCACACCCACAAACGCCGCTCGCGCACGTAGAGCATGGCAAACACACCCAACACCAAGAACAGACAGCCCAGATAAACTACATTTTTTCCAGGCGAGCGCGTTACTTGGAAAACCGATGCCTTTACCTGTTCAAATCCCTGCAACTGCAACATGATGGGCGCCTCATAAAAAAATGAGTCCGCCATCGCATTGGTCGCCAGTTGCAAGAAACGACCATTTTTTTCGTCCGCCGCCATGACTGGCAATCCATCTTTTTCGCGCGCCAGTTGCCACAACTCCCACAGACTTCCATTCAGTATCTTCATGAAAAGGTCTGCCGCCTTCTCTTGCTGATCTTCAGGTAACTTGCCAATGAAACGTGCAATAGCCACATAACCCGACGATTCGCGATCTCCAATAAATACATTCAGGCTGCGCGCCGAAGAGGCTTTGAGTTGCTCGCGCAAGTTCGCATTGGCTTTCGCATCGAGCGGTACTTTTTCAGCGTAGCGACTAGCTGCTTTTTCACGCAGACTCGAATCACTTAACGCAGCACGTAAACGCATCCATTCATTCATGGAGTTTTTTTCATCCGCAGGGATGCGCAAATAACGAAAACCATCGGCAGGAGAATCGCGCAGACCTGCGAGAAAAATTTCTGCGCCATCGATAGTCACCGGCAGCATGTAATTATTAAATTCGCGTGCCTGACCCGTCTTGTCGCGTAATTTGTATTGAACGCTAGGCCCCACATTTTTGAGGTCTTTAGTTTTTTTGTTTTTCGCCGCCGACCCTAATTGCTCATCTAGCTTGGTGCTGAATTTCTCGCTAAAACCTTTGTTCTGATTTACCGCACGCACATCCTGACCATTCGCCGCGGAGGTGTTTTCAACATTAAACGGGCGAAAACCCGACCACTCAATGACATACTCACTGCCCGTACTCCCTAACAGCGGAGTGGAGCGGCCCACAACACCTTCGACCTGGAATGGTTGATTATTCGGACCTTTCATTGGAAACCCCACCAACTTGAGATGACTTCCACCATCCTCAAAGCTGGACTGATAAACCGCCATCCCTTTATAAATCAATGGCTCGTTCACTTTGATTGTGGCTGGAAACGTCTTTCCCGTTTCATGGTCCGTGACTAGCACTTCGCTTGCAAATAACTTGGGCATGCCCGTCGAATAAAAATCAATCACGAATTTTTTTAGCAGTAAAGTGAATGGCAGCTCTTGAATCATGACGCCTTCACCGACGGGAATGATGGCGGTGTTGCTACTCGCTCCTTCAGGAACAAAGGTGTTTCCACGAAACGAAGGATTACCCAATCCCAGCCTGTGCTTTGCAGGAACTTCAGCGATGATGCCATTACCTATAAACGGCGATTTGTTATAAAGCCATTGCTGAATGCCGATGGGAATATTCGAATCAAGCAAACCACCAATACAGATAATCACGATGGCGGAGTGAGCAAAAATATAGCCTAGCTTATTCGCAGCGCCTTGCTTAGCCGTCAACAATGTTGCGCCGTCTTTTTCGACCAGCTTCCATTGATAACCTTTAGACGCCACCTTGCGTCCGACTTCCTGTGCAAACGCTTCACGAGTATTCGCCGAACTCCATTCAACACGATGATGAAAGTTACGCAATGACTGCTCGCGCACACTCTCACGCCAACTCTTCATGTCTGCGATCATCTTGGGCGCATTACGCGCAATACACAGTGAGGTTGATGTGACCAGGAATGCCATGATCAACAAAAACCACCATGCCGCGTAGACGGAATAAATCGAAAACCGACCTAAGATGTCGGCCCAGAATGGTCCAAACTGATTAACGTAGTTAGACATGGGCTCATTTTGAGTCACCACGGTGCCTATGACGGATGCGATTGCAATGACGGTTAACAAGCTGATTGAAAACCGCATCGAGGAAAGTAGCTCGACGATATCCGACAGCCAACGACGTCGGGTTTGTAAAACAATGCCTTCGGTGCTTACGTTCATCTCGTTTACTTTTTTATTTAATTAGCTGAGCACGAATAAAAAAAGGGGCGGCATCGGCCACCCCTTTGTATCGAATTTATCGCGCTGTACTGTTTTCGCAGTACTGTTACATGAATACGCGCTAATGAACGATTATCTGAGGCCAGCGATATAGTCTGCGACCGCCTGCATTTCTTCATCCGACATCCGCTTACCAACAGCCGTCATTTGCGCACTATTGGCACGTGTACCCGTGCGGAAATTCGTTAATTGCGCGATGGTGTAATCCTGATGCTGACCTGCTATGCGCGCATACTGAGCTGGAATGCCCGCACCGTTTGGACCATGACAACCCGCACAAGCAGGAACATGTTTTTCTGCGATGCCAGCACGATAAATTTTCTTGCCGAGGTCAACAGTGTTTTTATTACGCGCAGAACCTGGAGCTGGTTTTTGTTGCTCAAGAAAAGCGGCAATGTTACGCACGTCGTCATCACCCAAGGCTTTAGCAATCCCGGTCATGATCGCATTGTTACGATCCGGTCCTTTGAAATTATGCAATTGCTTTTGAATGTAGGCTTCGTGTTGACCCGCCAATTTAGGATTTTGTGTAATGGTCGAATTACCCGCTGCACCATGACATGCGACGCATGCCAAAATGCCGCGCGATGGATCGCCATTCGAATACAGTGTGCTGCCCTTGGCGGGATCGGCAGCCGCTGGCGCCTTCTCCTCATTAGCCCAAGCAACAGAAAAACTCATCAGCGCAACGCAGACGAACTTAGCGAATATTGGTAGAGCACGATTCATTCAAACACCCGGAAATGGAGATGGATTTTTTCGGTTTCAGACAACGCTCGTCTAGACCACCTAAACAAGCTATTTTCAACACCGATAACAGCCTGACATTGTACTACAATGGCACCCCTTATCTTGCCCCTGACCTATCAGGGCTCCAACATGTCCCTCCTCTGGCAAGCTCGCTTTTTTACTACGGTCAATCGCCTCGGGGATTTACCAACGCTTAACGTCCCGGAGATTGCCTTTGCCGGTCGCTCCAACGCGGGCAAATCCACGGCGATTAATCTGCTATGTAACCAAAAGAAGTTGGCTTTCGCCTCGAAGACACCCGGACGTACACAGCACATCAATTTTTTCTCGCTTGGCGGCGCCCACGTCGGCCAACACCGCAAGGACGAGACTAAAATCGAAGAGATCAACGCGTTTCTGGTCGATTTGCCGGGTTACGGCTACGCGGAAGTGTCCGGCTCCGCGAAAGATCATTGGCAAGAGCTGTTGGGACGCTACGTAAAAATCAGAGAAACCCTGGTCGCTTTGGTGTTAATCATGGACGCACGGCGCCCGTTTACTGAGCTCGATATTCAAATGCTCGAGTGGTTTGCCGGGACTGGCAAACCGGTTCATTGCCTTTTAAGTAAGTCCGATAAGCTTAATCGTAGCGAATCCGCTGATGCACTGCGACTTGCACATACGGTGCTGTCAAGTTATGTTGACGAATCTGGCACGCCACTGCCGTTTTCTGTCCAACTGTTTTCAGCTACCAAGCGGGTTGGGTTAGATGAGGCTGACGACACCATACGTCGTTTGCTCAGGCTGGCAGAGCAAGGCGCTTCGAAAGAAGCACCGCTGGATAAAACAGAATAAAAAAATCCCTGGAGAAAGGGGAAGATCTCCAGGGTCCAACGCCGTTCGCCCGCAGACGACTCGGCCCCGCTAAGGGAGGAGAAGCGGGGGGTGAAGACCACCCGCTAGTCTGAGGGTAAGTAGCGAAAAAAGTTCTCTGCCTGTTGGCGGCGAATTAAAGAGACGCTTCCCCTGACTCAGACTATTACGGAAAATCATGTCCACGCACCCTGATCCACAGTTCCCTTCGATTCGTATGCGTCGTATGCGACGCGATGGATTTTCACGCGACTTAATGCGCGAAAACATCATCACTCCCGCAGACCTGATTTATCCGGTCTTCATACTCGATGGTAAAAATAGACGTGAAGCCGTTCCGTCTATGCCAGGTGTCGAGCGAGTCTCAGTGGATTTGCTGCTACCGATTGCCGAGGATTGCGTGAAGTTAGGCATTCCCGTGTTGGCGCTGTTTCCGGTAATTGATCCCTCACTCAAAACGCCTGATGGCATTGAGGCGACCAACCCGGAAGGTTTAGTACCACGCGCAGTGCGTGAACTGAAAGCTCGCTTTCCCGAATTGGGCATTTTGACTGATGTCGCTCTCGATCCGTATACCAGTCATGGCCAAGATGGCGTACTCGATGCGAATGGCTACGTACTGAATGATGAAACCACTCCCCTACTGGTAAAGCAGGCGCTGGCACAAGCGGCGGCTGGCGTAGATATCGTCGCACCATCCGACATGATGGATGGGCGCATAGGCGCGATTCGCGCTGCCCTCGAACATGAACACCATATTCACACGCGCATCATGGCCTACTCAGCAAAATACGCGTCGGCATTTTACGGTCCGTTCCGCGATGCTGTCGGCTCTGCAGCGAACTTAGGTAAAGGCAGTAAAGCCACCTACCAAATGGATCCGGGCAACAGTGATGAAGCGTTGCGCGAAGTCGCACTCGATATTGCTGAGGGTGCCGACATGGTGATGGTCAAACCCGGGATGCCTTACTTAGATATCGTTCGGCGCGTTAAAGATGAATTCAAAATGCCTACCTTCGCATACCAGGTCAGTGGCGAATACGCGATGATCAAGGCCGCTGCACAAAACGGCTGGGTCGATCACGATAAAACCATGATGGAAGCTATGCTGTGCTTTAAGCGGGCCGGTGCGAATGGCGTGTTGACGTATTTTTCTCGCGATATTGCTCGTCTATGCAAAGCGGGATAGTGCTGCGGTAGTACTGGCTCTACACTTTTACAACACGACCTAGTACATAGTAGAAAGAATTTTTTTTCGATTAACGTTACTGATCCATGGCGAGTGGCGCATCTTTCCCGAATGCGCCACTAATTTCACAAAGGAACTAGGCCATGGATAGGTTAGCGTCATCTTTTATATCACGCAGCGACCCAAGCATTAATTCCGGAGAATTTTCAGACAACATCGTCGTGTTGCAAGAGGAAACATCGATCTCCAATCAAAACACAACGGTTATTAATCTCGTTTTTACTCATAAACCTGCAGCTGAAGTATTCAAAAATCCTGAATTACTTGCTGCCGCCAAGCTAGCCCGCGCGGAAATCAAACATCAATTGATAGACTCAGGTGGAGTATCAAAAACCAAAGCAGAAAAAATTCTCAGCAATATAAAATATAACTCGGCTATCTTAGATAAAAAAGGATACGGGAAAGACGTCGAAAAAGTTATGGGCAGCTCGGCATTTCATTTGATAACCAAAGCGCTAAAAAATGACATCGGGAAAACTCGGTTTGACGACACAGCGAAGACACTAAATGCAGGCACCTCAAAGTCGCGCGCCAAAAGAGGAACGGGTGTGTTTCAACCTGCAGCGATACAAGCAGAACGATCAAGTGCTAGCCAACAGAAAACTACTACCGCGACCAACACTAAGTCACCCCACAATAAAGAAGAGTCGCCGCCATCGCAAGAGGATTTTATTTTTTCTACCTTTCCATCCAATATCGATTCAGAGGCATCATTAACGGATATTGAATCCGAAAAAAATAAATCGGGTAGCAGCTCAGCGAGTACAGGATGGCGCGCTGCCAAACCAACGACAGCACGCCCTGAGTAATCGGCTACGACTCAACCACTGACCAGTAGCACATCGAATGACAAGAAAAGTTAAAGCGCTTACTTATTAGGTTGAGGCGTGATGCGCAAATAAGGCTTAGGTGAGCGATAGCCCTTAGGATATTTTTGCTTAATCACTGCCTCATCTTGTATGGATAAAGGGATGATTACATCATCACCATCTTTCCAGTTACCGGGTGTGGCGACCGTATATGCATCCGTTAGTTGAAGAGCGTCGATGACGCGTAACACCTCATCAAAGTTACGACCGGTACTCATGGGATAGGTAATGGTCAAACGCACTTTTTTCTTTGGGTCAATCACAAACAAGGAACGCACCGTCGCAGTTTCAGACTGGTTGGGATGAATCATGTCGTACAGTGTTGATACTGATTTATCAGCGTCTGCAACAATAGGAAAACCTACGACTGTCTTTTGAGTTTCTTCGATATCCTTAATCCAACTCGTGTGCTTATCTGCAGGATCAACCGAAAGTGCGATCGCTTTAACATTGCGCTTATCAAACTCTGGTTTCAATTTGGCAGTCAAACCCAATTCGGTTGTGCATACAGGTGTGAAATCGGCAGGGTGCGAAAATAAAACCACCCATGAATCACCTGCCCATTCATGAAATCGAATTTTTCCAATGGAAGAATCCTGCTCAAAATCAGGTGCGGTATCGCCAAGTTTAAGTGTCATTTGATCTCCTATTTGAACTACTTTGAACTAAGAAGCCCTTGAAAAGGGAATCACTATATCTGGATTAAATTAAGCCAGTAAATACACTATCGCTCTATCTAAATAGCTCCCGGCTATTTAGAATTCGCCGATTGCGTCCGGACTTGTTGCAAACGTTGCAAAAAAATGTCGGGGCTTTTAAATCCGATAACACGCGCATCAAGCATTTCTTGACCATCGCGACCAAAGAAAATGATCCCCGGAGGACCGAACAAACTAAAACGCTTTAATAGCGCTTTATCTTCGGCATCATTCGCTGTGACGTCAGCTTGTAATAGCAGCATCTGATCCATCACCTGTTTAACTGTCGGCTCAGTAAACGTGAGTTTTTCCATCTCTATACACGACACGCACCAGTCAGCATAAAAATCCAACATCACTGCTTTGCCACCAGCGCTGGCCAATGCCTGATCTAATTCATCTGCGGTTTTTATTTTTTTAAATTCTGTCTTCTGCGCACGTTCGCCGCGTAAATTTTCCCAAGGAGAGAAAGGATTATCATTACCCGTAGCAATACCTATCCACTGCGCCGCTCCAAGCAATACGAACAGCACACCAAATAATTTAGGAAACCAACCTAAGTGACCCGATAGCAGTATAAAAATTCCATAAGCAACGGCGAGTAAGCCCCAGCCTGCCATCAATACCCATGAAGGAATGAGTGACGCGACCATCCAAAGAGCGAGAGCCAGCATCACAACACCAAACAATGGTTTAACTACTTTCATCCATTGCCCAGCACGTGGTAACAACGTACCCGCAGATAAGCCCAACAACAGCAAAGGCACGCTCATACCTAGGGCCATCACAAATAAGGCACTTCCACCAATAATTACATTACGAGTCTGACTGATATACACCAACGCGCCCGCTAAGGGTGCAGCCACACAAGGACCCACGATGAGCGCCGATAGTGCACCCATGATGAATACACCGAATAATTTCCCGCCCTTCTGTCGCTCTGACATTTTAGTCAACAGCAATTGCAATGAGGCCGGCATTTGCAACTGATAGACATCGAACATAGCGAGTGACATGACCGCAATCAGTACAGCAAACGATGTCAGCAACCAAGGTTTTTGTAACGCTGCGGCCAAGCCTTCACCTAATAAACCAGCCGCTATTCCTAAAGCGGTATAAACGAAAGCCATACCCAAAGCATAGGATAAAGAAAGTATGAAGCCACGACTACGGCTGGTCTGCGCACCTTCGCCCACAATGATGAATGACAAAATGGGCACCATTGGCAATACGCAAGGTGTCAATGACAATCCCAATCCCAGCAAGAAAAACAAGGGAAGTATTAGCGATAATTTTCCACTCGCTAGCGATGCCTGGATGCGACCAGACTCTCCATCCTGTTCTTGCTTTACTAGTGCAGTAGCGGCTTGGGTATCGCTAGCGCCAGACGCATCTTGGTTTTTTATCGACAAGCTGGAAAGCCGGAAAATAGTTTCCATGGGCGCGTAACACAACCCTTTATCAGAACATCCTTGGTTGCCTACGGTAAGTTTGAATGTATCGCTATTTTCAACTGGAATACGAACGATTAATTGCTGCCTGAAGGTTTCAACTTCTTTTTCAAAGTTCGGATCAAATTTAACTTTTCCATGGGGTATATCAGGCGCACCCAGCGATGCGCCTTCTGCCTTAAATATGAGCCGATCGCGATAAAGATAATAGCCTTCTGCAATCTCAAATTGCACCTCAATTGATTTTGCATCGATCAAGCGAGCACTTACTCGAAATGCTTTTTCAGGCGGCAAAAAATCATCTTCTGCATGGCTGGGAGCCATCACCAAACCAAACAAGCAAATAACACTGAGTAGCAAACGAATCCACTTACGCATGACTATCTTTCGCGGTTTCAGTAGCTATCCACTGCAGATATGGCGCATAACCAGCAACGATAGGCGTAGCAATAATTTCCGGAACATCATAGGGATGAAGTTTCACTATCGCCTTCTGCAAACTATCGATCTGTTGTGACGTGGTTTTTATCAGCAAGGTGATCTCAGTTGCCTCTTCAATCTGACCTTGCCAACGATAAATGGAGTGCACTGCTGGCAGTAGATTGACGCACGCTGCTAAGCGCGCTTCGACCAATGTCCTTGCAACCAATTGCGCGCACTCCAAGTCGGGCACATTAGTTAAAACGAGTAATGCTTGATCCATGGGCTTTAGTGGATGACTATTTTAACAAGCGACGTCGGGTCAACACGGTGGCTAGATAAAAACCGAAAAAACAATAGCTCATTAGGATAAGTATATTCTGCAAGGCAGCTTCAGGTAGCTGACCGAGTAACAATGGTCGCACAACTTGAACGGCGACGCCGAGCGGGAGAATTTGAGCAAACGGCTGCAGCCATGAAGGCAGTTGGCTTACGGGATAATAAACGCCCGACATGAAAATCATGGGCGTTAACATTAACGTGAAATAGTAAGTAAAAAAATCATAACCACGAGCGATAGCATTAACCACTAAGGCTATCGATGCAAAGGTCACGCCAACCAAAAACAGCATAGGTGGCACAAGTAGTGTTGTGGGATGAAGCCCTATACCTAACAAAAAGAGTACCCCCAGTATCGCCATACCAGAAATCATGGCCTTACTCGCGGCCCATAGCATCTCAGCCAACACAATGTCATCCAAATCCAGCGGGGTATTCAATAGCGATTCCCAAGTCTTCTGAACATGCATACGAGAGAACGCTGAATACAGCGCCTCGAATGAGGCTGCCATCATGACCGACATGGAAATTGCACCACTGGCTAAAAACTCTATGTAGCGAACACCGTCAATCTCA
>CANGJE010000008.1 GCA_947454305.1 Oxalobacteraceae bacterium
CCTGCTAAAGGTCAAGAAGATGAAGATTTAATTAATGCAGGTAAGCAGCCAGTGACGTTACTGACTGGTGGAGCGTATTTCCATCACGCGGATTCATTTTCCATGATGCGTGGTGGTCATCTCGATATCTGCGTGCTGGGGGCATTTCAAGTTTCACGTCAAGGCGATCTCGCGAATTGGCATACGGGTGCGCCGGATGCTATTCCTGCTGTTGGTGGCGCGATGGATCTGGCGATAGGAGCCAAGCGCGTATTCGTCATGATGGAACATCAAACCAAAAGCGGCGAGAGCAAAATTGTTGAGCACTGTACCTATCCGCTAACAGGCATGGCATGCGTGAGTCGTATCTATACTGATCTGGCTGTGATTGATATCACTACGAACGGCCTGGTCGTTTTAGAAATGGCTGAGGGACTCACCTTGTCCGAGCTTGAAAAATTGTCGGGTCTGCCACTGACTGCCGCCTGAATTATTTAGTTTATTTGACCATTATTAACTAGAAGAGAATGATGAAACAAGCCTTTATCTGTGATGCCATCCGTACACCGATTGGTCGCTTCGGTGGCGTGTTAAAAGACATGCGTGCAGACGATCTCGGTGCGCTCGCACTACGCGCGCTGCAAGAACGTAATCCCACCGTGGATTGGAGTACGGTGCATGAAGTTATTTTTGGCTGTGCAAATCAAGCCGGTGAAGATAATCGTAATGTCGCTCGTATGTCATTGTTGTTGGCTGGTTTACCGATAGACGTTCCAGGTGTCACAATTAATCGCTTGTGTGGTTCAGGGATGGATGCGGTGGGAACTGCTTCACGTATGATTAAATCGGGTGAAGCAGGCTTGGTGATTGCAGGCGGTGTTGAATCCATGACGCGTGCACCCTTTGTGATGGGTAAAGCTGATAGTGCTTTTTCACGTAATGCGCAGATATTTGATACCACCATAGGATGGCGCTTCGTTAATCCACAGATGAAAGCACTGTACGGTGTTGATTCTATGCCTGAGACCGCAGAAAACGTCGCGACTGATTATCACATCAGCCGCGCTGATCAAGATGCCTTTGCAGTCGCTAGTCAAAATAAAGCCGCCGCTGCTCAGGCTTCCGGTGTGCTCGCTGATGAAATTATTCCTGTGATCATTCCGCAGAAAAAAGGTGAGCCGATCACGGTGATGAATGATGAACATCCACGTGTCACCAGTGTAGAAGCGCTGGCTAAATTAAAAGGCGTAGTGAAGGTGGATGGCACCATTACCGCTGGTAATGCTTCGGGTGTAAATGACGGCGCGTGCGCTTTATTGTTAGCCGATGAGGCGCATAGTAAAGAGTACGGTTTGACGCCGCGCGCTCGTATCATGGGTATGGCCACTGCGGGTGTGGCACCGCGCGTGATGGGTATCGGTCCGGTACCCGCTGTTAAAAAATTATTACAACTGACCGGTATGACGCTCGATCAAATGGATGTGATTGAGTTGAATGAAGCCTTCGCTGCTCAGGGTCTGGCGGTTTTGCGTGAATTAGGCATTGCTGATAATGATGCGCGCGTTAATCCGAATGGTGGAGCTATCGCACTAGGTCATCCGCTAGGTATGAGTGGTGCGCGATTAGTTACTACGGCGATGTACCAGTTACATAGAACCGGTGGCCGTTATGCGCTTTGTACTATGTGTATCGGCGTAGGGCAGGGCATCGCGTTGATGATTGAACGAATGTGAGTGAATGTGACTGAATGTAGTTGAGTTGAGATCAGTCTCATCAAGAATGTACGCTTAGAGTTTGAGCGTGCATCGTAGTTTTGAGCGTTGTCGCCTCTGAGCGAAAATAGGCCTAAGGCCATAAAAATAATTCCCGAGACAAGGAACACCATGTTGGATCTTCGTCCCTACCGCATGCCGGCAGCAGGTAGTCAGCCTGACTATCTTTCACCGGCGTATGGGTCCACCGTTAAACGCTCTCCATCACAAGCTTTAATTCTTTTGCCTCAGTCTTTGTCTGAGTTGACCGGCCCTGTGTTTGGGCATGATCGCGTTACGCCCAATGATGCAGACCTTACACGTCAGCATGCAAGTGAACCTCTCGGTGAGCGCATCGTAGTTGCAGGTCGTGTGTTAGATGAAGATGGTAAAGCCGTTCCACATACCTTGATTGAGTTGTGGCAGGCGAATGCAGCCGGACGCTATCAACATAAAAATGATCAGCATGAGGCGCCGCTAGATCCTAACTTTACCGGTACCGGCCGAACCATCACGGATGCAGAAGGTCATTACCGCTTCACCACGATACGACCGGGTGCTTACCCGTGGCGAAATCATGCAAATGCTTGGAGACCTGCGCATATTCATTTCTCATTGTTTGGTCAGGCATTTGCTACACGTTTAGTCACGCAGATGTATTTTCCGGGTGATCCGCTGTTGGAATTTGATCCTATCTATAACTGCGTGCCGGATGAACGTGCACGGCAACGAATGATTTCGCAGTTCGCCTTTGATTTGACTGAACCCGATTTTGCCTTAGGCTTTCGCTTCGATATCATTTTGCGCGGGCGGCATGCGACGCCGATGGAGAAATGAGATGAATTCAGGATACACACCATCGCAAACCGTCGGACCTTATTTGCATATAGGCTTAGATTGGTTAAACACCACTGAATTAGTACCATCAGAGAGTGCAGGCGAGCGTTGCATCATTCAGGGTCAATTACGTGATGCGGATGGCTTACCTATACCCGATGGCATGATAGAAATTTGGCAGGCAAATTCGCAGGGTAAATATGCGCATCCTTTAGATAATCGCGATCTGCCGATTGAGAAAAGCTTTAGCGGATTTGGCCGCACGCCAACGGATTCTGATGGGCGGTTTCGTTTTTCTACGATCAAACCGGGGCGTGTTCCTGCAGCTAATGGCACACTGCAAGCGCCACATATTTTGGTAGCTATTTTTGCGCGTGGCTTAATCAAGCAACTAGTAACGCGCATTTATTTTCCCGGTGATGATCATGCAGCTGATCAGGTCATGCAACAGGTGCCTGTAGAGCGTCGCGCTACACTGGTCGCAAAGGTAGTCGAAGGCCAACCGGGTGTATTGGAATGGAATATCGCTATCGGTGGCGGGATCCATGAAACCGTTTTTTTTGAACTTTGATTTCAATCGGATTGACTCATTCCATGACTGATCATCGCCTGACCTCTGCTTTATTTTCTTCTGATGGAATGATGGCTATTTTTTCTGCCAAAGGTACGGTGCAATGCATGCTCGATGTAGAAGCTGCATTAGCGCGCGCACTCGCGAAGGAAGGTGTGATTCCTGCACAATCGGTTACGGTCATAGCGAATGTGTGTCGCGCTGATCAGATCGATATTCAATTACTGGCGCATGACGCACGTCAATCCGGCAATCTGGCGATCCCGTTGGTGAAGCAACTGACGGCTAAGGTCGCGGCGGTTGATGCACAGGCAGCGCGTCATGTGCACTGGGGTGCGACTAGCCAAGATATCATCGATACGGGGTTGGTTTTGCAACTGTGTCAGGCGATTGATTTAATCACGAGTGAACTCGCTGAATTAGCAGATGCATTGGCAGCGCATGCGCATCGCCATCGTGCTACACCGATGATGGGGCGCACTTGGATGCAGCATGCATTACCAATTACGTTTGGATTAAAAGCAGCGGGTTGGTTAGATGCGATTCTGCGTCATCAAGAGCGACTCGCTATCGTACGAAAAAATATCTCGGTGCTGCAGTTTGGAGGCGCTGCAGGATCGTTAGCAAGTCTGGGTGACAAAGGTTTAGCAGTCAGTCAGACTTTAGCGGATGAACTCCAACTCACATTACCTGCCATACCTTGGCACACACATCGTGATCGCATCGCTGAAGTGGGCGCCACGCTGGGATTGTTAACGGGTACCTTGGGAAAAATAGCGCGTGATATTTCTTTGCAAGCGCAAACTGAAATCGCTGAACTTTCCGAACCCAGCACTCAAGGACGAGGTGGTTCTTCCACCATGCCGCATAAACGTAATCCGGTGGGATGTTCTGCCACACTCACGGCGGCTCATCGTATACCGGCACTAGTGTCGACATTATTGTCATGCATGGTGCATGAGCACGAACGTGCGCTCGGCGGCTGGCAAGCAGAGTGGGATACCTTGCCTGAGATTATTGAGTTGACTTCAGGTGCATTACTCCAGCTATGCGATGTTGTTGAGGGCATGACAGTTTATCCCGAGCGTATGCGCAGCAATATCGATATGACTCATGGGCTAGTGATGGCCGAATCGGTATCGATTGCATTAAGTAATCACTTAGGTCGCGCTACCGCTCACGAGCTGGTAGAAGCAGCTTGTGCGCAAGCGATCGCTACCGATAAATCATTGTTTGACATCTTGCAGGCTGATACGCGCATTAATAACCTGATTTCTAGAGACGAACTTCAAAAGTTAGTTGATCCTGTCAATTATCTGGGGCAGGCCGAAACGTTTGTCGATCGTGTTCTCTCAGAACATCGCCAACGCAAGCACTGATTCCAGGCCGCATTAATTTCAACTACAGGAGTCTCTATGCCTTTCTATGAAACAGGCACCGGCCGATTGCATTACGAGCTTGATGGCCCTGACCAAGCGCCAGTATTAGTCATGTCTAATTCACTCGGTACTAACCTGTCGATGTGGTTACCCCAATTACCTGCGCTTTCTGAGCATTTTCGTGTTTTGCGTTATGACACACGTGGGCATGGAAGCTCTGATGTATCGCAAGGGCCGTACACCATTGCGCAGCTCGGTGGCGATGTGCTGTCATTGTTGGATGGATTAAAAATTGAGCGCGCACATTTTTGCGGCCTTTCTATGGGTGGCATGACAGGTATCTGGCTAGGTGTGTATGCGCCATCGCGCATTGATCGTTTAGCGCTTTGCAATACCAGTGCCGCTATTGGCGTGCCTGAAATATGGAATACGCGTATCACCAAAGTCAAACAAGATGGCATGGAGAGCATAATCGAGAGCGTGCTTGAGCGGTGGTTTACCCCAGGCTTTCTTGCGCATGCTCCGGCCCAAGTAGATCGCGTAAGAAAAATGCTGCAAGAGACGTCAGTTGAAGGTTATGTCGCTAACTGTGCAGCAGTACGCGACATGGATCAGCGCGCTAATTTGACTTCTATCACTGCACCTACCTTAGTCATAGGTGGCAAGCATGACAAGGCAACACCGCCCGAACATGGTGAGCTGATTTCTCGCGCGATAAAAGGTTCGCGCTATGTCGAACTCAACGCAGCACATTTATCGAACTGGGAGGTCGCGCAAGCATTTACACAGACCTTAGTAGAATTTTTACTCAACAAAAATACGGGTCATTAATCGACAGTGGTTGGTTGCAAAAGATAGTAGCAAACTGCACTTTGAACGGAGCTAGGTTATAGTTCAGCTTAGTTAATTTAGCCTTTGGCTTATTCTCATGGCTCGAGAAATATTCTTAATTTATTTAGTGCGTCCTTAAAAATATAATAAAAAGAAAGGTCACCATGTCGTCAACTAATGCGAATGCTAAGCCGCAAATCGCCGTGATGGGTGCGGGTTCTGTCGGTTGTTTTTTCGGTGCAATGCTAGCGCGCGCTGGTTTTCCTGTAACACTGATTGGTCGACAAGTTCATGTGGATGCGGTCAATCAGCATGGACTATTGCTTGATACAAAAAAGTTTTCTGAGCATGTCTCTATGAAAGCCGTCACTGATGCATCGGGCGTTAAGGGAGCGCGTCTTGTGTTGTTTTGCGTTAAATCCACAGACAGCGAATCAGCAGCGCGCGAGATAGCGCCACACTTAGAACCTGATGCTGTGATCGTGACTCTGCAAAATGGTGCCGAGAGTCCTGAACTTTTGAGACAGCTATTACCGCAGCGGGTGATACCAGCGGTGGTTTATGTCGCGACTGAAATGGCCGGGTCCGGGCATGTGAAGCACCACGGACGAGGTGAGTTGGTGATTGGTAATGCGCCCGAGAGTGCCGATGTGAAGCAATGGTTTCATGAGGCGGAGGTGCCGGTTGAAGTCTCTGAGAATGTGATGGGCCCGTTATGGGCTAAGCTGATTATCAACTGTGCCTATAATGCCTTGTCAGCCATTGCGCAAAAAATGTATGGTGAAATGGTTCAGGTCGAAGGTATTCCAGCGCTCATGGAAACCGTAGTTACGGAATGTCTCACCGTCGCAAAAGCCGAAGGTATAGCAGTCCCCGGCGATATGTATGCGACGGTTAGAAATCTGGCGAGTACCATGGCAACTCAGTATTCATCCACGGCGCAAGATTTAGCACGGGGTAAAAAAACAGAAATTGATTACCTGAACGGTTATGTGTGCCGGCTTGGCTTAAAACATGGTGTGCCAACACCGGTGAACCAAACTTTGCTCACCTTAGTAAAGCTGGTATCGAAGATTTAAAGTTCAAAAACAAAAAATTTAAAAAGGAACCAACATGAATAAACAAGAATTCGAGCAGTTGATGCAGAAAGAAGGTTTTGAAACCGTCGTGGTCGATCGACCCGCGAATGGCTCATTGGATTTGCATACGCATCCCTTTGCTGCCCGCGCATTAATTTTAGAAGGTGAGATTACGATCGTGGCTGAAGGTCGTACACAGCATTGCCGCACGGGCGATACCTTTGCGCTTGATGCAAATATTCCGCATACCGAAGTGTATGGCCCGATAGGTGTGCGCTATATCGCCGGGCGCAAACACTCGGCATAGTCTGCCGACTTATTTCACTGTTTTAGGTGTACAGACACCGGCATAGGCGATGTGGGTTTCGCCATTCGCATCATCGAGTGTATAGATCGTCATGGCCTGCCAGGCGATTCGGCCAAGCTTCACGCTGACCAGTGCAATGTTGCGTTTCATGACTGTGACATTCACTGGCGCTTCGCCCTCATACCATTGCTCGCTGATTTTTAAATCAGTCGTCACAGGTCCGGCGTACTTGGTACTGAAACTTACCTTTTTTATTTCAGTATCGATCACCAGATCAACCGGATCTTCTTTCAAACTACTCATCTGCTCAGTACGCTTACCCCAGCCGTCATACTCCACATGCGTACCACTACAAATGTAGCGTATTTGTTCCGAGTGAGCGCCACCGGCGGCAAACAGAGTTGCAGCAGCTAATAGAGCAATAATTTCTTTCATAGTTAGAATCACGTTCAGGTGCGAATGACACCGGTTCCATTCATCTTGTCGATAGGCTTGAAATAGTGACGAGCGTAAGCGAGCAATTGTTTGTCGGTGGGGTGATCAATGGTCTCGATACCTAAGATTTTTTTTGCAATCAACGGATCATGCTGTTGCGCATGTCGTAGCAATTCAAGCTTAGCCGATCCTGGACCCACGACCAATATTTCCGCAGCGCTGGCGACTGCTTCGGTCACTTCATGCAGATACGATTTATCCGGCGCTGCATGACCTGAACCAAGCGTTCCTGCTTTGTGATGTAAGTGGGAGTGTTTGGATTTGGTGTGGATAATCTCATTTTCGTTCGCCGATTCATTAAATTGAATGACGTGGGCTTCACGATGATCTATCCATACAACGGCGTGATCTAAAGACATACTGGCTCCTTATTTGATAGGAGCCAGTATTCATTGTTAACTCAAAGGTTACCTTGATTCAAGTCAAAATAATCAGGCAGCTTGACGATTAACCAATCAGATCAACACGTCCTGACACATCCATAATGCCAGTGATAACGCTCAGCTTTGGATGGCGTGAGTTGACTTCTTTACGGAAGGCCATCAATGCTTCAGCGTGCGAACCTGTTTCAACTTCTTTTTCCGCGACGCCACTGGCACCAAAAGCTAGCTTGGCCGCACCGCAGTCACGATGAGATAAAGCTACGACACGTTTGATGTGATGCAGACCGACTGTGATGTCGAGGTTGTCCCAAAACGTTTTGTGCCAGGCGGCGAATTTTGGATGTACGGCGCCGAGTGGACCACCAGCCATCACGAAGTGGCTGTAGTTATCGCCCAGTTTTTCACGATCGACACCGGACAACAAACCCATGTACTGCCAGCTCAATGTAGTGAAGCGTGGATCGATGCAGTTAACCAGCATCGCTTCATAGTTACCACCGCCTGCCATTGAGCGACCAGGAACGAATCCCATCAGGCCACCCGCTAAGACAGCAGCGCCAGTCGCTAAGAACTGACGACGTGAAGTGCCTGTGCTGAGTGGTGCGCAGCAAGGGCAATCGGATTGATGCGGCTGACCGGGCAGCGTTTCAATAATAGTATCGGACACAATGATTCTCCTTTTTTTAATTCAAAACTGCGGGGCCCGAACGAATCAAAGCGGCCCGGACAATAAATAGCAGTGGCCTTAGGATAATCCGCTGCGAAATGCCTTGCATGGTTTTTGATAGTAAAACTGAATGATTTTTGCGCGATTTACGCCGAAACATCCAACTACGCTTCATTAATCGATACCAGCATTCAAGTTCTTTAGAGCTGCCGAGTATATTCTTTGTGTAAGGGCCTACAGAATTTCGCACTCGACTCGATTAACAAGGACGAGAAGCATAGCAAGTAATTCGGTGAGAGCAGATTGGGACATGCCGAATGATTTAATTTTGATAATTTATGCCACCAGCCGCATTGAATGGCTATTTTTAGTGAGACCTGACAGGAAGGTCATGACGATGAATGCTACTAATTTACTAACAGCGCTTTTATTTGCCGTAGTTTGTTCAAATGCGAATGCTAACGATGCTAAGCATGACGATCACGCTGCAGGGCATGATGCCCCTGCCAAAGCGGCTGCGCCTTCGAAAGCTGCTGAATCCAAGTCCGCCGAGGTGAAACCAGCGGAAACTAAACCTGCCGAGGCTAAGCCAGCAGACGCCAAGCCTGCAGCTGAGTCTAAGCATGGTGATGCGAAGCCGGCTGAAGATGCCAAGGTGGCGGCAGATACACCCGCCGAGGCACCTGCTAAGCCAGCGCCGAAAAAGAAAAAGGCCGTCAAGAAAGCAGCTAAGAAACAGGTAACTAAAGAAGCGGATGCTCATGCTCCGGCAGATGCTCACGGCGATGCAGGTCATGCTGCACCCGCCGCCCATGGAGATAAAGCAGCCGCTGCTCATGATGCGCATGGCGCACCCGTGGCAGCAGCGATCGAGCCGAGCAAGCGATTGAAATTGAAAAAAGTTTATCCCGGAGGTACGCCTGTCGGAGCCGATACTCATGACGCGCCGCCCGTTGCTGCTGCAGCACCTGCACATGATGATCATGCACCGGCTCCAACAGCAGCTGCGGCTGCTCCACAGCCAGCGGCCCACGATAGTCATGCAGCTGCTCCAGCGTCGGCACCCGCACCAGTAGCGGCGGCCCCAGCGCATGATGATCATGCACCAGCACCTGCCGCTGCACACCAAGCGCACGTGGCTCACGCAGCGCCAGCTGAATCCGAAGCGAGCAAACGTTTGAAACCTAAAGCATCAATACCTGGCGCTACTGCAGCACCCGCAGTTGATTCGCATGCGGCCAAAGCGGATCATGATGCTCCTGCAGCAAATGATCATGCAGCTCCCCAGCCCGCTGCGGCGCATGATAATCACGCGCCTGTCGCCGCCGATGTGCCTGCTGCAGCAGCGAAAGCCTTACCAGCACATTCAGGTCATGCCGCACATTCTGTACCCGCTGCTCGCGCTGCGGCCGACGAGTGCGATTTACCGTTGAAATCTGAAATTGCTGCCTTGTTTGATCGCTGGAACAATTCACTCAAGACGGGCGACCCTAGAAAAGTCGTTGCTAATTACGCGCCGAATTCCATTCTTTTGCCGACGGTATCGAATCGTGCTCGATTCACCATCGCTGAAAAAGAAGAGTACTTCATGCATTTTTTAATGCGTCGTCCAGAGGGCAGCATTGATGATCGGATGATTGAAGTCGACTGCAATAGCGCTACCGATGCGGGTTTGTATACATTCCGTTTTGCCGATGGTACTAAGGTGAAAGCACGCTATTCGTTTTCCTACAAAAAGCTAGGTTCCGATTGGCTGATCACGAGTCATCACTCGTCCGCTATGCCTGAGCGAGCAGAGGGCGCTGTTGATGCGCATGCAGCTCCTGCGAGTCATGCTCCGGCTTCTGCGCCCAAGGCAGCCGCAACGCGGCCGGCAGATTCCACTGAAGCATCAACCAAAGGTTGGGTTCGTTATCCCTAATAAAGCGATCAGGCCAAGTTGAACATCACTCGGCCTGATTAGTTTATTTTCGTTTTTCAGCGTTTATTGTTAGCTTTGATCGAACTGTTTATCGACCGGTACTTGCATATTGGTCGCCAGTGCATTCGTGGTGCTAGCCATTGCAATCACGGCTTGTAGTTCGGCGTATTGTTCCGGTGTCATTCCTTTAGCGCGTGCTGCAGCCGTATGTGAATGAACACAATATTCACAGCTATTGGCCGTAGATACCGCGATGTAAATCAACTCTTTAGTTACAGCATCCAGTGCGCCTGGCTTCATCACTTCTTGCGCACGCTCCCATACATGTTTTAATAAATCAGGCGAGTGCGCTAGCGCTTTCCAAAAATTGTTTACATCATTTACTTTGCGTGTTTGCATGATGTTGTCATACACAGCACGCGCTTCGGGTTTTGCTTCGTCATAGGGAATCAGCGGTACGGTAGCCATGGTGTCTCCTTCGTTTTGTGGTTTAAATTATCTAATCCATTATTTCATCAAAGTAGTCATGCCAATTTTTTAATCAGTTAATGCAGCCTGCGGAAAAACGATAGCGAGTTTCACAAACGATAATTTATTGTCAGTTTGCGAGGCTTTTTGAGCATGGCATTGTTCATCGCTATTCTTAGCTGTGGTAAAACGCTTTGGGCTGAGCTGGGCCAGAAAGAGTCGTTGAAACGAATCGCTACGAACCATGTTGACGACTCACTATTAAAACAATCCCGGCAACTGTCGATTTATTTACCGAATAAGGATGCCATGAACAGTTTAATGATTACGGACATTCGTGCGCGCGCCGTTGTGGCCCCACTGTCCAGGCCGGTGAGAACCGCTTCCGGCTCAGTCGATGTATCGCCATTGATTTTGCTTGATGTCGTTACCGAACAAGGTATTACAGGGCACGCGTACCTGTTTGGCTATACGCCAGTGACGCTCAAGCCCTTGATGAGCCTATTAGAACAAATCAAGCCCGAATTGATTGGCAAACCTTGCGTGCCTGTGGCGCGTATGCAGCAAATGGAAAAGCGTTTTCGTTTGCTAGGCTTACAAGGATTGTTGGGGATGTTGCTGTCGACGTTAGATATGGCGTATTGGGATGCATTAGGCAAAGCAGCTAATCAACCCGTTGTGCGGTTGTTAGGTGGCGAAGCAAGCCCCGTTGCTGCTTACGATAGTTACGGAATGGTTGATCCAGTCAAGGATGCTAAAGCGATAGAACATACGCTGAAGCAGGGATTTAAAGCGATCAAAATTAAGTTGGGTGATGTTGATGCTCAGCGTGATTTGCATGTGGTGGCTGAGGTACGTCGCATGATTGGCTCGGAGGTCACCTTAATGGTGGATTACAACCAGAGCTTGTCGCCCAAAGAAGCGATACGACGTATCCGGATGATTGAGCCTTACGATATTCATTGGGTTGAAGAACCCGTCGCTGCGGAAGATTTACAAGGCCATGCCACAGTCAGGCAGTCCGTTAATGTCGGCATACAGACGGGTGAGAATTGGTGGTTCCCGCGTGACGCTGAACGGGCATTGAGTGCCCATGCATGCGACATGATGATGCCGGATTTAATGAAAATCGGTGGCATCACAGGTTGGTTGTCAGTGATGGGTATGGCCAGTGCTGCATCGATGCCTGTGTCTAGTCATATTTTTATTGAGGCTAGTGCGCACGTGTTACCAGTAACGCCGACCTGTCATTGGCTTGAGTTTATGGACTTCGGGTCGATGATATTGGCAGAGCCTTATGATATCGATAAAGGCCACGTGACTGCGAAGGGCCCCGGTCTGGGTATGGCATGGGATGAATCGGCAGTCGCACGCTATGCAGTGAATTAAAGTAGTTGCCCATGCCATAAAAAGTATGGGCAAAGAGTCGTCGAGAGAGATCGCCATGAAACGATATGTCTGTCTGCAGTTGTTGCTCGCGCTAGGCTTGCTGCCTGGGCTTGCACGCGCGCAGACAGTCGACACCAATAATCCAGAAATCGTTGTTAAGAGCGTCTATTGTGTCGCGTTCGACTTGAGTGGAGTATTGGTGAATCGTGGCGGTCAGGAATTTCACGGGACGTTGAACGTCGCGGTACGTGATGAAGAAGGTGATATCGTTGGCCGCAACAAAATCAAACTGCGAGTCGGCCCTGAAAATGGCAAACGCTTTGCCTTCTATTACATCAACACCATGAACTGCCGCCGTCATACCTTCGAATTTAAGGTTGACCCCGATCTTCCTGGCCTCGCTTTGAAATAGCTGGACGCGTTTCATAAACAATCTCGTTTAATTCAGTTCCCAGTCCCCCAGTTATTGATCCACTTGGCTATTTCTATGCCGATTTTGTACTGATTTTCAAGGCTGTGGTATCGTCATTCCATGCCTGATTCTTTCAGTCCGTTGTGGCGCCGTGCCGTCCTACTTATGCTGTTGGGCTTGCTATTGCCTGTACAGAATTCGTTAGCCTATGCGCGTTCTTTAGCCATGCTGACGCCGCCTAAATCAGAGCCCGTGATGGCGCTGATAACAGTCATTGAATCACCCGCTGTCTTGCATCATCAAGGTCACCCCCATTCGCATCATCATTCATCGCAGGATGTCGAGATGGCGATAGCCCATGAGAGCTCGTCTGACCATCGTCATCATGTGAGCGATATAGTCAAGCCTTGCCATTCCGATTCGTCTACCGGTAATAAGAATCATGACTGCGCAAAATGCTGCCTGATTGGCGCGGCCGCTCCACCTCCTAACGCTGTTCATGCACAAAGTCTAGTTATGGCGCTCCGTGCTTTCATCACTTCTCCCGACTTGCTATCTGGATTCATTCCAGATGCTCTTGAACGACCTCCCCGAACTCAGCTTGCCTGATCTGCTGCTCTAGCGAGCTATTGTTAGAGCAGTCTGCGCATCCCGCGGCTTATACAGCCACGGCTCACGCAATCGATTCTCATTTGGAGTAGGTATGAATTTTTTTTCGCGATTCTGCGCGCCTGCGCGCGCGCGTGCTTTGATTGGTTTGCTGCCGCTTGCACTGCTAGGCTGCGCTAACTTTTCTGCCGATGGGGGACTCAATCGTGTTTCCGAGTTGACTAAAGAACGTATCGGTAACTCAGTACCCAGCATAACCAGCAGACCGAGTTCGTCAGCAGTGCAAGAACGACTCACTTACTTGTTATCAGCGCCGCTGACATCGGATGCTGCGGTAGAAATGGCGCTGCTTAGTAATCCACGCTTGCGTGTGGCATTAGCAGAGCTTGGCCTAGCCGAAGCCGATCTGGTGCAAGCCGGCCGACTGCGTAATCCGGGTTTTTCGTTCGGGCGATTGTCTGGCTCTGGTAATGGCGAGATTGAAATCGATCGCGCGATTATGTTTGATCTGAGTGGTTTGTTGAGTATGCCGTTGCGACGCGCTATCGAAGAGCGACGTTTTGCGCAAACTCAGTTGCAGACGGCATTACAAATTAGTCGTCTAGCCACTGATACGCGGCGCGCATATTTTCAGGCAGTCGCGGCTCATCAATCATTACTCTATATGCAGCAGGTTGATCAGGCTGCGCAAGCGAGTTCAGAGTTGGCTGATCGTATGACTAAAGCGGGTAACTGGGGCAAGTTAGAACAAGCACGCGAGCAAGCATTTCGACATGAAGTGGGTGTTCAGTTAGCGCGGGCAGAGCACAACGTAAATGTCACTCACGAGCGCTTGGTGCGATTACTTGGTCTAGGCGATCGTCATCAAGCGTTAAAGCTGCCTGATCGTTTACCTGATTTGCCTGTTTCACTTAGACGAATAGACGAGATAGAAACTCAGGCCTTGGCACAACGTTTAGATGTGCAAGTCGCCAAGCTCGATACCGAAAGCACCGCTAAATCACTGGGTCTCACGCGCGCTACGCGCTTTGTTAATGCATTCGAGGTGGGCTATCAAAACAAAAGCGCAACGAATGCTTCCTTAGCGCAGGGCTATCAAGTTGAATTTTCCTTGCCCTTGTTTGATTGGGGACAAGCACGTGTTCGACGAGCAGAGAGTGTCTACATGCGCTCGTTTAATCGTGCGGCTGACGTGGCACTTCAAGCACGTTCTGAGGCGCGTGAAGGCTATGCAGCGTATCGCACCAGCTTTGATATCGCGCGTCAGTATCGGGACGAGATAATTCCCGCTCGTAAGCGTGTCTCCGATGAAGTTCTGCTTCGTTACAACGGCATGTTGAGCAGTGTCTTTGAATTGTTGGCCGATGCACGCGCCCAAATTGCCAGCATTAATTCAGCCATCGATGCGCAACGGGATTTTTGGGTTGCAGAGTCGGAGCTGAATTTTGTCGTGAATGGCGGCAGTCTGACCAGTTCGCTCACCAGCGGATCCATAGGAAATGTCACGCCGACCAGCGCGCAGCAGACGCATTAAGAGAAATAATTAAGGAATAAATCATGACATCACGTAGAGATTTTTTTATACAAGCGGGCATGGTGGCCTTAGGAGCCAGCGCTATTAGTCGTGTTGGTGCAGCGTCTTTACCCGAACTGGTTGTTAGCAGCAGCGCAAAGACAGCGCCGCCAGTCTTGCCAACGAGTGGTCGTCCATTTCATCCAGTAGTGACCTTAAATGGTTGGTCACTGCCCTGGCGTATGAATCAAGGCGTCAAAGAATTTCATCTGGTTGCTGAACCCGTTGTCCGAGAATTAGCTGCGGGTATGAAAGCGAATCTGTGGGGTTATAACGGTCAATCACCCGGCCCTACGATTGAAGTGGTGGAGGGCGATCGTGTGCGTATTTTTGTGACCAATCGCTTATCTGAGGCAACCAGTATTCACTGGCATGGACAACGACTGCCGAATGGTATGGATGGCGTATCCGGACTCACTCAGCCTGCGATCGCTGCCGGCAAAACCTACGTCTATGAATTTATTGCTAAGCGTGCGGGGACCTTTATGTATCACCCGCATGCCGATGAGATGGTGCAAATGGCGATGGGCATGTATGGGTTTTGGGTCACGCATCCCAAAGATACTAATTTCATGCGGGTTGATCGCGATTTTGTTTTTTTATTAAATAATTTTGACATCGAACCTGGTAGTGCCACACCCAAAGTCAACACCATGTTGGATTTCAATTTGTGGGGCTTTAACAGTCGTGTTTTTCCCGGTATCGATTCCTTGCACGTGCGTCAGGGTGATCGTGTGCGCCTGCGCGTGGGTAATTTAACGATGACCAATCATCCGATTCATCTGCATGGTCATGACTTCGTAGTGACTGGTACCGATGGCGGTTGGACACCCCCCGCATCACGCTGGCCTGAAGTGACGGTCGATATAGGTGTCGGTCAGATGCGGGCCATCGAATTCGACGCGACCGAACTTGGAGATTGGTCACTGCATTGTCACAAGTCACACCACACCATGAATGCCATGGGTCATCAGGTCCCAACGATGATTGGAGTCGATCAACGCGGGATCGCTGAAAAAATCTCGCGACTGATCCCCGACTATATGGCGATGGGTGAACGTGGCATGGGAGAGATGACAGAAATGGACATGCCTTTGCCCGACAACACATTGCCCATGATGACCGGACAGGGTCCGTATGGCAGCGTTGCGATGGGTGGCATGTTCACCGTGTTGAAAGTGAGGCGAGAACAAAAGCCGGGTGATTACAGTGATCCCGGTTGGTATCGTCATCCCTCAGGTACGCAAGCGTGGGAATGGAAGGGTAGCTTGCCCGAACCGGTAACGAGTGAATCTGCCGGTGGACAATCGATGCCGACTGAGCGTGCGCCCGGCGCAGGGAATCTAAAAGCGCGTAAGCCGTCGGGGCACGATGGCCATCACTAATTATTGGTTTACCTGGAGAGCGCTATGAAATTTTTAGTTCGTTATCTAACGGCTTTAGCTGTGGCATCAACCGCCGTATTTAATTTTGCTTTTGCCGCTGATACACCATCGCCCCCTGTTGCTACTGATAGCGCGCGGTCTATGCAATGGGTGCGTGCTGAGATACGCAAGATCGATGCTGAAAACAGCAAGGTCACTTTGCGGCATGAAGCGTTGACTCAGCTAAGCATGGGAGCGATGACGATGGTATTTCGTGTTGATGATGTAGCCCTGCTAAAGCGGTTTGTAGTTGGCGATCGAGTGAAATTTATTCCCGATAGCAGAGCCGGTCAGCTGTTCGTTACCGTTATGGAAAAAGATGACTGAGAAAAAAGATGGCTGAGAGATGATCAGGCAACGTAGATATTAGAACCGGTCGACTCGGTAAGGCTTAGGATCAGCAAATGTTTCGCGACCACAGATCATTTCAGCGAGCAGACGCGCACTGACGGCTGCTTGCGTCAAACCATGATGTGCATGACCAAAGCAAAACCATAAACCCGGGTGCTTAGGTGCGGGTCCTATGACTGGAAGCATATCGATAGTGCAGGGGCGGGAGCCCATCCAAGCTTGTTGATCGAGTCGAGCACCGAGTGCATACAGCTTGCGAGCAATCGGTTCTAGTCGTTCTAGTTGAACCGGTGTGGGCGGCGCATCGCGCAACGCAAATTCAGCGCCCGTAGTCAGGCGTATACCTTGCCGCATCGGTGCTAAAGCATAACCATGATCGACATCGACAATCACATGCGTGGGTGGCTTATCGCTTGCTGCGAAGTGCATGTGATATCCGCGCTTGCGCCCCATTTTTAGTTGGTAACCCAAGCTCTGTGCAAGATCTTCACCCCAAGGCCCGAGTGCCACTACGGCCGCATCTACGCTTTGGGGTCCTTCAACCGTCGTCACTTTCCAGCGTTGGCCATCTTGCTGAAGAGTTTGAGCATCGCCATGAATAAATCGTCCGCCGCACTGTAAAAATAGATTTAGGTAGGCCGTCGTTAATGCTTGAGGGTCTTGTATTTGTCGCGAGTCGGGATAATGCACGCCGCCGATCACATCGGGATCGAGCCCAGGTTCTTTTATTTGCAATTCAGCTTTTGATAAAACCTGTACACGCAAACCATAGGCCAGGCTTTGCTTGGCCTGATCGAGACTTGTTTGTTCCGTTTCATGATGGCGCCAGACTTTGATCCAACCCTGCTGATTGACTAAATGCGTTACGCCGGCGGCTTCGATCAAAGGCGCGTGCTCAGTCCAACTGTTTTCAATCAAAGGTAGTGCGCCGGCGATCGCGGCAGGATAAAGCTGAGGCGATGAATGGCGCCAGTAACCCACTAACCAAGGCATGAGCGAAGGTAGGGCGCTCCAGTGGTAATGTGCTGAGGTTTTTTTCTGCAGCGCGTAGGCTATCAAAGTCGACCAGTCGCGTGGAAATGAATACGGAAATACGGATGATCGTTCAATCAGACCTGCATTACCAAAGCTGGTTGCTGCACCCGGGTGATCGCGATCAATCAACAGTACCTGTCGGCCCTGTTCCTGAAGTTTAAGTGCGACGCAAACACCGACGATACCAGCGCCCAGTACGGCGATGTCTGACGTGGTGCTTTGAGTTGAGTGCTGCATGGTGGGTTATCTTTTGATGAGTCGCTCAGCAGGTTTTTTGGTATCGAATAGAATAAGTCAAACAACGAAAGCGTAAGCTTAAAGGATTACTAATGAAGAAAGTCTATCTTCTCATCTTTTGCTTGCTGGTCAGTGCCAGTGCGTTTGCCGAGTGGTCCCATTTCTACGAGACCCGTCGCACCCATTTCTATGTCGATAACGCGAGCATTCAAGCCGTCGATGGCAAGCGTCAGGTCTGGATCTTAGGGAATTCGAAAGCGCGCAAAGGCAGCGGCGAGATTTCGTTCAAATCACTGCAGCAGTTCGACTGTAAGGAAAAAATGAATCGCGGGGTGGTCTATGCGACCTTTAGCGAAGAAATGGCCGGTGGCGAGAAGCTATCTGAGACCGACGTACCCAGCGCCTGGACGCTTGTCTTGAGCGATACCGCAGAAGAGACGCTATTCAAACAGTTGTGCCCCTAAGGCCTGTGATCTGCGATCGATAAAAGCTGCACCAAAGCGGAACACGAAGCTAGGTACTGAGAAATCAATGAAACAAATTATTTGGGTCGTCATGGTTTGAGATGGGGTGCTGATTGGTTTAGGTGGCTCTTATAAAAAGGTTCGAATGATCGCGTTTCCAGTCAAGGCAATTGCTAGACAATGCAAAATCATTAAGCATCACGCGCTCAGCAGCAGAATTTTTTAAAACTGCGCGGGTGAGTCATCTCACGATGGCTGCCGTTTTTGTTGAATACGATGCACGCTAGTGAGCTGCAGGCAGTGCAGTTTAAGAGAAAGCGCTTGAGCCAGCGTCTGTAGAGTATTGTTTTTTGTAAGTTTTATGAAAGATAGAAGCAATGGGTATGTGGATAGAGATGGGGATTTTTGTCCTCGTGATTCTTTTTGCAGTCCACCAAATTCACGACGTAAAGCGCGAACAGCGCAAACGTTTGGACGAAAAAAAAGACGAGAATCGACCGGATGCAGAGTAATTGTGAAAAATATGTTTGGAAACTTACCGCGTATTAGGTTATCTTTACGCCGAAATGACAAAGCTGGGCGGGTTTGTCGTAACTAAGAACTCTCTTCGCTCAAATCCCGTATGGAGCTTATGCACCTAACGCACGGTAAATATCACAGGGTGGCGCATGCCGTTTGACCATTGCGCTGAATGCAGACGATGCTGTTTCGTAGAGGCGGGTTACCCTGCCCTCGAAATAAGCCTCACTAAAAAAGAGAAGAAAGATCTCGGCAGCGTCTGCATCGAAACTAATTGTGTTCATCTCGGCCCGGTTGGCTGCACTTTGGGTGAGCGCAAACCTTTTAGTTGCACACTTTATCCTCTCGCTTATAATCCAACCCGTCGTGAAATTTATTACGATACCGATTGCCCGGTGATGCCGGAATATATTCGGCAGTTGGATGATGCAGCGAGTGAGGCTTCCATGCATCTGGCTAAGTGCCAATCTGAACTGACCAAGCTGGAAAAGACCGACAAGGGATTTTTAAAAAATAACTTTGAAATCGACTCTGATTACTTCGATTTGAAAAAGCTTCCGTCTCAACCCTTCTCCAAGGACAACTAGAATGAATGGTTCTCTACACAGACTGCGCGAGGTGAGGCAAGCGCGTGCATCGCAAAAACTCATGCAGGTGGGCTGCCAAAGCTGGACAGCACGAAATCTCTGCGTCGAGAGCTATCACGAAGAAATCCTCTACTACACCACCCGCTGGGACGCCTTGTGCCCCTATATAGAAGTCAGTGAAGAAATGCTGGCTACGGCGCCGCGTCCCTTTGTTGTGTACGCTCTGCCGCCTGATAGCCAGTTTGGCGTGGCTATTAATGACAAATACGGCATGGTTGACTGCTTCTCTGAAGATTTTTGGAATGAAGAGCGGCGCGCGCGTAAGTTTAAAGAATACGATAAGCAGTATCGCAACTTCACGATCACACTTGATCGCATCCCCGGCAAAGATCTGACGGCTGATGACATTTTTGAAATGGGTGCAGAGCATTTCGAAAAATGCTTCATCGCTGACGAGGAAGTCGAAGGTTTTGTTGATTACATCCGCACCTTGGATATCTTGGTTATCCGCGTCACCTCGCCTGAGGGTGTGAACGTGCTGACCGATGTGTCAGTGATTTTGCCAAAATACAATCAACTCTACGGTAGCTTCTGTCAGTGGAATCGCGAATTTAAGAATAAATCGCCAGGAATTTTCGCTTGCCTGCTCGCTTGCCGCTGGGCGCGTGATAACGGTTTGCAGTACTACAACCTCGGCCCAGTCGATGATTACGGCTACAAGGCTCTGTTTGTGACTGACTATGAGCCGATTTATGCGTTGGCCTTGGTTGATCCCGACCATCCATTGGCACAGGATCCAACATCACCGCTCAAGATTGATTTCAAACCGGAAGAACTGAATCAAATCTACCGCAGTGGTTCAGCACCAGTTGAATTAAAGGATGTGGCTGCCTGATTTTATCGGCCATCAGCAAAACGGCTGGCGCATGCGCCAGCCGTTTTGCTTTGTGGATGTGATCTGTCGTGATTGGTTTTACGTGGTCACTGAGATTCAGCCCCGAAAAGCGGGCTAGTTGTCGCTGAAATCATGGTCGTCATCAAAGCTGACATCGTAATCTAAGGTCAGCTCTTCACCGCGTTCAATATCGCGCACGGTTCTCAACACATCTTTATCGTCGAAGCGTAGGTTCGGTTTTTTTGAGTGATTGAGGTAAATCGAGATATTCACTGCATTCAGACCAATTTCCGGAGCAAAAACTCGTCCTTTTTCGACCAAGCAGAACCGAGATAAGTGCTTGCGTACCGTGCTAGGTACTTTTTTAAGTTCGATGCGTGAGAACTTTATTTCCTTGTTGCTGACCATGCTACGCAGCGGGGCAGTGCCTTTAGGTATATCGCGTAGCGCAAATACGCCTATGCCGTGTATGCCTGAGACGCCGAGCTTGCAGTAGACATCGTCGCGTAAATGGTCGTAAAGCTTATCTTTTAGGCTGCTCATTGGGAGGGATAGTTAATTTCAGTTTTGCGCGAGAGATCACGAGTAAAAAATCCTTGAGACTGTATTCAAGGTAAGTAATGCATTTTGCCGAGTATCCGGCACATACCGTTGATCTTGCAATCAAGGCGATCAGTTAGCCATCAGAGATTTCTGCCCTCTGTCATGCGGCCTCACCGGAGTAGATCTCTGAAATACCCGGGAAGAGCAAATAAGCCGTGATGCGTAGCGTCATTGTAGTAATTTAGTTTTACAAGTTCGTGTAATTCTATGCGTTGAGCGATTTCTTTTGCGCTAGTCTGAGATGGATCAAGTTCATCACTACAAAGGGCAAAGGACCAATACGCACCATATAAGGGAATATATAACCCATAGGGTGCAACCACCGCGAAATGCTGCTTTAGACGACGATAGATAGTCTGTACCGTCTCTGGGGCGAAAACAGGGGTGCCGGTATGCAGCACCATCGCGCCGCCCGGGGCCAGAATTTGTTTTACGGATTGGAAAAATTCAGCGGTGTAGAGAGCCGACGCAGGTGTGTCGGGATCCGTCAGATCGAGTAATACCAGATCAAATTTCTCCGCACTTTCAGCGACATAGGCCAAGCCATCACCTATGCGTATCTCAACGCGTGGATCATCCAGCGAGCCGTTGTGAATTTTGGTCAAGTACTGGCGCGAGATGCGAATTACTGCTTCATCTAATTCTGCCAACACGATGCGTTCTACGCCCGGGTATTTGAGTAGTTCTTCGGCCGAGCCACCGTCGCCACCACCTAAAATTAACGCGCTGCGCACTTTTCCGTGTGTGATGGCAGCCGGATGAATTAAGGCTTCATGATAAAAAAATTCTTCCGCTTCTGACGTCATATAGTCGCCGTCTAAGCGAAACAATTTACCGAATTGCGGTGACTCATGCACTTCAATCAATTGGTAGGGTGATTGCTCTCTATGCAGCAGTGGCCCGAGGCGGTACGCATAGGCGCTGTGCTTGTTCAAATATTCGTATCCCATCGCCGCATCCGCGCCGGAGGAGTTGTGACCGACTTCACCGCGCAATAAGCTCTGGTGGTTGGCATTATCGGGTTCAAACAAATCGACTAAAGAAGCAATTAATTGATTTGCTTTGTTACTGTTATCAGTAGAAAAATTACAGACGTAGACATCAAGAGTGACCGACTGCTGCTCTGGCCATGTGTGAAGTGCCAAGTGCGATTCAGCCAGAAGTACGGTACCTGTTACGCCACCCGCTTGATCGTGAGTGAGTCCAGGAAAAGCGTGAAACAACTCGCCCACGACCGTTAATCCCGAGGCCTCTATAAGCGCTAAGCAGGAGCGACGCAACTGATCAACATCGGTCATCAACGACAGATTTTTCTTGCAACCCGAGAGGTCGGCGGTGAGATGTAGTCCCTGCATTTTTATCGTTTATTTATCCAGGATAAGGTTAAGCCTGCGTGCCACCAAAAAACCTCGGCGACTTGTGTAGCAAATTAAATAACTCGCAGCAGGATGTAGATAAATTACAAAGCCTGCGATTTTGCCATTAAACCTCGCATATTCAAAACGTTGCTGCTGTAATTACTCCATGATTCCCCTCAGCGCAAACCTCAGTCGAGCGCATTTGGCTGTTTGCGGCGATTCTAAGCAGCAGATGCCATCCGGGCGATCAGACTTTTTGTAATACATACGCGCCTTAAGAATTTTCAAATTGGTTATCTGCTTTGTAAGGACTATAGTGTTCGTTAGCACCTATCCCGCAAATACATCCGACTGAAACAGGAAATATATGATCGCGTCTTCCTATCACCGCGTCTCAACGTCATTACTGAATGTTGAATATCTCGAATGGAATCCAACAGGTCAGCGTACCGCCGTGCTAGTGCATGGTTGGCCTGATTCGGTTCGAACGTGGTTCGCCGTTGCTCCCATACTTGCTGAGGCAGGCTATCGCGTTGTGGCGCCTTCTGTGCGTGGCTATGCGGGTACGCAATTTATATCGTCCGACACGCCCCGCAGTGGACAGCTGTCCGCATTGGGACGCGATCTGATTGAATTTGTTCAAGCGCTGAAATTAGATCAGCCGCTATTGGTTGGACATGATTGGGGTGCGCGTGCAGTCGCGAATGCAGCAGGTCTGCACTCAGGTATTGGTTCGCATCTTGTAATGATTTCTGTTGGCTACGGTACTAATACGCTGGGTCAGCCACTGAGTTTGGAGCAGGCAAAAAATTACTGGTATCACTGGTATATGGATACGCCAATAGGCAGAAAGTCTCTGGCAGAAGATAGGAATGCTTTTGCTCGCATCATGTGGGATACCTGGGCACCGCCAGGTTGGTTTGATGAGCAAGAATTCGCCGCCACGGCTGAGGCCTTTACTAATCCTGATTGGGTAGATGTGGTTACGCATTCGTATCGCCATCGCTGGGGATTGGTGGCGGGTGATCCTGCTTATGATGCTGATGAAAAGAGGCTCTCTGTTTTGCCCGTGCTAGCCACACCAACGCTGGTGCTGCATGGTGATGCTGATGGCGTCAATCCCATCTACAGTTCAGACGGTAAAGAGCGTTGGTTTACCGGGCCGTATCAGCGCACAGTAATGCAGGGTATTGGCCACTTTCCTCAGCGGGAATCCAGTCGACAGGTCGCCGATGAAATACTCAGGTTTTGCGGGCTGCGCGACTAAATAGGTCTCTATTTGATATCGTTATTCGTAGTTATTTGATAAAAATCCCTAGAATCTTAGGGATTTTTTCATTCAATCGGTATTTTTTCTGACTAAGCAGTTGACGTCCGATGGAATTATTGTCATTATTTAGTGACAATTAGAAGTGTACATAATCAGTTACACCGATAGTTGGTCGATGCCGCCTTATGAAATTTATTTCGGGGGTGGATTCAGTCGTAAGCGATGTCTTATTAGGAGGTGTCACGATGTCAGATAAAGACAAAGTTTGGCCGACCGGTTTAACGGAGGCTGAATCAGAAGAGATACACCGTCATCTGATCCAAGGAACGCAAATTTTTGGGATGATTGCAGCATTCGCCCATTTGCTTGCGTATATCTATTCACCCTGGCTTCACTAACCCGAAGGGAGACTAGAAATGATCTACGGAAAAATGTGGTGTGTAGTAAAGCCGTCGGTGGGTATTCCCATCATCATCGGTGCGGTCGCAGTAGCGTCCTTCTCGGTGCATTTGGCGTTGACCCTTAATACCACTTGGGTCAAAAAATTCCTCAATGGCAGCGCGGCTCAAGTATCGAGCATCCAAACAGAGTCGCCACAAGTGGCTTCTCTGACATTGCAGGAAGTGGGACGAAAATAAGTTTCATCCCTCGTGGTTCGGGACCTTGGGGTTCCGAACCACGGCTCTTCCCGCAAACATGAGTGATATTTGCAGGAACTCGAATTCAAGATCAGTGAGACCTTCGTGCGAAGTAGCCGCTCAGGGAAACAAGGATCGCAGCAGTGATGGCCAACAGGCATGTGACCGCTCTTGAGCGGAATTATTCACCTTTGGCGGTTTTCGGCAATAATACGGGGTAGAAGAATTTTAATAGCTTTGACTTAGGTGCTTATGAGATCAAGCAGCACCGTATTAATCCACCAGACATTCATTGGGAGAATCGCATGAAAATTTGGCAAATTTTATTGGTAATGTGGGTGGTTGCAGGTTGTTTCTTGCTGGCTAACCATTTCAACCGCCAAAACATTGAGCGTGATAGAAAAAGATAATTAGTTTCTTTTTCTTTAGCTTAAAAAAAACCGCAGCACAAGCTGCGGTTTTTTTTGCTTAGCGCTTTCGTGAAATGCCTCGCACTTACTTAATCAGTGCTTATTAGCTTTTGCCATCCAAGATAACAATGCTGCCTTCCAGCTCTCCACCTTTACGAATTTCCAGATCTGCGTAAGCAATCGTGCCTTTTACAGTGCCGGTAGATTCAACTAAAAGCGAGGTTTTGGCGGTGATCGACTTCTCCATTAAACCTGCTACTTTGACGTGATTAGCGACTGCATTACCCGTCACCACACCATTCGGAGTGACGTTGATTGTTTCGGCGGTCAGTTGACCTTCAGCCCTACCGTCGACGAAAGCCTCGCCAGGCACATGGAAAACGCCACTGATGGTCACACCCTTGCCGACCTGCAGGTTTCCAAAGTCTTGATCCACTGCCATTATTTACTCCGTTAAAAATACAAAAAGAGAAAAACATTCCAAGCCCGACTATAAGTGAAATCGCATTGATCACCGAGCATTTTTAAAACTAATTTAACGAGTAGCTAATTAATCAGATTTATTCGTAAGTAAAATGTCAGCTTCAAAAAAAATGCCCCATTTTCATGCATGAAAGTTATCTTATTTTTAATTAATGTGCGCCCTATAGGTATGAAAAGCGTAGGCGGAAAAGTTAGTCAGTCTGTTTAACTAGTAGTTAGTTTTTTGCATATGCGTTGATTCTGATTTTTCTTATCATTTGATGCAAAATATCACTAAGGGCCGGATAGCAAACGGTCTTACAAATTAATTGGTGCCCTCTCAAGTTTTAGTTCTAAACAGTTATGAAATCCCTAAAGCTAAGGATTTATAAAATCCTCGATGGTTCGGTACAAGAACCCGCCGCACGATTTTGTGAAATATTCATAGCCACCGTCGTTGTATTAAATGTGTTGGCCATTATTCTTGAATCTGTGCACGAGTTGCACGAGGCGTATGAGTATTACTTCCATATATTCGATGTGGCGAGTGTGATGGTTTTTTCGATCGAGTACGTTTTGCGTGTCTGGACCTATGGCGTTAAATACTCAAAAGAAGAAGGTGGTGCATGGCGAGGTCGTAAAGAATATCTGTTCAGTTTTTATGGATTAATCGATTTTTTTGGTACGCTGCCTTTTTATCTCCAATTGCTGTTCCCGGGCTTAGATTTGCGTTTCTTGCGTTTGTTCCGATTGATGCGAATTTTCAAGCTTTCTCGCTACAACAGTGCGCTCACTGATTTGGTAGAAGCTGTAAAGACAGAACGTGATTCGTTTACGTCGGCCATGTTTTTGCTCTTAATTTCTTGCTTGCTGTGTTCGTCTTTGATTTATATCGCCGAAGGTCATCTGCAACCCGAGGTGTTCCCATCGATACCAGTCACGATGAAATGGTATTTGCTGACCATTATCTCTGGCTGGGGTAACGTCGATCCAGTTTCCTTAATCGGTACTTTCTTAGTGGTGCTCACTCAAATATTAGGCATTGCACTTGCCGCTATTCTTACTGGCGTGGTTGCTACAGCGTATACAACCCAAGTCGAGCGACGCGAAGTGCTGTACGAAATGCAGATACGTGAAGTACTGGCAGATGGTGTGGTGACTGAAGAAGAGCGTATCAAGCTTGAAGAAATGAAAGCTCAATTTGGTATGAGTGATGAAAAAGTCGAAGCGATCGCTAGACAGGTTAGAGAGGAAAAAGGCCTGACTTGATAGAGTTAACTCGTCACTTGAAACGATTCATGGTTCGCGTTTTTTTTCTAAAGTTTGTATAGTTTTCAGTTTCTGAAAACGTTGTTCAGCATTGTCTTGTGCTAACCAAAAGCAGGTCTTGGTTGCATCATTTTCATTGCGCGGTAAAGCAATTTTGTATTTCTGATTCACTACTGTGGGTAATTCCTGCGCAAAGCGCTGCTGTAAAAATTTCATCCCTGCTTTAAAGTCATTACTGCGTTTTACGCTGAGTGCTCGGTCCACCTCAGCAAGACATTGAAGCATCACCGGTACTTGCAACTCAGGGCAGTGATTTTGTTTTAAGTAGAACATCTCGCTGCACAACTGAGCGTAGCTGCCTGCCAGTATGCCTAATTCATCTTCGCGCGATATCCCGCCGCCGCAATTAGCCAAACACAAAACGAGTGTCATCAACGGTTCCATAGTCGCTTCCCCAAAAGGCCAAAACTTAATGCTGCCAATGTAATTCCAGTGTGCGTTGGATTCAAGTGATATTGCCCATGTTATTTTAATGACAAACCTGTGAGATCAAATGTGATGGCCTTTGGCTCACAATAAGTGCAGGTTTAAATGGGTTGCATTGACGGTAGTCTGCATAGCCTCTATGGTGAACACTGCAGCTCATTAACTTACCAAAAATACTCAGGAGATTTACATGAACAAAGATGCTTTCGACAAAGGCTTGGCCACACGACGTGCGGTACTCGGCGCTGACTATGTTGATAACTCCATTAAAAATGCCGATGATTTCAATATGCCCATGCAAGAACTCGTCACCGAATATTGCTGGGATGCGATTTGGAATCGTCCCGGTCTAGATCGTAA
Organism: Oxalobacteraceae bacterium; assembly: GCA_947454305.1. Taxonomy (GTDB): domain Bacteria; phylum Pseudomonadota; class Gammaproteobacteria; order Burkholderiales; family Burkholderiaceae_D; genus Pernthalerella. The sequence goes on from CANGJE010000008.1 coordinate 27,020, forward strand.
AACGCGCAGCATGCTGAATTTAGCCATGCTGACCGCACTAAATCGTCCGCATGAATTGAAGTTGCATGTGCGTGGCGCGATTAACAATGGACTCACCAAAGACGAGATCAAGGAAGTGCTGCTGCAGACCGCCATTTATTGCGGCGTACCTGCTGCGATCGATAGCTTCAAGAATGCCAAAGAAATGTTCAAAGAGATGGGGATTTGAGCGTGGACTCAAAGACGATTGCGTTTATTGGTTTGGGCCAGATGGGTGCGCCTATGGCGCACAACCTGCTCAAGGCGGGTTTTACTGTCATCGGTCATGATCGTGCAACTGCGGTGGCTGATCAGTTTGTGGGTCAGTCTGAATTTCATTGGGCCGACTCTGCCTCTGCTGCCGTGTCTAAGGCTAGCATCGTTGTGTTGATGCTGCCTGATAGTTCTATCGTCGATCATTTACTATGGCAAGGCGATGAAGCATTATCGCGGGTGTTGAAATCTGGTTCACTCATCATTGATATGAGTTCATCCGATCCCATGCACACTCGTCAAAATGCAGAAAAACTTACACAGCTCAGTATAGGTTTTATCGATGCACCGGTATCAGGCGGTGTTAAGCGTGCAGTCACTGGTTCGCTCGCCATCATGATCGGTGGCAGTGCTGTACATGTCGAACGCGCCTATCCGGTGCTGCAGGCTTTAGGCAAAACGCTCACGCATGTAGGGGAGGCGGGTGCCGGGCATGCTGTTAAGGCTTTGAATAATTACGTGTCAGCGGCGGGCTTGTTGGCGGTGAGTGAATCTTTATCAGCAGCCATCAAATTTGGTATTGATCCGCATTTGGTGAATCAAGTTTTTAATGCATCGACCGGTAAAAATAATACGACTGAAAACAAAGTCGAAGCCTTCATGCTGTCTGCTGCGTTTAATTCAGGCTTTGCCTTATCTTTGATGAAAAAAGATTTGGAGACAGCCCATCGCTTTATTCAGCAAGTCGATGCGCAATCGGGATTTGCCAGTGATTGTCTGCAGGTTTGGCAAGCTGCAGACAAAGCACTAGGAAAGGGTGCAGATCACACTGAGATGTATCGTTTCATCAAAGACTAAGACATCCTTACATCACCGCGCCGACCTGCCAGGGTACGAATTCACTTTGTCCATACCCGTGTTGTTCACTCTTGCTAGCCTGGCCGGATGCGGTGGCAATCATCAGTTTAAAAATATGCTCACCCATAATTTGCAGCGAGCTGGTGCCATCGATGATTTCGCCGCAATTGATATCGATATCTTCTTGCTGACGCAGCCACAACGCAGAATTAGTTGAAAGCTTGAGTGAAGGCGAGGGGGCGCAACCATAAGCACTACCGCGACCGGTAGTAAAGCAAATTAAATTAGCGCCACCCGCTACTTGTCCGGTAGCGCTCACAGGGTCGTAACCGGGCGTGTCCATGTAAACAAAGCCATGTTCAGTCACAGTCTCAGCATATTCATACACAGCGCGTAGATTACTGGTGCCGCCCTTAGCAACGGCACCGAGTGATTTTTCTAAAATCGTCGTCAGACCACCTGCCTTGTTACCTGGTGAAGGATTATTATCCATCTCCCCTTCATTGATGTCGGTGTAGTGTTCCCACCAATGAATGCGATGTACCAATTTCTCACCCACCTCACGGCTAATCGCACGACGAGTGAGTAAATGTTCAGCACCATAAATTTCCGGTGTTTCAGAAAGTATCGCAGTACCACCGTGCTCGACTAACAGATCAACCGCCACACCGAGTGCAGGATTGGCACTAATGCCTGAGTAACCATCCGATCCGCCACACTGCAAGCCAACCGTCAGGTGCGATACATCACAAGCCACACGTGAACAGTCATTAGCAATGGGTAGCATCTCATTCACGATGGCGATGCCTTTAGCGATCGTTTGAGCGGTACCGCCCGTGTCTTGAATGTTAAAAGTTCGGAGCAGAGGGCCTTCATTCAAGTGACTGTGATCTAACCAGGCCGCTAATTGATTTGTTTCACAACCCAGACCGACGACCAACACACCGGCAAAGTTTGCGTGAGTGGCGTATCCCGCCAGTGTGCGCCGTAGCAGCTGCATGCCGAGTCCGCTGTGATCCATGCCACAGCCCGTGCCATGGGTTAATGCCACCACGCCATCAATATTCGCAAAACCCTGTAAGGCATTTGAGTTGTAGCGACGTGAAAAATGATCCGCAATCGCACGCACCACCGTCGCTGAGCAGTTCACGCTTGACAGTATGCCGATGTAATTACGCGTTGCCACGCGACCGTTTTTACGTTGATAGCCCATGAACTGAGCAGAACGCTTTGCGCGTTCCGGTTGGACGTCCGCGCATAAAGCATAGTCACGACTGAACCCACCTTTTTCTTCACCGATGGTGCAATTGTGCACATGTACGTGCTCACCGGCTTGAATAGGTTTGCTGGCAAAGCCAATGATTTGGTTGTAACGACGTATAGGTGCGCCGGTGGCGATATCGTGTGCTGCCACCTTATGACCCGCAGGAATCAAACCTTTGACTTTCGCTTGTTCAACTTGGGTGCCGCCGATTAACTGTTGACGTGCAATCAGTACATCATCTTGCGCATGTAAGCGTATAAATGGAACGTTGTTTGTGATGGAGCCAGACATACATGTGTCCTTATTATTTTAATCTCGTCAGTGATGAGAATCGTTAGAAATGACACCTCAGCGAGTACGGCATGGCATGAGTGCGTCTGCTTCGTTTTTAAAAAGTTTGATTAGTGTGATTCGCGCGGTACATCCGCACCGCTGCTACCCACCAGAAAATCTAAATCAGCCCCCAAGTGCGCTTGCTGTACATGATCCACATACAATTTCACATAGCCACGTTCAGGTTTGGCTGGTGCTTTCCAGGATGATTTGCGTTTTTCAAGTTCTGCATCGCTGACATCTAAATGCAAGCGGCGCGCCGGCACATCCAGTTCGATCATGTCGCCATTTTGAACTAAGGCGAGTGGGCCACCTATGCTGGCTTCAGGTGAGACATGCAGCACGACGGTGCCATAGGCTGTGCCACTCATGCGCGCATCAGAAATGCGCACCATGTCCGTAATCCCTTTTTTCAATACTTTTTTCGGCAGCGCCATGTTGCCGACTTCAGCCATGCCGGGATAACCCACGGGGCCACAATTTTTTAGCACCATGATGCAGTGTTCATCGATGTCGAGATTATCGTCATCAATGCGTAAGCGAAAATCTTCTGTATCTTCGAATACCACCGCGCGACCACGATGCTTGAGTAAATGCGGTGATGAAGCTGACGGTTTGATCACCGCGCCATTCGGAGCGAGATTACCTTTCAATACAGCGATACCAGCAGCCGGTTTGAACGGTTGATCAAACGCTGTAATCACATCGCGGTTGTAGCAGGGCGCATCTTTGATGTTTTCACCGAGTGTCTTACCGTTTACCGTGAGTGCATCTTGATGTAATTCGTGTGCGATTTCTTTCATCAAGGCGGGCAATCCACCCGCATAATAAAAATCTTCCATCAGGTACTTACCTGAAGGCTGTAGATTTAACAGACAAGGTAACTCACTCGCTAGGTCATCCCAATCTTTCAGTGTGAGTGGCACGCCGATACGACCTGCCATCGCCAGTAAGTGAACGACGGCGTTGGTCGACCCACCAATCGCTGCATTGACCTTAATTGCATTTTCAAAGGCTTGGCGTGTCATGATTTTGTCCATAGTGAGATTGTCTTTCACCATCTGAACAATGCGACGACCCGTGAATTGCGCTAAGCGATTACGCCGTCCATCCACTGCTGGTATCGCTGCGTTTTCTGGCAGCGACATACCTAAGGACTCAACCATACTCGCCATCGTTGATGCCGTGCCCATGGTCATGCAATGGCCGTGCGAGCGATTCATGCACGATTCAGCTTCAGTAAATTCTTCTTGCGACATGGTGCCTGCACGGACCATTTCCGACATCATCCATACACCAGTACCCGAGCCTATATCTTGACCGCGGAATTTACCGTTCAACATAGGGCCGCCCGAAAGACCAATCGTCGGTAAATTACAGCTCGCTGCACCCATCATCAATGCGGGAGTCGTTTTGTCGCAGCCCATCAATAGCACCACCCCATCAATGGGATTGCCGCGTATTGATTCTTCTACATCCATGCTGGCCAAATTACGAAACAACATCGCGGTCGGACGCAGCTGTGCTTCACCTAGTGACATGACTGGAAATTCCAAAGGAAAGCCACCGGCTTCATACACACCGCGTTTGACGTACTCAACCAATGTTCGGAAATGACTGTTGCATGAAGTGAGATCAGAGAAGGTATTACAAATACCGATGACAGGCCGACCATCGAATTGATCATGCGGGTGCCCAGAAGCTTTAGTCCAACTGCGGTGCAAGAAACCATCTTTATCCGGTTTACCAAACCACGCTTGGCTACGGAGCTTATTTTTTTTATCACTCATGATGTGTGGGTATCCTGATCTTATTTTAGGAAGTGGAAAGTGTTTTTTTTAATTCAGGAGGATTCGTAAAATTTTTACGGAAATAATCATCCGAGCTATCAGCGTGTTTGATACCGGCTAATTTAATCGCTTGGTCATCAACTTTGTGCAGCGGTGTGTATTGTGGGTGATGATGTTCGAGGTAGGGATTATTACGGGCTGCGTTATAGCAAAATAAAACTGTCCAGCGTCGATTCTCTGAACGATTTTGATCCGAGCGATGCATTACGTTGGCATGAAAAAATAAGCCATCGCCAGGCTCCATTTCTGCATAGACTAATTCCAAGCTCTTGAGCATTTCTTCAACGCGACGTGGATCAGCACCGACTTGCTGGCCGGGCAGCACACCGTGTTCCACTCGACCGGCATGATGCGATCCGCGTATCACTTGCAAACAGCCATTTTCACGAGTGGTTTTATCTAAGGCCACCATCACACTTGCCATGTAGGGAAATACGCAGCCGTTGTGATACCAGTAGCCGTAATCTTGATGCCATTCCCATGCACCGCCATCGCGTGGTTCTTTCGCTGTTAATTTTGAGTGGTAGTGATAGACCTCACCACCTAACATCTCTTCCATCGTATCGACGACACGGTGTGAGCGCGCTGCCAGTCCGTACACGCTATCGCCGGGATGGTTCCAGGTCGCCATGCGCGTAGCCTTACCTGAGGCATCATTACGATCATACAAACTGGCGTGGAGTTGCGGGTCCGTTTCTATCGCACCGCGTAGCAGCCCAATTTCTTCGGTATCAAACAGTGAACGGATTAGCACAAAGCCATCGCGCTCGAATGCGGCACGCTGTTCGGGCGTGAATAGTGAAGCCATGCTCGTCTCCTGTTGTAATGGATATTTTGGATTTTCAAGGCATTCAGGCTGTCAGCTTACCTTGTTTGATGCGGCTTGAGAATTTGTGTGAACATCCCTTTTTGAATTACAAACCAGCCGCCCAAGTGCGGTCGTATGATTACTAAAAACAGAACAGGCGAGACCATGAGCTCAAATCACTCCGATAGTTTCACTAATGCTAAACAACAGGCGGCGGCGGGCTTTCTGCATGACCTCTGGACCCGCAAAGATCGTTGTGCTGCACTGCCAGATGATCAGCGCCCGGCTGACCGTGGTCAGGGCTATGCGGTTCAGGCTGCCTTTGCAAAAATTCATGGTTCGCCCGTTTCTGGCTGGAAGATCGCTGCCACCAGCGTGGATGGTCAGCGGCACATAGGTGTCGATGGCCCGCTGGCCGGGCGCATCTATCACGATCGCATGCTGCCTGTGGGTGCGGACGTTTCTTTGAAATCTAATCTCATGCACGTTGCTGAAATTGAATTCGCTTTCAGTTTTGCAAAAGCACTGACACCGCGCGCGCAACCGTACAGCGTGGATGAAGTGCTGGCCGCTGTGGCGGCTGTTCATCCATCGATTGAAATACCCGATTCGCGCTATGCCGATTTTGTGACAGTGGGCGCACCTCAGCTCATCGCTGATAATGCCTGTGCCTGCTATTTTATTTTGGGTCAGGCTGCAAATGATTGGAAAACATTCGACTATCTAAATCAATCGATTCACGTCACTCTAAACGGTGAAGCCATCGATTCAGGTTACGGTCGGAATGTTTTGGGCGATCCTCGCGTGGCGCTGACCTGGATAATTAATGAGCTATCGAGTCTGGGTATTGCGATGGAGGTGGGGCAGTTTGTAACTACCGGTACGTGTCGCGTACCTGTCAAAGTCAATCCCGGTGATGAAGTGAGCGCCAATTTCGGAGTGCTAGGAAAAGTGAGTTGCCGTTTCTCCGATTGATGATCTGTGCGCGTAATAGCTATCGAATTAACGAGCTGCTTAGCGGCTTACTCGCTGAGTAGCTCGTGCTGATTTATACAAATACTTTTTACTGAAAACGAGACACGATGTCTACTTCATCTACCCCCGTCAATTTAGACGCTGTCATTATCGGTGCCGGTTTTTCCGGCATGTATCAGCTCTTATCACTGCGCGACAAACTTGGTTTGTCCGCCCGAGTATTGGAAGCGGCTGGGGGGGTGGGTGGTACCTGGTATTGGAATCGCTATCCCGGTGCGCGTTGCGATTCAGAGAGTCATTCCTATTCTTACTATTTTTCTAAAGAGCTGTTACAGGAATGGAATTGGACTGAGCGCTATCCTCAGCAACCTGAAATCATGCGCTATCTAAATCACGTCGCCGATCGTTTTGATTTGCGCCGTGATATTCAATTGGATACTCGGGTTAAGTCAGCCCACTACGAAGCACAACATAATCGCTGGCATGTCACGACCGAAGCAGGCGAAGTCTTTCACTGCACCTATTTAATTACGGCGGTCGGTTGTTTGTCATCGGCCAACGTGCCTAAGATCGATGGTCTGAATGATTATGCTGGTGATTGGTATCACACTGGACAATGGCCGCATGAAGGCGTTGATTTTTCCGGCAAACGCGTGGGCGTGGTGGGTACGGGTTCTACCGGCATTCAAGCGATTCCTGTGATCGCAGCGCAGAGTAAACACCTGACTGTTTTTCAACGAACCGCGAACTACAGCATCCCAGCGCGCAATGCACCTTTGACCGACGAGTTCAAGCAGTATGCCAAATCGCATACCGACGACATTCGTCACATCATGAATTCGAATACGAATGCACATCCGTTTTACATCACAGATCGGTCAGTATTTGATGTGAGTAATGAAGAGCGCAAGCAGATCATGGAAACCGCCTGGAAAAAAGGTGGCCTCGAGTTTCGTGCAGCGTTTCGCGATACCTTGATCGATGAAAAAGCTAACAAGATTGTGGCTGATTTCATTCGCGAAAAAATCAGCGAGATAGTAAAAAATCCAGCCACCGCAAAACTTCTGGGCGATATCGATCATCCTTTCGCCGCGAAACGTCCGCCGGTAGATTCTCAGTATTTTGAAACCTATAATCTTGATCACGTCGATCTAGTGAATATCCGCGAAACGCCGATAGAAAAAATCACAGCAACGGGTATCAAGACGAAAAATCACGACTACCCGCTAGATATCATCGTATTTGCTACAGGCTTTGATGCGATGACGGGCTCGCTACTGAAAATAGATATTCAGGGTCGCAATGGTCTGGCGCTAAAAGAAGCTTGGTATGCCGGGCCACGGAATTATTTGGGTCTGCAAGTACCGGGCTTCCCGAATATGTTTACCGTGACGGGTCCGGGTAGTCCTTCGGTATTGTGCAATATGCCACCGGCTATCGAGCATCATGTCGATTGGATCACGCACTGTATTAAAGATATGCGTGAAAAAGGTATTCAACGGATTGAAGCGCAAGAAAAAGCAGCAGACGATTGGGTGCTAGAAGTAAATCATGCGGCGAATTCAACCTTGCTGCCGAGTGCGACGCATTCGTGGTATCTCGGTGCCAATGTGCCCGGTAAGCCACGCGTGTTTATGCCGTACGCCGGTGGCTTTGCAAAATACCAAAAGATTGTGTCTGATGCGACTAGTAATGGTTATGTAGGTTTTACGCTGAGCTAATTACCGCAGCAGTACACCGCCATTCACATCCATGATGCTGCCTGCCATGAACGATGCGGCGGGCGAGGCTAGAAAGACCAGCGCATTCGCGATTTCATCTGGGCGTCCCATGCGCTGCATAGGATATTTTTCTGTTGGGTAGGGCTGACCATCGGTCATTCCCGTTGCAATCGGTCCGGGAGCCACCGCATTCACTCGCACATTGTGCGGCGTGGCGCGTTGTGAGAACCAACGCACCAGTGCATGGACTCCCCCTTTAGAGGCAGCATAGTGCGGCGCAGCTAACAAACCACCCATCCATCCGGCAATCGAGCCACACAGTGCAATGCTGCCGTTCTTACGTTCTATCATTCCAGGCATCACAGCCCGCACTAGATTGATCGGCCCAAGCACATTCACTTCCATCACACGATGAAACGATTGCTCATTCCAATCCGGTGCCATCCAGTCTTCATCAAAAGGACAAATCGCTGCCGTATCGATTAACGCAGTGATGGGCGCATGTTGTGCCACGATAGCCTCAACCGCTTTGCGATCGGTAATGTCGAGTGCATGAACGGCTGCTACATTTTTTAATGAAGAAGCTAAGACCTCTAATTTTTTCGTAACGCTTGCGATATCCGTCAATATCGTTATCGCACCTAGCTCACTGCAGAGTTTAGCTGTCTCTGATCCTATGCCACCAGCGGCGCCGGTAATTAGCACACGCTGGCCGCGCATATCAAATGCTTTAGGAAGTGAGATCGTCATAATTTATTATATTTTTTATTAAACAGAAAGATAGCGTTGTTTGATATCTGCATTCGCTTCGAGTTCAGCAATACTGCCTTCAAACACATCCGAGCCTTTATCGATCACCACTGCGCGATCCGCTAAGCCTAAACAAAAATGTAGATTTTGTTCAGCCAGCACAATCGTGGTTCCTAACTTGCGCAAGTCTTCAACTAGTTCACCAATTTTTTGTACCATGATAGGCGCCAGACCTTCGCTGGGCTCATCGAGTAACAGTAAATCAGGATTACCCATCAGCGAGCGACCAATCGTCAGCATTTGCTGCTCACCCCCCGATAACTGTCCACCCAGACGAACGCGCAAAGGTTTCAGTAGAGGCAGCATGTCGTACACACGATCGATAGACCACTCTTGCTGACCATGTGCACCGCGCTTGGTGGCGATTAACAAATTATCTTCCACCGATAAATCTGTAAAAATTTGTCTGTCTTCGGGAACGAAACCAATTCCTGCGCGGGCAATTTTGTGTGAGGGCATACCGGTGATGGCTTTGCCTTCGAGTTCAACGCGACCACGCCGTGCAGCGATCACACCGGCGATTGCTTTCATCGTTGTGCTCTTGCCTGCGCCATTACGACCAAGTAGCGCTAAGGTTTCGCCTTTTTTTACGTGTAGCTTTAATTGGAATAACACTTGGCTACTGCCATAGTTCACATCCAAGTCCGTCACTGAAAGCATCTTCGTCATGCGCGTGCCTCCTTGGGCGTGCCTAGATAGGCTTCGATCACCGCTGGGTTATTGCGAATTTGCTCGGGATTACCGTGCGCGAGTAATTTTCCATACGAGAGCACATGAATGTGCTGCGAAATACGGAAGACGATTTCCATATCGTGCTCAATCAGTACCACCGTCAAACCACCTTTTTTCCACAGCGCATAGACCGTATCGATCATTTGCGTACGCTCTTCCGGACCCATACCGGCTACCGGTTCATCGAGTAGCAAGACTTTAGGATTGAGTACCAGCGCCAGCGCAATATCGAGTAGCTTTTGATCGCCGTGCGATAGATTGCCGCTGATGATGTCAGCTTTATGTTGCAAGCCGAGTTGTTCCATCACTTTATGCGCGCGGTCACGCGTGTCATCAGTTGGGAAACGACCATGCATTTGCAGTGAGCGACCCAACGGTGATTGCAGTGCGCCACGCAAAGATTCTTCAACTGTCAGCGATTTAAAAAGTTTAGCGACTTGAAACGCCCGGCCTATGCCTTTGCGAACGATCTCACTACTAGGCAGACCAACGATATCTTCACCATCGAGCAAAATGCGGCCAGAGTCCGGTTGCAAGCCGCCCGAAATTAAATTGAAGAAGGTAGTTTTACCTGCGCCATTCGGCCCGATTACCGCAGACAGAGAGCCAGCAGGGAAATCAATAGAGACATCGGAGGTAGCAACCACTCCACCAAACGATTTACGAAGATTTTCGACTTTTAACATGCGTAGGTTCGCGATCTAATCAATCTTAAGGCTTGAGTGGGCGTGCAGGTGGAACGCCACCATACGTACCCCAGGTCGTGCCACACAGCCAGCCCACATCAATCGGCAAGGTCACACCCGTAATTGCGCGCGCGGCATCGGATAAAAGAAAACCCACGCCATCGGCAACTTCGTCGGGCATTACTAACCGTCCCATTGCGGATTGTTCAGACAGATCGGCGGGATTGCGGTCACCGCGATCAATCGCCGTTTGTAATGCTTCGGTTAATGTGTAACCCGGTGCCACCGCATTCACGCGCACACCGGAACGTCCCCATTCAGCGGCTAAGCACATCGTCATAGAAATCACCGCTGCTTTAGCAGGGGCATACGCATGCAGTGGAATAGAGCGCCAGCCCGTGATTGATGCGATGTTCACAATCGCACCATGTCCTAGTTCTGCCATACGCGAACCAAACACCACGCAGCAAAGATAGGTGCCGCGTTGATCGACATCGGTCACCTTGTCCCATTCAGCCATAGTTAATTGTTCGGGCGGCAGCTTGCGTTGCAAGATGCCGGCGCTATTAATTAGACCGGTAACGGCACCATGATTTTTTTCTATGAGTTTTGCTGCATCGTGCACCGTTTGGTCTTGCAGCACATCACAAGGATAGAAGGCTTTAACACCTGTCTCTTTATTTTTTGCATCTGACCAGGTACCTGGAAGATCGAGCACGATCACATCATCGCCACGCTGCACATGATGTTTCACACAGGCTGCTCCAATACCACTAGCGCCGCCAGTGACCACGGTCACAGTTTTTTTACTCATTGCGCGTCTCTCTTATTTTTAATTGTTTGAAACAGTTGTTGAACAAAGTCAGTGATACCACGCTTAAAGCCCAAGGCAAACAGCAGCACGACGATACCCAGCGCTAAGCCATGGAATTCTGTGCTGCGGGTGATCACATCATTGAACAGCAGTAGTAAAGAAGCACCGACGACCGGGCCGATGAATATATTTAAACCACCCATCATGATCATGAAAATCGCTTCACCCGACATCGTCCAGTAACCAAAATCAGGAAAGGCACCTGAGACGAACAAAGCCATGATGATGCCGCCAGCACCCGCGAGTGATGAGGCGAGAATAAAGGCGTATAGCTTCACGCGCCAAACATCGATGCCTAAATAGCGTGCACGCTCAGCGCTGTCGCGCACCATGCGTAAGGTGTAGCCAAAAGGGGATTGCAGCACCGTGCGTATCAAGAGCAAGCAAGCCACTGCCATTACACAGGCAAACCAATAGAACTGTGTGTGATCGGCCAGATTAATGCCGAGAAAAGGAGTGCGAGGAATACCGCCAGTCAGTCCTTGATCACCGCCAGTTAGTGACGTCCAGGTCAAGATCACGCTGTGTAAGAGCATTTGGAATGCCAGCGTTAAGAAAGAAAAATAAATTTCTTTGAGTCGAACACAGATCGCGCCAACAATAAAACCCATCACAGCGCAAAACAAAATCGCCACCAGCATGGCAAGCGGAATCGGCGCACTGGTTTTTTGCATCGTTAATGCAAAAGCATACGCGCCACCACCAAAAAACATAGCGTGACCAAACGACACTAAGCCGCCATAGCCCACTAAGATATTTAGCGAGGTAGCGAAGATTCCCATCGCCGCTAAGCGAATCACATAATCCAGTAGCACGCGCGATGACGATAAGGTGGGAATCAGCGCCAGTACAGCGAGCGCTAGCAAAGCCCACAAAAAATCCGAACGAAATGTGGAGGACTGTTTCATGCGCGAGTTTCCTTGCCTAGCAATCCATTCGGACGCAGTATTAATATCAATGCCATAGCGATGAACATTAGCCCTTCAACAAATAAAGGAAAGCCTATCGTTCCGAAGGCACGTATTAAACCAATCATTAAAGCGCCGACTAAAGCGCCACTGACTGATCCCATGCCGCCGATGACGGTGACGATGAACGATTCAATCAGAATAGAAAATCCCATACCTGGCGACATGGATCGCACCGGCGCCGCTAAGCCACCGGCCATACCTGCAAGTGCGCCACCAAAGGCAAACACACCGGCGTAAATTAAACCGGTGTTTAGACCCAATGCAGAAGTCATAGTGGGGTTTTGCGCAGCAGCGCGAACAATTTTTCCTAAGCGGGTGTGATTTAGTATCGCCCACAGCACCACGGCAATCAGTGCCGCAGCAGCAATTAGATACACATAAAACAGAGGAACAATGCCACCTAAGATAAATAGGGGCGGTGCTTGGAACGCATCAGGCATACCCATCGATTGGAATTCGGCACCCCAGATGATTTTTACGATGTCATCCATCATCAATACGAGCGCGTAGCAGACCAGTAACTGCATCAGCACATCAGCGTTGTATACGCGACGCATGAAGAAGCGCTCGAAAAGTAATCCGAATAAGCCGACGCCTAACCCCGCTGCGACGATAGATAAAGCAAAACTACCCGTGACGCGGTAAGCGGTGAGTGCCACATACGCACCCAGCATATAAAACGAACCATGGGCAAAATTCACAATACCCAAGACACCAAAAATCAGCGTCAGGCCAGCAGCGACTAAAAATAGTAGCGAGCCAACGATCATGCCGGTGGAGAGTTGGGTCACGATGCACGACATCGAACTCAAACAATCAAGCAAAGCAGAGGGATTCAATCAGTGCTCCTGAAGTACAAGACAGCGAGCAGAAACATACGCTCGGTGATGAGCCCCGCTTGAGAAAGCGGGGCTGTTATAAAACGATAGGTAACGTTGTTGTAAGGCTTACGCAAAACCTTTACGTTTTTTCCATTCGGCTTCGAGTTCCGCAATTTGTTTCCAGTTGCCAGGAACAGGATTAGACATGAAGGGCTCTTTACCCGACAGCTCACCCCAGCCGAGGGCGTAATCCACTAGCGTGTGATCTTCTGCACGCATAGTCAACTTGCCATTAGCACCGAAAGGCGAATCAATCGTCAAGCCTGTTAGTGCAGCGGCGACTTTTGCGCCGTCTGCGCTTTTGGCTTTTTTCATTGCAGCCGTTAAAAACTGTATGCCTGCAGCGTTTTGCCATGCCCAGTTCAATGGTAGATCGCGATACTTTGCTTGATAGGCATCTGACCAAGCACTGTTACCGGCGTTATTAGGGAAGCTCTTCAAATAACGATTGCCTGAGTGTAGACCCTGCGGTACCGCTTTCACGTTATGCAGCACGGCATAATCCGCCATGTTCACACCGAAGAATTGCCTGTCTTTGAACAAGGCATAGATATTCGATTGATCGATGAAGGAAGTCAGATCGCCACCCCATAAGCAGGAATATACCGCTTGTGGATTACCTTGCAGCAAACGCGTAATGTTTTCGCTGTAATCAGCTTGGAATAATTTTGGCCAGACATCGCCAATCACTTCAACATCTTTGTTGAAAAATTTCAAATGATCGATAAATTCAGCGGTTGTGTCACGACCATACGCATAGTCAGGTGAGCAAGTCATCCAGCGACGCAGGTTTTTTTCTTTCGCAACCTTGGCTGCGTAGGCGCCACCGATGACTGCATCATGAATACCTTGTCGTGCGCAACGAAATGCTAATGGTGTACGTAATTTAGGATCAGCAGTCAGAGCAGACGTTTCTGAGCACGTGTGTATTACCAGTACACCCAGATCACGTGCAACTTCATGAACCGCAAATGCACCCGATGATGCTTCGCCATCATAAATAATTTCGCAGCCTTCTGCGGTAACCAGTTCGCGTGCGACACGCGCCGCTTCTTGTGGTTGACCTTTTGAATCGCGAATCACAAGTTCAATCTTGCGTCCACCCAGACCACCAGCCGCATTGAATTTTTCTACTTCCATTTGAGCGGCATTGGTTGATGCCTGTCCCAGCATGGCGACTCGACCTGACAATATGGTTGGCATACCCACGCGTATCGGTTTGTTTTGTGCCAGCGAGATGTAGGGAAAACCAATGCTGGCCATGCCGGCGATTGCCGTTGCACCTTGAATCAGTTTGCGACGTTGGGGTTGTTTTGGTGCGTTGTCGTCTTTGATGCTCATGGTTGTCTCCTGTTTTTATAAGTGGAACCCTGAAGCGTCATGCTATTTATTGCAATTCGTACTTGCCTAAGCGGGGTTTAAAAATTCATTAAACGGCAATTATGCTGTGGCGCAGCAGAACGGTTTCTGGTCGGGGTCTCCGTACGCACGACCAGAACCGTTTTAGTATAAGGGAAATGTTGATTACCACCACGGATAAAAATCAGGCATCTGTGACGGTTTAGAGTTGAAGTTTGGTTTACGCTTTTCGGTAAATGCTGCCACACCTTCTTTACCATCGTGGATGCTGGCATAAAACATCGCCAGCGATTCAACTTTATGCGCTTCTTCCGGATGGCTGAACGCACTGTTACGGTAAATCATTTGGCGCGCCATGGCGGTTGATGTGGGTGAGCGCTCAGTTGCGATCATGCGTGCCAGTTCGCGTGCACGTGTGAGTAGCTGGTCAGCAGGTAAAACTTCTTTCACCAAGCCGTGCTTATGCGCTTCAGCGGCAGAAAAAATTTCGGCGGTATGTATCCACTCAAGTGCTTTGGCAACACCGACGATGCGTGGCAAGAACCAGGTTGAACACGCTTCTGGCACGATACCGATTTTGCCAAATACAAAACCAAACTTTGCATTTTCAGACGCCAGACGGATATCCATTGCTAACTGCATAGTGACGCCGACACCTACTGCGGCACCATTGATGGCACCAATGATCGGTTTTTTACAATTAAAAATCGCTAACGAAACTCGACCACCGGTATCACGCACGCCCTTAACGATTACGGGGTCATCCAGCCGCTCGTTCATATCTTTCATGGTCGGATGTTGAGTTTCATCCAAGCCAAACACATTCCCACTCACAGCTAAATCCATACCCGCACAAAACGCACGACCAGCACCGGTCACGATGACGACACGCACATCATCATTTTCGCTCGCTGCATTGAATGCTGAAATTAATTCATTCGCCATCGTGACGGTGAATGCATTCAGTTTGTCGGGACGGTTTAGAGTAATGGTTAAGATTTGCTCAGATAAATCGCAGCTCAGCGTTTCATACGTCATTGCGTGGTTCTCCAAAATTTTTTATCGTTTGAATTATATGAATGCATCAATCAATTTTTAGCGTGCGTATCCAGCCATACGGATCGGGCACACGGCCATATTGAATGTCAGTCAGCGCCTGATATAAATGCGTGGCAACTGGCCCAGATTTTTCATCATTGATGCGGTATTCCTTACCCTTGTAGCCAAATTTTCCCACCGGCGAAACCACCGCAGCGGTGCCCACACCAAAGGCTTCAGTGATGCGGCCTTTCTGTATATCGGCCAGCATCTCATCCACATCAATGCGTTCTTCGCTCACGGTGTAACCTAAATCAGGAGCGAGCTGTAAAACTGATTCGCGTGTCACGCCATGCAAGATGCTGCCCGAGAGTGCAGGGGTAACGATGTGTTTGCCGTCACGCACGAACATAATATTCATGGCACCGACTTCTTCAATATAACGGCGTTCGATCGCATCCAGCCATAACACTTGCTGATAACCGTGTTGACGCACTTGCTCAGCGACAGCGACCGTACCGGCATAATTGCCGGTTGTTTTTGCTTCCCCGGTGCCGCCTTTCACTGCACGCACGTATTCATGCGAAATATGAACAGCGACTGGATTGAATCCATTTGCGAAATACGGACCGACCGGACTGAGAAAAATGTAATGTAAAAATTCTCGACCGATGCGTACTTCTAACGTTTCTTCGGTACTGATAACCACGGGTCGTATGTAGAGAGTGCAGTTGGGCAGGCGGGGTACCCATTCATGCTCCAGCTTAACCAGCGATTCAATGTAATTAATGTGCGTTGCGGGATAAATTTCTGGCATGCCCAGTCGCACTGCAGAACGATTTAGTCGCGCCATATTGCGATCAACGCGAAATAAATTGATGTGTCCATCCGGCCGACGATACGCTTTCGTACCTTCAAAAATATCCAGACCTATGTGTAATACCTGCGCGACGGGATGCATAGGTAAAGGGCCGAATGCGCCTATGCGCGCATCGTGCCAACCTTTGTCTTGCGTGTAATGCTGAGTAAACATACGGTTGGTATACAAACGACCAAATCCCGGATTGTCTGGGAAGACCGCCGGACGTGGGTTCTGCAGTGTTTCGATGATCATTGCTGTGTGTCTCTGTTGATGTAATAGATTGCACCGTCGTCATGGCGACGACGGCAGGCTTATTTTTATACTTTTTTATTTGCCTTCTGAATTTTTCCACGCGGCCATCAAGGTATTCGATGGCAGCGATTCATCCAAAAGTTTTTGTCCGGTTTCAACGCCGGCAATAGGCAAGCCATGAGGGTCAAGCTTTCCTATTTGTACCAACACACTCGCTTGATCCCAATAGATATGTTCGTGATATAGCTTATCGCCACGGAATTTAACGACGGCGAGTAAAGGAATTTCTACGCGCTTACCTGTAGGCGGTATGCCGGGCAGCATCCAGGGTATTTCGCAGGTATGGGTAAAGCAAAACAGCATTTCATCGACAACTTGTGTGGCACCGACCGTACGTGAGATAGGAATCAGCGAGGTATCCGGTGGATTGCTGTTCACAAAATGATGTTTGTAAAAACGATGTAGCTGTTGGTAGCCAACGCCACCCGTCATGGTCGGAATATGATTCACATAAGGTTCAGCGACCATGGTGCTCATAGTCGCATCCACATCGCGGGTACCGAATTCATATTCACAGTGTTTATCCCACAATGCAGACAAATCGAAGTGAGGGCCAATCTCTTCGCGCAGGGCAGCGACACTGCGCTGATGGGCCATTAAGGCCGATGCCTTGTGATAGTGCTCACCCTTAGGGCGTGCAAATGCATGATCGGCGTCGGGATAAATATAAATTTCAAAGCCTTCACGTTTCCCTAAACGCTTTTTAATTTTTTCTTGTGCTTTTTCAGGGCAGTATTTATCTAAACCTGCAATGTGCAAGACAACGCGACATTCAATATCATCTGCTTCATCTAACGCATCTTCAATACCCACACCGTAATAGCCAATCGCTACATCCACGTCAGTACGGCAGGCGGCTAAGTAAGCGAGTTTGCCGCCGAGGCAAAAACCCAGTACGCCAACATCACCACTGACACCCGACATGTCACGCAATGTAGTAATGGCATCTTGAATATCTTCTACACCGAGGTCTTGATCGAAGCCCTGAAAATAGCCAAAGGCTTTTTGCCAATCCTCTGGTGTGTAACCAAGTTCAACCCCCGGCTTTTGGCGCCAAAATAAATCAGGCACTAAAACCACATAACCTTCTTCAGCATAGTAATTAGCAATCTCACGCATGTTGGCATTGACGCCAAAAATTTCTTGCGCAATCACCAAACCTGGACCTTTGCCTGTAGCGGGTTTAGCCAGATAAGCGCTGAATTTTCCGCTGCCATCGCTAGCTTCAATTTTTATGTTGCGCGTTTTTATAGAAGGGGAGGCAGAGTTTTTCACAGGTCGTCCTTGTTTGTAATAGTTGGTTCAAATAGTTCAACGTTAATTTTGCACTGGAATGTATGCTCCGTAAGGTCCATTACGTTAGCATAGGCAGGCGGGACTATCCTATATAAGCAATGATTAAATAAAAACGTGATATTTCTCGAGTAATGGATAGCAGTTAAACCGTTAATTGGCTTGGTCCCGCGTCACACAGCTGCGCTGGCTCGCCATAAAATAAGCAATAAATCAGCATCTCCCACGTAAACAATAAGACAAGAAAAGGAAAAGCAATGGATATCAAGAATACAGTTGCGCTGGTTACTGGAACCAATCGCGGTGTGGGTCGTGCCATCGTTCAGGCATTGGTGGCAGCGGGTGCCAGCAAAGTTTATGCTGCAGCGCGAAATGTCGATGGTGTAAAAGATTTAGTCGCTAGCAGTGACGGCAAAGTGGAAGCGATTGCGCTCGATATTACGAATGACGCGCAAATTGCAGCGGCTGTCGCGCATTGTGACGATGTTAAATTAGTAATCAATAATGCAGGCGCTAATCATGCGTCAGGTTGCATTGCTGCCGATTCACTGAAAGCTGCTCGTGCCGAAATGGAAACCAATTACTTTGGTACCTTGGCGATGTGTCGCGCATTTGCGCCCGTACTTAAATCACATGGCGGTGGCGCTTTGGTGAACGTGATCTCCATTGTTGCCAAAGCCACTATCCCTGCCTACGGCTCATACAGCGCATCGAAGGCTGCAAATTTACGTATGACTGAAAGCGTGCGCGCAGAGCTAGCCGCACAACACACCTTTGTTCAGTCCGTGATGACTGGGGCTGTCGATACCGACATGGCAAAAGGCTATGACGGCCCGAAAAATACACCAGCAGAAGTCGCGCAGGCGATATTGGCGGGTTTAGCAAAAGGCGAAGAAGATATTTACGTGGGTGACATGACGGGTTGGATTAATGGCGCATTGGCCAGTGACCCAAAAGCGCTGGAGCGTGAATTGGCCAAATTCTTACCTGAGTAATAAAATGAACTAATGGTATGAATTTTGTACTAAGTGTCCTAATATTAGGTGGGTACTAAGCGAGGAGAAAGTCATGATTAATTTTTTAATACGGCGATTACATTTTTTCTGTGTGTTGCCCGCTTAATACATATTGTATTAATAATCATATCGATTTTTAATTTATACCTTTTTTCCCGAGGGGGGGGGTGCGATGCTTGCCAATTTAACTAGACGGTTTAATGTCTTTGCCTTGCTACTCGCATTGTTCTCTGGCCCATCACTCGCTGAGCAAATTTCTGTGACGCATTGGGGCGTGCTTCTGTATGGTGCGCCCTATGCGGTAGCGATGGAGCGCGGCTACTTTCGCCAAGCCGGCATCGATATCAGCGGCATCTTTAGCTCTAAAGGTGGCGGCACGACAGTACGCAACATGATTTTGGGTGGCTTGCCTTTTGGTGAGGTTGCGTTGAGCGCAGCGATTGCCGCCGAGCGCGAAGGGCTCGATATACGCATAGTCTGCGGTGGCGTACAAAATCTTTCTGATCAAGTGTGGGTGACCTTGCCTGATTCGCCACTCAAAACGATTGCAGATCTCAAAGGTAAAAAAATCGGTTACACCACCCCTAAGAGTGTGACTGACATGTTGACCACACTCATGCTGGATCATCAAAAAATTACCGGTGTAGAGCGAGTTGCGGTAGGTAGTGTGGGTGCGCAAATTACTGCCTTACAGCAAAAGGCGATTGATGCAGCGTATATGGGTGAGCCAATTTACTCACAAAATAAATCAAAATTCCGCGTACTGTTTTTCGCGCGCGATATGCTGGCACAAAATAATCTGACTCAGACCGTGGGTGTCACCACCGTGGAATTTGCAAAGGCTAATCCCGATAAATTGAAAGCCATCATCGAGGGTCGCCGCCGTGGTGTGGAATTCATTTATCAAAACCCCAAAGAAGCCTCGCTGATAGTCGCCAAAGCCTATTCCTTCGATCCTGTTGTTATGGAAGAAGCGATCATGTCGATGGCCAAATCAAAATATTGGAGTGCGGGTGAATTGGATCTTGCGGGTATGAATGCGATGGCAGAAGGTTTAAAACTAACGGGCGCTATTGATAGCGCACCGAATTGGAATAAGCTGATTGATCGCAGCTTCTTGAAAAAATAATGGCTGGACATCTCGCGGTTGAACAACTCAGTCTGACGTATAGCGCCCCAGGGCAAGCCGATACGCATGCGTTTGGGCCGGTGAGTTTTAGTGTGGCTCCCGGTGAATTCGTGTCTATCGTCGGCCCCTCAGGCTGCGGTAAATCGAGTTTACTTGAGTGTGTGTCGGGTCTGATACAACCGACCAATGGCGAAGTCAAATTAGATGGCCAAATCG
The DNA here is from genome assembly GCA_947454305.1 of Oxalobacteraceae bacterium. Lineage (GTDB taxonomy): Bacteria > Pseudomonadota > Gammaproteobacteria > Burkholderiales > Burkholderiaceae_D > Pernthalerella. The sequence continues at coordinate 47,239 of CANGJE010000008.1, forward strand.
TTAGTGATCACGTACCACCTGAGGTGGGTATGGTGTTTCAGCAGGATGCGAGTTTTCCGTGGCTGACCGTATCAGACAACATCGCGTTTGGTTTGCGTTATGGTCGCGATACAATTTCTGCAGAACGAATCCGTTTACGTGTTGAAGAAGCGCTGGTGCAAGTTGGCCTGACTGAATTCGCACATCATTATCCCTCGCAACTCTCCGGTGGCATGCGCCAGCGCGTATCGATGGCACGCACGTTAGTCATGCGACCACAATTACTGTTATTAGATGAGCCGTTTGCTGCGCTCGATCCTCAAACTCGTTTGTTGATGGGCGAAGAGCTATTGCAACTGTGGCGTCAGAGTGGCGCCTCGGTTTTATTAATTACACACAGTCTGGAAGAAGCAGTCATGCTGTCGGATCGTGTACTGGTGATGAGTGCGCGTCCGGGCTTGCTGCGGCACGAGTTAGTGACAGGCTGGCCGCGTGACCGTCATACGGAGATCACCACTCATCCAGATTTTTCTGTGCACATTAACGCACTGTGGGCGGTGTTGCGCGATGAGGCTATTGCCGCAATGCGAATGCAAGCATGAGTGCGCTACGCAGACGATCATATGACGGCATACGGCTACTACTAATTACGGGTTTCCTGTTGTTGCTTGAAATGGTTTGCCAACTAGGTTGGGTGCAGTCGCAAGTAATGGTGCCACCGACGGTCATGGTACGTACTTTATGGAAGCTGTTGCATTCAGATGCCATGGTGGCTGATATTGCGATCACTTTTAGTGAAGCATTTCAGGCGCTAGTGATTGCTGTAGTACTTGGTATGGTGCTCGGTTGGTTGATGCATCGTTGGTCTCGCCTGAGTGATGTTCTCTATCCTGTGCTGTCGTCGTGGTATTCAATACCAGTCTTTGCTTTGTATCCTATGCTGATCGCGTTTATGGGATTGAATCAGCGGCCAGTGATTGCGATTGGTGTGTTGATGGCCTTTTCTGCCGTGGCGTTGAACATGCTTCGTGGATTGCAATCGATACCGACAGTGTTAAATAAATCAGCGCGTATCATGGGTGTGCGACATTTTTCATTTTTACTGCATGTGCAATTACCGGCTATTTTGCCCTCACTGATGACGGGTTTTAAAATGGCAGCGACGTATGCTTTTATCGGTGTGATCATGGCAGAATTTATTCTCTCGCCACGCGGTCTAGGCCATGCTATTTCCTTTGCTTACAATGATTTTGATACCCGAACGATGTATGCCTTAATGTTGTTAGTCATTTTCGTATCAGCCTCGGTGCAATGGCTGTTGATACAAATCGAACGTCGTGTTCTAGCGCATCGCGCCACCTTGGGGAGTTTCTGATGCGTATCTACGCTGACAGAGCGATGGCGGTTTTTTTAGTGCTGGGTTTGTGGCATGTATTAAGCCTCTCGTATGGCACCGATGCGGTTGCAGCTCCGGAGGCGACCTGGCAGCAATTAGTGATGTTAATTAGAACCGGATTTATTGGCCCCCATCTAAACTTCACGTTGTCTTCCTGGATAGTCAGCGTAGTGCTGGCAAGTGCAGTAGGACTGTCACTGGGTTTAATACTGGGTTTGCACCGTCCTAGCGGATTGATTTTTGAACCTTTGATCATTGCAGCGTCGTCACTGCCCAAGGTCACTGTGTATCCCATGGTGCTATTAATTTGCGGTCTCGGACAATCATCGAAAATTGCCTTTGGATTTATCCATGGTGTGTTGCCCATCATGCTTTTTACGTTAGGCGCTGCGAGAGAAATACCCGTGCATTATGTGAAATCAGCACGCACGCTAGGCTTGGATCGCGTCACCACGTTGAGACGAGTAATGTTGCCCGCCATGGCACCCGGAATCGTATCGGGTTTGCGCTTAGGTGCGTCACTTGCCTTACTAGGTGTGATCATTGGTGAGATGTTTGGCGCTCAGCACGGCCTGGGATTTTTACTGATGAATGCGATTGACGTTAACGCCACAGCACAAATGGCCGCCGTGGCGTTGATACTAATTTTTTTAGCTTTAGCACTGAACGCCCTGGTGCGTTTGCTGATTTATGTGTTTGATCGACACGCTCTGCGCGGTTTCACACAACTTTCAGCAAGCTAACTTTACCGAACGACAGCGAGCTGAACACGTTGTTTGTTCCGGAACGTGTAGAGAGTCAAGGCACTATTTTTTACATCACCCTTAGCATCAAATTCAATCAAGCCAGTCACGCCCTGATATTTTGATGAGGCCATGATCGGTAGATATTTTGCTGGATCGGCTGAGCCTGCTTTTTGCATCGCGGTGATCATCAGCCAAGTAGCGTCATAAGCGTAGGGTGCATAGATCTGTACATTGCCGTTATATTTTTTACGAAAGGCAGTGCGGAAATCTTCCATCACTTTTTTTTGCGCATCTTCAACGCCACCAGGTTCAGAGCACAAGACGACATCATCGATCAGTCCTTCGCCAGCGAGAACGGGCATTTGTTCTGAACAAACACCGTCGCCACCCATAAACTTAGCTGAAATACCTAATTGCTTCATTTGTCTCAACATAGGACCACCTACCGCATCAATACCCCCAAAGAAAATCGCATCAGGTTGTTTGGCTTTGATGGCGGTGAGAATGGCGCTGAAATCAGTCGATTTGTCAGTCGTAAATTGGCGGCTAACGATGTTGATGCCGTTCGCTTTGGCGGATTTTAAAAATTCATCGGCAAGGCCTTGTCCATACGCCGAGCGATCATCCACCACCGCTACATTTTTTAGTTTGAGTGTTCGTGCTGCATAACGACCCATCACGCTGCCGAGTTGAGCATCATTGGCGACCACTCGAAACGCATTTTGGTAACCCTGCTGTGTGTATTTAGGATTGGTTGCCGAGGGCGAGATCTGTGGGATGCCCGCGTCATGATAAATTTTTGAGGCAGGTATTGTTGTACCTGAGTTCACGTGACCAATCAGGCCTTGGACTTTTCCATCCACCAGTTTTTGCGCGACCAAGGTTGCTTGGCGTGGTTCAGCCGCATCATCTTCCGACTGCATGACAAATTTGACTTTCTTGCCGCCTATGCTGATCCCTTTGGCATTCGCTTCATCGATCGCCATGCGCACTCCGTTTTCCGTGTCTTTACCTAAATGCGCGATGTTGCCCGTGAGCGGACCGGCATGACCGATACGCACGACTAACTCTTGTGAGTGGGCAGAAGGTAGCAAAACACACAGTGATGACGCGAGAAACGATGCGAGGAACGGCACATTAGATAAAAGACGCATGGGGTGGACCTTTCTTAGGGGATAGGGCGATGAGCGTTCGTAGTCGGCAAGACGTTTTTAAAAAGTTAATCTTTGCTAATTTCAAGCCTATTTGATTGCTTACATGTAGAAGATTACCTCGATTGACAGTAGAACATTCAAACAGCTCTTGGTAGCATAGCGAACCTTTCAGGCGGACTTCAAGGTGATTATTAGAATCGCTGCTTGTCAACGCCCAAAAACCTACAATTACAATTTTATATTCGGAGACTTCATGGCAAACGTCAGTCAGCGCGCTCAAGGCTTGGGCACAGAAAACGCCTTTATTGTTCTGGCAGAAGTGAATAAGCTGATCCGTGAAGGTCGCGATGTTATTTCATTTTGTATTGGTCAGCCTGATTTTCATACGCCGATGAACATTCAGGATGCCGGCGTGAAAGCCATCCGTGAAGGTCGTCACGGGTATACACCTTCGGCCGGTATTGCCGAATTACGTCAGGCAGTGGCTGATGATTTTATGCGTACACGCGGAATCAAGGTCGATGCGGATGATGTGGTGGTAGCCGCCGGTGCAAAACCCTTTATTGCCTACACCATTCTCTCGACGACAGATTACGGTGCGGGCGATGAAGTGATTTATCCGGTTCCGGGCTTCCCGATTTATGAATCGCAGATCAAGGCCAGTGGTGCGGTAGGCGTACCTATCTATTTGCGTGAATCGCGTAATTTTAGTTTTGATCCACAAGAACTCGCGGACAAGATCACTCCCAAAACTAAATTACTGATTTTGAACTCGCCACAAAATCCTACCGGCGGCATCATTCCTAAAAAAGATATGGAAGCGATTGCTGAGATCTTGCGCAAGCATCCGCAGATTTGGATTTTTGCCGATGAAATTTATGGCCGTTTGATTTATGAAGGTGAGTTTGTCTCTATCGCATCGCTGCCCGGCATGCAAGAGCGGACCATCATCTCCGATGGTTGTTCAAAGACATGGGCTATGACAGGCTGGCGTCTAGGCTTTGCTGCAAATAAAAAGCTGGCACCGTTCTTCACTACATGGATTACTAATACTGAATCTTGCGCGTCGCAGATCACGCAATGGGCCGGTGTCGAAGCGCTGAATGGTCCACAAGACGATGCAAATCGCATGCGCGATATTTTCCATAAGCGTCGTGATTTGATTGTGGGCTTGCTGAACCAAGTGCCGGGTGTGACCTGTAAAAATCCTGGCGGTGCATTTTATGCTTGGCCAAATGTTACTGAGGCATGCAAGCTCACAGGCTGTAAAGATTCGGAAGAATTCCGTAAACGCTTACTGAATGAAGCGGGTTTAGCGGTGTTGGCAGATATCCATTTTGGACCGCG